>NZ_PJAS01000068.1 GCF_002836735.1 Psychrobacter sp. 4Bb | reverse complement strand
GTCTATTAAAAATTAATTTACCTAAATATTTTATGAGCATCTTCTTAGTTTTATAAGAGAAAGCTGTCTTAATAAATACTTATTATTAGAAATGCACATAGAGTAAAAAATCAAATACCAATACAGTTAGCTACAAAATTGCGTAATCAAAAGTACTGCTGTTATAAATAATTGTTACTATAGTATGGACGTCACCTGTCAATCTATCATGCCATTTTTAAACTAAGAGGTTTGTTTTGTCTATCAAGCATAATCTGACTCCCAGTCCTTCGCCTAATTTATTCTCTGCTATTACTAAAATGCCATTTATAGTCGCAATGTTATTATTGACTATGCTGTTGAGCATTGCCTTGCCAAATAATGCTTATGCTGTCGAGGCTGGTGCGCTTGGAGTGGGTAATGACAGTAGTGGAGAGACCGTAAGTACACCATTGCCTGATTCGTTTGGCCGAGATACGCCGCGTCATACGGTACAAGGGTTTATCAGTGCGCTGGGCGAAAATGATTATTTGCTGGCAAGTAATTATCTCAACTTATCTAAGTCCGATAACCCAACGACCGTTGTGAGACAGTTTAAACAGGCACTGGATGCAGGAGGGCGTTTTCAGCCGGATCTACAGATTAGCAATTCACCTGAGGGTAATCTAACAGACCAACTGCCACCCAGCCAAGAAAATGTCGGTGTAATTAATATCGGGGAGCGAAGCGTCCCGCTATTGCTAGAAAGGGTGGTCTCAAAACAAAACGAACAATATTGGCAGTTCTCTAGCGATACGCTGACCTCAGTACCAGAAGTGATAGAAAATACTGAGCCGACCTTAGTCTCTCGCTATACGGTTGATTCTTTAGATGGCAAAAAGCTTTTCGGCTATCAACTAGCTGATTTGGTCGCCGCGCTTACTATGATTGTGACCAGCTTTGTACTCACTTATGTCGCGGTATGGTTGCTGTACCATTTATTAAGGATTGTTTATCCGTACTTGCGTGGTACGCCATTGCCATTACCTAACAAGGTAATATTGCCATTATCTGTCGTGATCATGGCGCTGATACTATCAGAGGTGATGGTTTATGCAGGCGTATCGGTGACACTACGTGAGCCAGTCAATCGCTTTACGGATATAGCCTCTTGGTTGGCGCTGACTTGGCTACTATTACGAGTGATCGATGCGATATTTACTCGAGCGGTAAATCTAAGCTACAAGAAAAACTATACTGAGCGTGTCTCAATTTTGGGACTGCTGCGCAAGGTTGTCAAAGCGCTATTACTGATATTTGCAGTGATTGTTATTTTTGGCAATTTGGGTTTTGATTTGACCACTGGTATTGCGGCACTGGGTGTGGGTGGTTTGGCGTTAGCTCTTGGTGCGCAAAAGACGATCGAAAACCTAGTTGGTAGTGTTGTAGTGGTGGCAGATTCACCTGTGCGTATCGGTGACTACTGTAAATTCGGTACTTATGAAGGCACAGTTATCGACATTGGTATTCGCTCATCGCGTGTACGGACCTTGTCGCGGACGATTGTTACGGTACCAAATGGTGATTTTTCATCGATGCAAATCGAAAACTTTACCTCTCGCGATATGTTTCGTTTTTTCCATTACTTATATATTAAGCGTACCGCTGATCTTGACGTAATATTCAAAATGGTTAATGACTTGGATGAATTTATAAAAGAGCATGATTTGACCAATCAAGAATGGAATCAGGTCAATATTTTGGAGCTGCGCCAAGATTGCTATGTTATTCAGTTGCAAGCTTATGTGAATGCTATTGGTATCATTGAGTTCTATGACAAACAAAACGCTTTGTTTGTCGATATATTAAAGAAAGTCGCGAAATATAAAGTAGAACATGCATTGCCGACTCAGCAGTTGATTGTTAATCAAACGGAGCTTGAACATCATGTGGGAAGTAGCACTGATGAATCAGCAGAAGGAAATGAATCAGATAACAGTAGTAACTCTGCTAATAATGAAGTGTCTGATAACAAGGAAGTAAACACAAGCGTATACAGGAAAGATTACAACGACGATGGCGTTAATATTCGTAAAGATAGCGACAAGGCTAAAAATGATGTTGCAAGTCACCACAAATTCTCTATGGCGACCGTCTGCAGAAGTGGTGCGCTTAAGGCACTAAAGCATAAAAGTCATATGCTAAGAAAAAGTAAGTTTAAGCACACTAAAAACAAGTCTGGCTTTTCTATATGGAACCAGCCTTAAAAGAGACTCTTTGCTCACGAATGGTAGTGAATAACACTAGCTATGTTTTTTGCTCTATTAGTTATAAAGGTACTGCAGTTTTATCACGTAATGAGCCGTAGTACGACCAAAGCAATAGACTGGCAGCGCTGCGATAAGGTGACCAGTGCAGAGTTAAGTCCTTTAGCTGCTTGGGTGTTGGGCGCTCTGCTAAGCCTAATAACTCCATGGCTGCAACTTTAATGGCCAAATCATCGACAGCGAGTATGTCTGCACGTTTTAGCGAAAATAGTAAATACATCTCAGCTGTCCAGCGCCCAATGCCTGTCACAGCTGTCAAGGTTGTTATGACATCTTCATTTGGTAAAGTTTCTAAGGCTGCAAAGTCTATATTATGATCCACTAAAGAGCGTACATAACGAGTTTTTTGCTTAGACAATCCTTGTGTCTTCAAAGTATCATCTGTCGCTTCGCGTATCGCTTGCGGAGTGATTAATTCTGCATCAACCAACCGTTTCCAAATGCTGGCAGCGGCGGCAACTGATAACTGCTGACCAACCATCGCTCTCATCAACTGCTCAAACCCACCTGCATTATGCCTAAGATTAGGTGTACCGACCTGCTTATGGACAGGAGCAAACCTTGGTTCAATGGTAATCAGTGCAGCAATTTGCTGTTCTAGCTCGTTGGTATTTTCAATAGTCTGTATATTCATAGTGATTTCGCTTTGCTAATTAGAAGGAGCTCAAGTCAAGATATTAATGCAGAATGAGAAGCTAACATTAAATGGAATGTACATTAAAGAGAGCGTTCATTGAAGGAAACATCGTTGCAGTCTACGTCTAGACCATAAATGATTGATAGAAAAAGGACTGCAAATAAGCAGTCCTTTTTATGTAGTACCGTATCACTAACAATAGACCTATTCGCCATCTGCTTTAGGTTTTTTAAGTAGTACTAGTACAGCACCGTTACCACCATCTTTTGGTGGTGCAGAACAAAACGCTAGTACTTCTGGCAATTGACGTAACCAGCCATTGATACAGGTTTTTAGAATCGCTTCGCTACCTTTACCATGGACGATTTTTACCATAGTTTCGTTTTTCTGCTTGGCTTGGCTCAACAGTTGAGTCATCGCTTCGCGAGCTTCTTCTATCGTACAGCCATGGATATCTACCGCGTCATACCAACGCAGCTTGCCTTTTTTGAGCTGATCAAAGATTTTATTTTGCAGTGTTGGTTGCTTATAAGACAAATAAGCTTCAGCAGCAACAGGGTTCAGTAGTGCTTGCATATCTGACAAGCCTGCACCTAGATCCCTGGCTTCACTACCTTGAGCCGCAGCACGTTTTGATAGTGTCGCTGCATCAGGCTTACCTGCTTTAGTTGCGCTGGCAGGTGAGCGGACATTTTTGTCTTCTAGCTGATTGACACCATGCATGGCTTGCATAAACAGAACTTTATCGTCATCGATATGTTCACTATCTAGCTGCTTGACTGTCTTTTTTACTTGCTTTTGAGTCGGTAGCGACACTGGCTCAGTCGGCTTTTGATTCTCACCTTCAGGTGAATTGGTATCACGGCCCTTGCTCAGCTGGCCTTTGAGTTCTTTGAGCTGGTCTTGCATTTCTTTTGAAAACAGAGAGTTTGACATAAAAGTTAACGTATCGTTGATTGATGAATGGTTGATTGAACTATGTATATAGCATAGACATTGTTGAAGCTATTAGCATATATTTAAGCATAAATTATTGAGTTACTTTACCCGTCTGCTACGACGCCCGCAAGTAATGATTGTAACGCTTGCCCTGGATGATCAGTTTTCATAAATTGCTCACCGATCAAAAAGTGCTGAATCTCGTTATTTAGCATAAGACGAATATCATCACTGCTATGAATACCACTCTCGGTCACGATAAGTGGTTTTTGTTCAGCGCTATCAGCAGCGAGGGCATCGTTTAAAATTTTCTTGAGATCAAGCGTGGTTTGCAGGTCAACATCGAAGGTATTCAAATCACGGTTATTGATACCGTAGATATTGTGTACTGAACGTGGCAATTGTAGCGCACGCTCAAGCTCAGATTGGGTATGCACTTCTATCAATACGTCCATACCAAGCTCAATACTGAGTGCATGTAGCTCTTGTACTTGCGCATCATCTAGGCAAGCCATAATGAGGAGGATGCAGTCAGCGCCCATTAGGTAAGATTGATAGATTTGATAGACATCAATCATAAAGTCTTTACGTAATATCGGTAAGCTTGAGGTATTAGCCGCCTGAACAAGATAGATGTCATCGCCCTGAAAGTAATCACGATCGGTCAATACAGACAGACAACCAGCGCCCGCTTGCTCATACTGCTGCGCAAATAGAGCAGGGGTAAAGTTATGATTGATAATGCCTTTAGACGGCGAGGCTTTTTTAATCTCAGCAATGATACCGATACCATTTTCTTTAGTGCCAGCAGCACGTAATGCCGCGGCAAAACCTCGACGCGGTTTATCATCAGCTGCGACCTGTGCTTTCAAGTCCTCTAGAGACAATGCTTCGCGAGCGGCTTTTACTTCTTCTACTTTGGTGGCGACAATGCGCTGTAGCACTGATGGTATGTCTGAATGAGTTGTGGTCATACTGGTATCCGAATATCGTTAAATGTAAATATAGTCAGCAAGCTGTTAATAACTACTAAATGGCTACGACGTTGTCCTTCTTAGATGTACGACTTGTACAATCTGCGGTCGGCTGCCTGTTATTTTTTTTAAATTTCTTTGACTATAGACAGTATATAAATGCGTATAGATTAACCTTGAGCGACTAGCTGTTGGGTATAGTTGGCTAAAGACTCAAGTTTGAGTAAAGCATCGCCATTTTGAATGATTTTTTGTGCTCGGCTAACACCGTTAGGGTAGTTGCTGGCAAGCCCTGCGGTGTATATCGCGGCACCTGCATTTAGCGCAATCATGTCACGTGCTTTAAGTACAGCACGGTCATGAGTGTCGGCTCCAGATAGCGCAGCACGAATCAGATCTAAACTTTGTGCTGGAGAGTCGACATCTAGGCCGATAAGAGTTTGGGACTCGATACCCGCATCTTCTGGCATCATATCATAGACTGATATCTCGCCATCTTTTAGCTCAGCGACTGTGGTCGAAGTCGCAAGACTGATTTCATCAAGACCATCTTTTGCGCCTACTACCATGACATGACGTGCGCCTAAGTTTTTCATCACCTTAGCAATCGGCTCACATAACTGCGCGGTAAATACACCGATGACTAAGTTTGGCGTGCCAGCAGGGTTGGTCAATGGGCCCAAAATATTAAAGATGGTACGTGCTTTTAATTCACGGCGTACAGGGTTGGCATAACGCATGGCGCTGTGATGATTGGGTGCAAATAAAAACCCGATACCTTGGTTTTCGATACAGTCTTTTGCCTGATCTGGAGTTAATGCAAGACTGATACCTGCTTGCTCAAGTAAGTCTGAGCTACCCGATTTGGTCGAGACGCCGCGATTGCCGTGCTTAGCAACTTGTGCACCAGCTGCCGCAACAACCAATGCCGATGCAGTCGAGACATTAAACAAGTTAGCACCATCACCGCCAGTACCAACGATATCTACCAAGTAATCACAGTTCTTTGGTTCAATATTGGCGGCTAGTGCACGCATGGCACTGGCAGATGCAGTAATCTCATCAATGGATTCGCCCTTCATACGTAATCCCGTCAAGATAGCGCCCATCATAGCGTCGCTACATCTACCTTGCATGATAATCAGCATCACTTGATACATCTCATCAAAGGTTAAGTCAATGTGTTGAAATATTCTACCCAAAGCTGTGGTTAGCAATTGATGCGTTTGCTCGTCAGACAATTTTGCAATACTCTCTGGCGTGTGCGTTTCTTCTATTTTTGTTGTACTCATTGTAGTCTCACTTACTATTATTTTTTATGTGAATCTGTATGAAATTTGGCATGGGCTTATGAAAGCAGTATTTTTTACCAAGGTGTTTTTAGTCAAGTTTAACCAACTTGCGGTAGCTCATCGGATGTCAGGGTAGCCAAGCCATGAGTCTGTAAAAAGTTATTGAGCAATTGGTAACCTGCTTCGCTCAATATCGACTCAGGATGAAACTGAACACCTTCTACAGTAAACGCCTTATGGCGAATACCCATGATTTCCTCAATACTACCATCGGCATTTTGTGTCCATGCGGTGAGTTCAAGGCAGTCTGGTAGGCTTGTCTTGTCAATGACGAGTGAATGATAGCGCGTAACTTGTGACGGGTTAGGTAATCCAGCAAACACACCTTGCTCGTTGTGATAGATAGCTGATAAGCGGCCATGCATGACTTCGCCGGCTTTGACCACTTGACCGCCAAAGGCTTGACCGATCGCTTGATGACCCAAACAAATACCCAGTATAGGAATAATCCCTTTAAATGCCTCAATGGCTTGCAGCGAAATACCCGCACGGTCAGGATCGCACGGACCTGGGCCAATCACAATGACATCAGGTGCGAGGGTTTTAATCTGCTCAATGCTGACCTGATCATTACGCCAGACAGTGATGTCCTGCTTTAGCTCGCCGAAGTACTGTACGATATTGTACGTAAAGCTATCGTAATTATCGATCATCAAAATCATTAAGTCTTCAACTTATCAGTTTTATTATATTTTTAACATGAAATTTGTTCTCACTGTTATCGAGTCACTTGATTGCCGAACACAAGCAGCTCTGACTATAACAGAGGAGGTTATTGCGCGCGGTTATCTTACCACTATTTTGTTTTCTATCAAATGTAGGGTACGGGCTATCTAAGTAAGCACCAAGTAAAAACATATTTTTTATTATTTTTTTGACGCATAAAATAATGTAGTCAGAGACAATGTTATAAATTCAGCTATTAACATTGCACTATAAAATAGCATTTCAATAATAAATATATTTGTATTTGCACCAATTAAGTGCCTTTGGTTCTCAACTGGTGCTCTAATTAAGTGCTATTCTAAAAATTAATTTGATGGGAATTAATGAATATATAACGATATTAATCGTATAAATCACTGTAAATATTGATAATTAAATCTATCTATAACTATATCTGTTATCAGAGTGGCAATACATTGGCATAGCCTTTGCATTATTGCTGTTATGATTATTTTTAAAGCCAAGAAATTGGTCTAAAAATAATTATTAACAAGAGCCCGAAGAGTTCAGCATTATGAGTTGTATATTGCTAGAATGTCGTTAGGATTGAATTGGCGTATGTTAGACCATGTGCACAAATATTGGTCTGATTGAGTAAACGCTTTAGATGAGCATCTTGACTAATACGCAAAATAGTGCTGATAATAAGCATAATATCGAATGCGCTATTTTAGTATTGAGAGCACATCTGACATTCTTGGACAAGAACATCATATTAATAATTTTAAATCGCAATTACGTGATCAACACAACGGAGACTATTCATGTCGAATAAACTATTAGATCTTATCCAATCCTCTAATGCTAAATGGGTTGATTTTCGCTTTACTGATACACGCGGCAAAGAGCAGCACATCAGCTTTCCAGCGCATACCGTTGATGAAGATGTTATGGAAGATGGCAAAATGTTTGATGGCTCATCAATCGCTGGTTGGAAAGGTATCGAAGCGTCAGATATGATCTTGCGTCCTGATCCAGAAACTGCTTTTGTTGACCCGTTCTTTGACGCGGTGACTGTGGTCGTGACTTGCGATATCATCGAGCCATCAACGCTACAAGGTTATGACCGTGACCCACGCTCTATCGCACGCCGCGCTGAAGAGTATTTAAAGTCTACTGGTATCGGTGATACTGCTTACTTCGGTCCAGAGCCTGAGTTCTTTGTATTTGATGATGTTAAATGGTCAGTTGATATGTCTGGCGTTAGTCATAAAATCACGGCTGAAGAAGCAGCATGGTCGACTAACGAGACTTACGAGTGGGGCAACATGGCGCATCGCCCACGTGTGAAAGGCGGCTATTTCCCAGTACCACCAATCGATAGCTCACATGATATGCGTGCTGTTATGTGTGAACGTATCGAAGAAATCGTTGGTGAAGGTTCGGTTGAAGTTCATCACCATGAAGTGGCTTCTTGCCAGTCTGAAATCGGTGTTGCATTCAACACGATGGTACGTAAAGCGGATGAAGTTCAGCAATTGAAATATGTTGTTCATAACGTTGCGCATCAGTTTGGCAAAACAGCGACCTTTATGCCTAAGCCAATCGTTGGTGATAACGGTTCAGGTATGCACGTACATATGTCAATCTCAAAAGACGGTGTAAACACATTCTCTGGTGATGAGTATGCTGGTCTGTCTGAAACAGCATTGTATTTCATTGGCGGTATTATCAAGCATGCTCGTGCGTTGAACGCGATTACTAACCCATCAACGAACAGCTATAAGCGCCTAGTACCACATTATGAAGCGCCTATCAAACTTGCTTATTCAGCATCTAACCGTTCAGCATCTATCCGTATTCCACACGTAAGCAGTCCGAAAGCGGTACGTGTAGAAGCACGTTTCCCTGATCCAACGGCTAACCCATACCTAGCGTTTGCTGCATTGTTGATGGCCGGCCTTGACGGTATCCAAAACAAAATGCATCCAGGCGAAGCTGCGGACAAAAACTTGTATGACTTGCCACCAGAAGAAGAAGCACAAATCCCAACGGTTGCAGAGAGCTTAGACGTTGCACTACAAGCATTGCGTGACGATCATGACTTCTTATTAAAAGGTGATGTCTTCACTGAAGACATGCTAGAAGCGTTTATTGCTTTGAAAGAAGAAGAAGTACAACGTTTGAACGTAACTGTACACCCTGTCGAATTTGACATGTACTACAGCTGCTAATTAGTCGCTAAAACACTCATTTATTTTGAGTCACAAAACCAGCTAAGGTTAACTTGGCTGGTTTTTTTATGCGTATTAATAAAGTGTATCAGTCCAATTGCTGAATTTTCTTTGAAATCGCTACTGATTTCATGTCAAAACTCACGCATAATAGTTTTATAAAATTATATTAATAGTAGACACTATCTAGGTTGATGGATTATGACTTTATTAGCAAAACCGAGTTTCTTGAAGAGTAGGATTAGAGTTGGGTTATGGACTACGGTTGCTCTCGCTAGTCTTTGTACATCTCTCACGAATGCTGCACCTATTTACAAAGTGGTCGATGAGCAAACCGGTCAAGTCACCTTTACCGACCGTCCACAGGATTATGAGCAGCAAGTTGGCAAACAAGTCAGTCAAATGGCTATTACGACGGGTAATGAGACGAGCAGATCAACTAGTCTGAATACGACAACCAATCCTAATACAAGTCGCCAATCATCAAATGCGTCGCAGACAGTGACTGCTACTGAGTCGCCTGCGATAAATACTAAGGTGACCACGCCAGTAAACTATCAGTTAGCCATTACTGAACCTAGCGAAGAGAGAGCCTATCGTCGTCCCGTACAGAATATCGATGTCAATGTGCAGATTAAGCCTGCGTTACAGGCAGGTGATAATGCCCGTATTTATTTTGATGATAAAGAGGTTGCACAAGGTTTGAGCGCGTCTATTGCTACTGTTGATGTTTTGCCAGGTACTCATACAATTAAGGCCATTATACAAAGCGAAACTGGCCAAACACTTGAGCAAATCACACGTACTGTATATGTGATTCAAAATACAACCACATTGCAAGACAACAAAAGAAAGGCTGCGCAGCTATTGGCTTACCAAAAGCTAGCTTGGTATCAAAAATTGATGCTAAAGCTGCGTCAACAGGAAGTTGCTCAGTCACAATGATGGTCTCAATAATGATTGAATATAATGAATAGACATCGCTAGCAAAATAAAAAGGCAAGCACCGTTAACGATGCTTGCCTTTTTTAATGTGAATCACTTATTTTATTTGAACTATAAGCTGTCTTATTTAGTTAGCTCGATGGTACCGTTAGCAGTCACCGAAATAGTACTGTTGCCAGACTCAAAGCTTTGGCTTGGTACTGACTCGTCTGCCATTCCTGATTTCATGCTCATAGCGCTATACATTGGACGTGGATAGTTGCTACCTGTGTTTAGGTTAACATTGACGACGCGATAGCCACGAGCATCCCACGCGCGGGTAAGGCTCTTAGCTTGCTGCTGAAAAGCGCGAGAAGCTTCGGTCATTAATTTTTGCTCTAGAGCATCTTTTTTGGTATCTGATACACCAAAATTAAGATTGTCCATCACCAAGGTTTCTTGCAAATCAGCAATTAGTTGGCTAGTCGCTGAAAAGTCTGTGCTTTTTAAGTCTATGTTTGCTTGACCTGTCCAGCCAATGATTTTATCGTTCTTGTCGTAGCGTGGATAGGTACGCTGTTGCCCTGTGCTCACGGTCACGCTAGGGTAGCGCTTGGCGATTTTCATGGCATTGTTGATTGAGGTGTTAAGCATTGTAGCTAAAGTCTTAGAGTCAGTTGCTTGTGCTTTCTTGTACAAGCTGGCTCGTACTTCATCGTTCTGAATCTCTTCTTTTATTTCTGTCTGAAATGTCAGTTGATCATAGCCTGTTGGCTCTGCATGGGCGCTACCCATCATCGCTGTCATGAGACAAACCGTACCAGAAGCTAGTGCTGCTTTATTCAATAAAGTATTTTTCATTATTATCTCCTAAGTTGATTCTAATAATATATAAATGACAATTATCAACGCTCATTCATACATGAAAAGTTGTCCCTATTGTTCTCTAGAAATCGACATGGGTGCAACTTCATTCACTAAAATAGCAAAATTCATATAAGTTGCTGTGAGAATTTTGTGACCTAAGTTACTGATATAATTTGTGCTCATACATTGCGGACCTGAGCTAATGAACTAAATGACAGTGCTATTTAGGGCCTAAAGCAAACAGTTTTAAGATAGGGGTTGTAAAATTAAAAATTTCTTGTATAATTTGCGACTGGTGGCTCCATTGGTAGCCTCGCAACATTGTTCTATGAATCCCGCCAGGACCGGAAGGTAGCAACGGTAATAGTTATAGTGTGTGCCGAGGATGTGCTGATGGAGTCGCTTTTTTTTGCCTAAAATTTGATAATTATATTTATAAAGTATCAAAGACATATTTGTAATGTATTAAGCCCTTCATTGTAAAGGGCTTTTTTTGGGTCAAATTTTTGTCTGATGGTTAGCTAATTGCTTATGTAGTTTTCAATTTAATTTCCTGTTCGATTTCCTTTATAGTTCCGATCTAGTTCTAAGGTTTTATTGATTAATATGAGTTAAAATACAATGTATTAACTTTTTATTAACATTCTAGACACCTTGGAGTTTGATTATGAAGATGTTTGTTTGGCTATTCATTGCATTTTTGGTGTTGGTAGTTGTGTTTGGGGTATCTATTTTTAATAGATTGGTACGCGCACGTAACCAAGCAAAGAACGGCTTTGCTCAAATAGATGTGCAACTAAAGCGTCGTCATGATCTGATTCCAAACTTGGTCGAAACTGCCAAGCGTTATTTGAGTCATGAAGAAGAAACACTCACTCGCGTCATTAGCGCGCGTAATCATGCTCAAGATCTACAAGACTCTAATAAGCATCAGCCAGACTCGCTAGAGCATATGGCACTGTTTGCAAAAGCAGAAGGTATGCTGTCTAAAGCGTTGGGTCAATTTTCCGCTGTCGTCGAAGCCTACCCAGAGCTCAAAGCCGATAGTATGATCAAGGAACTCATGGACGAACTAACCAATACGGAAAATCGCATCGGATTTGCCCGTCAGCATTATAATGACAGCGTAATGTTTTATAATAATGATCGCGAAGTATTCCCGAATAACCTCGTTAGTACGACTTTTGGCTTTCGTCCACTCAGTCAGTTGGTATTCGAAGATAGAGAGGCGATTGCTCAGGCACCGATTGTAAACATGGGCTAAGGTTTAGACAATTTTGGCGAACTCTAGGCAGCCTAATCTGATGGATTTTTTTGGTGAACAGCGGATACGTACGCGGCGCAGTCTATTACTTTATGGACTGTTTTTCCTGATTGTACTTGCTCATATGGCAGTGGGACTGGCTGTCATGTCTATACTGCTGACAGTATTTACAGGCGGTATATACTACTGGGTATTGGTTCTGGTCATTGTCTTGACGTTAGGCAGTTTCGTTGGTGGTAGTTTTTTAGAGTATCGACGCCTGCGAGCAGGTGGCCGCGCTATTGCTCAGCGAGTAGGGGCGGTTAGGCTATTCATTGATAACAGCCAAGAAGCATGGGAGCACAGTCAAGGAGTCGCTCATCAACACGAAGCTGAAGAAAAGGTTCGCTATAGTTCACGTCATATAGCAGTACGTGACGAGCGCGATTTTCCGCCCGTTTATCGTCGCTACTATGAAATCGCTCAACAACTGGCCATTGCTTCAGGTTTGCAAACCCCTATTTTGTACGTGCTACCTGACGAGCAGGGTATCAATGGTTTCGTCGCTGGTCGCCATAGCTCAGATATGGTACTCGTCGTTACCCAAGGTGCGCTAGATAAACTGTCTGATGAGGCGCTATACGGACTCATCGGTCATGAATATGGTCATATATTGCACGGCGATGCTACGTTCAATCTACAGCTAATGGTGGTATTAGCAGGCTTACAGATACTATATGACTGGAGTGACCCAATATCCAATCATATCTCTAATCGTCTCTCTAATTATAGTCACTTTGATAGCGATAGTATCTCCCAAAAGTCTCTATCACAGAGACAGGTTGATATGCTAGCACGCAATACAGAAGCGCAAACGGCCAATTTCACCACTCATAGTGAATGGGTCGCCTACTGGCAGCAGCAATCACAACAACAGCAATCCTCAGCCAAGCGTCAGTCTAAATGGGTACAAACGCCACCTACAATAGATCGTCAAGCCCCGCGTAGTGTCTGGACATTGCTACTGCATGGTTTAAGCTTCTCTAGTATGGCAAGCGCACAGTTGATTAAGCACAGTTTTAATCGTGAGCGTGAGCTACTTGCTGATGCCACCAGTGTTCAATTGACACGTACACCTGCGATTATCGAAACCTTAAAAGCCATTCATCAAGACTCGCTCGGCTCGCGTTTGTCTGGTATCGCCGATATCAATGGACTCAGCCATTTTTTCTTTGCTAGTAGTGGTGCAGACTTGGGTGATGTATCGTGGTTTGCCACCCATCCAAGCTTGACTGAGCGTATGAGCGCTATTAATGCGGATGCTTATCATCAATTCGCAGTACAAGTCGCCAAAGAAAAGCGAATAAATCAGCAAAAGGTCAAAGAAATATATAGGCAACGACGCTTAGGTGATTGGGGAGCAAAAAAAGAAAATAGCCTAAGTGAAGATTTACCAGACAAAAACTTGCAGCAGTCGTCGTTACTTGGATCTCAAACAGCTGCAACGATTAATACAGGTGACACTAAACAGATAAGTGATGGAAAAGTTCTTGCTGAGTCTATAAGCGAAAATCGTAATAAAGATAATGGCGAATCAGAGATTGATGACGGTTTAGAGTTTGCCGTAGAAGCTGATGTCGTGGTCGATGGGAGGCTTCAAGTACAGGCCAAAGACGTTGGCGTTCACCAGCTATTAAAACCGTGGCAGTCCAAACCTGACGCTGACCTACCAGAAAACACATTAATTGGATTTAATGATATTAAAAAGGTATCACTACCTCAGTATATACTCAATCATAGTCATCATCCTTTAGGTGCGCTAGCATTAGTCGAAGCTGTCTTGCTTTGTCATCAGCATCAACCATTATCAACGACTGTCATGTATAGTTTGAATGATATTTGGAATGATGGCTTCCCTGTTGCGACTGACTCGACTTCCTATGAGCAAGTATTGTCACATACGGTAGATGCTAAGCTGATGACAGTAGTAGCCAGTTTGGACAGGCGTTTAGACAGCGCTTTGATTGAGCTCGCCTTAAATCAATTGCATCAAAAGAATTTATCTGAACTATGTATCGAAGATCTGAAGCTCAAAAGTAAAGACGATCATAGTCACGACAGTCATCAGTACTATAAAAAACAAGAGAAATGCCGTACGATGTTGTTGCGTTATCAGCAGGGCATATTTGAGTTATTTAACCAACAGCTGACATCTGACTTAACCAAAAGCTTAGCTTCTGATTCGTCAGATCAAAATATATCTAGTGATAACTCCAATGCTATGGCTCTGAATAACCCATTAGCTTTAGCAAATCAAAAATCGCCAATATTATCATTATGGCAAGCGCTATATTTGCAGCAGTTACTACCGATATTGTCTAAAGTTTTACAAGATACAGACGCGCAGTCTCTATGGCCGCAAATACTGAAGACTGGTATGGAAGACGTAAGGGCGCAACTAGATCCTTCAAGTCAGGTGTTTACAGGACTTAGTAAATCAGAAGTATCAGTTGTTGTCTTATTGGCTTATCGACTATCAAAAGATGCCAAAGGCCAGATGATCTCACTGCATGACCAACCGCTATTGAGTGAGGGTACTGACAGTGTGGCGCATTATATTGTAGATTTGAGACGGCATGCGCGCTTGATTGATATTGATCTTATGACAGTAAGCGATGTTAATTTACAGTGGCTATTATTGACCGCACAGCACTTGAATAGCATTCAGTTATTGGCGATTATTTCTGCGGTTCCTGTCTCTGCCAATCACTTTATCAAGCGCTTGGTAGGTGATCCGAATGCTGATAATTATCGAGAGAAGCAACAGGATGGTAGTCAAATAGATTATAATGAAAGTGAAATGAGCCAGCCTACTCATAATGAGTATCGCCAATGGCTAAGTACGTTGCATACGGTGATGTTACACGATACGATAATCAGCCAAGATGAATACGATTGTTTGTTGGCAATATCAGAGCGTTGGCTCGGTATTCGACAGCTGTTTTGATGGGCATGTATTTATTACTTAATTGATAGTATAGCGCATGCTTAATGAGAGCTGCCAAAACCATAAAAACATCTATAAATGATATAAACAAAATGAGTAGGATAGTAGAGTCGAATGAGTGATACCCAAGACCCGCTAACTGTATTACAGCGCCGTGTGCAGCAACGCCAAATTCTAGCGATGATAGGTATCAATCAGTGGGTACAACCTGAGTCAGAAACCATCAATATGGCTGACATTGCGACAGCTTCGGTTGAGCAGTCAAATATTGTTTCCACTGATATTGAGTCTAGTAACAATGAAGTAGTGAGCGTTGGAATTTTAGGCACAGTTGATCGATCGACTGATGGTTATGATATCAATGATTACAATGCTAAGGGCTATGTTGCCGATGAGTATGATCCTGATTTGCAAGCTACCGCTGAGCAGACGGCTAGCGAGCAAAGCCCTGTTATTTATAGTTTTGATTCCGTTGATTCAACTACGGTTAGTTCAAGTACTGGGTCTATCTATCATGACATCCCAAGTACTACATCGAACCAAACTGCTGTAACCTCTACGAATGCACCTATTGAGCAACCTCAATCTGCGCAGAGTAATTTTCCGCAAAGTAGTTTTCCACAGAGTACTAGTGATGACAGCATAAATGATGATAGCTTAAAAAAAGTAGCACCATTTGACCTGCAAGGTGGCCGCTATGGTGACTGGGTGATATTGGTTGATATCAAAGCGCTAAATAGTGACAGTCAAAAACTATGGCAAAACATCACCCAAGCGCTATCAATCACCTGTGAGACCACCTCATTCCCGATTTGTGATGGTATGGATACTGCTGAGCTTGCCAATGCCAGTCTTGCAGGATATATTTTTCGAATTGGCCGAAGCGAAGAAATACAAGTTGCTGCACTGACCGCGCTGCCTGATGGCCTTCAACATCCCAATCTGACCACTGTGCCGACATTAGAAGAAATGCTCGCAGACAGTGATGCTAAACGTCAGCTGTGGGAGCAGATATCTCATTGAGTTGTATAAAAACTAACATCGATACCAATGCCTTTATCAACAAACTGAAATAAAAAACATCCTTTTATTTCATCATACCTAGGACTGTGATTATGCCTACAACCCCAACGTCTACAGCAACTGCCACCCCGCATCGCCTGCCAAATTTTTGTGCTGGCCCTGCTACCATGCCAACAGCCGTATTAGAGCGCGCACAGAGCGAACTGCTTGATTGGCAAGGTCGCGGCCTGTCGGTCATGGAAGTCAGCCATCGTAGCAAAGAGTATATGGCCATTACTGACAAAGCGGAAGCTAAGCTACGCACGCTTATGGAAATACCAGATAACTATAAAGTGCTGTTTTTGCAAGGCGGCGCAAGTTTGCAGTTTTCTGCGATTCCATTGAATCTGTTAAATGGTGGACGCGGTGACTATTTGACGACTGGTGCATGGTCAGGTAAAGCGATCAAAGAAGCCAAGCGCTATGAAGCGTTGGGTCTGGGCGAAATTAACCTAGTTGCAACTGGCAAAGAGAATAACTTTACTGACGTACCAGCGCAAAGCGATTGGAATATCAGTAAAGACGCCGCTTATTTTCATTACTGTGCTAATGAAACAATTCATGGCCTACAGATATTTGAGCCGCCACAAGTAGATGCGCCAATCATTGCTGATATGTCATCTTGTATCTTGTCACAGCCGATAGATGTGTCTAAATTTGGCATGATCTACGCGGGCGCACAGAAAAACATCGGTCCTGCAGGTCTAGTCATTGTCATTATCCGTGATGATTTGATGGGGCAAGCAAGTGAATGGTGTCCTATGCTGCTGAACTATGAGCATCAAGCTGACAAAGAGTCTATGTCTAACACGCCAGCGACGTATTCTTGGTACTTAGCAGGGCTGGTGTTTGATTGGTTGGAAGAGCAGGGCGGTGTGGCTGCTATCGGTAAAATCAATCAGCAAAAAGCTGACTTACTTTATAAGACAATCGATGACAGCAGTTTTTATAATAATCCAGTAGACTCTAAGTATCGTTCTATCATGAACGTGCCATTTACTTTAGCAGACAGCAGCCTTGATAAAGTATTCTTAGAAGAGTCAGAAAAAGCTGGCTTGTTAAATCTAAAAGGTCATCGTGACGTAGGCGGTATGCGAGCCAGCATCTACAATGCCGTACCAATTGAGTGGGTACAGCAGCTGGTTGACTTTATGATTGCTTTTGAAAAAAAGCACGCCTAAGCAAAAGAGTAACCGCTAGCGTATAAAATTTTCATATATAAACTGCACATCAAGAAGGGCGTAACTAGTCATGGTTGCGCCTTTTTTATATTTATAAAGAGACAGTTTGGTTATGCTAGCGCGTAGTAATAATAGAGCAATGCTATCACCATTAAACGATATCCACGGCAAACCATTAGGTTAAAAAACCTAAGTTTGTTATGATAAAATTTTGCTATAACGCTGTTTTGCTGTCAGGCTTTACGTTTTGATATTTATATTGTTTAGCATAGAGGTTTGTTATAACGTCATGATAATAAAAAACGCCCTGTTAAAAGCCATGTTGCTAACCATTACCGTCAGCTGGATACCGAGCAGTATCGCTGCACCCATCACGACGACAGCGCTTGGTCACAATAGCTCTACTGAGTATATCAGCGCGCCATACATGCCCTATGCCAATCCAAAAGCGCCATCAGGGGGCACGCTCTCTCTAGATGCTCGCGGTACGTTTAATAGCGCCAACAAATGGATGACCACGGGCGTCGCGATGATTGGCACAGACTATCTGTATGATACTTTGATGACTGGTTCATTAAATGAAGCATTTACCATGTATCCGCAGCTGGCAAGTAAAGTGACATATGATCCAGATGATACGAGCTGGATTATCTATCATCTCAACCCTGATGCTCGTTTTTGGGATGGGTCGGGTGTGACCAGCCGTGATGTAAAAGCGACTTTTGAGGCGATATTGAACAAAGGCCCCATGTATATTCGCAGTTATCTTAGCGATATCAAAGACATTCAAATCATTAATGATCAACAAGTAAAGTTTGTCTTTGCATCTGCTGAAAACAAAGAGATTTTACTGACCGTTGGGCAGTTTCCTATTTTTGCCAAGTCTTCCATTGACATCGATTTTGAGAAAATCAGTCTGTCACCATTAATGGGTAGTGGTCCTTATAAATTGGGTCGAGTTGATGCGGGGCGTTCGGTAAGTTATATACGTGATCCCAATTATTGGGGGCGTGATTTGATGGTCAATCGTGGCCGCTACAATTTTGATATGATCAAGTTTGTTTATTATCAAAGTGATGAAATTGCCTTTGAAGGTTTTAAATCTGGTCAATACCGCTTTCGTCCCGAAAATAAAGCATCTAACTGGGTAACTGGGTATAATTTCCCGGCAGTGAAAGCAGGGCTTATCCAAAAAGAGACGATAACCAGTCAAAATCCAGTACCGATGCAAGCATTGGTGATGAATTTGCGCCGTCCAATCTTTCAAGATATCAAAGTTCGCCAAGCGCTGACAGCTGCCTATGATTTTGAATGGATGAATAAAACCCTATTCCACGGGCAGTATGAACGCTTGCAAAGCTTTTTTCATGGCTCAGAGCTCGCCGCAACGGGTACGCCATCTGATGCAGAGGTGCAGGTATTGACGCCTTTATTGTCTGAGCTTGAACCAATTCAGCGCCAAGCAACATTAGCAGAATGGCAGCTACCCACCAGCGACGGTAATGGTTTTAATCGTCAAGGGTTATTAGAAGCGCGTAAGCTATTGTTAGAGGCTGGGTTTTATTATGAGGATATGAAACTATATCAACCTGATGGATCGCTTGCTCAGATTGAGATTTTGATGACAGGCGAGACCATGGGCCGTGTCTTGTTGCCTTATATTCGCAATCTAAAACGCTTGGGATTTGATGCTACTTTGCGCCAAGTCGATGGGCCGCAATATTATGAGCGAATGCGCCGTTTTGACTATGACATGGTCGTGGACGTGTTTGCCCAAAGTCTATCTCCTGGTGCTGAGCAAGCGGCATTTTGGGGTAGCGCTGCTGCTGACGAGCCGGGTAATCATAACAGTGCTGGTATCAAGAATGCAGCCGTCGATAAGGTCGTTGCTGCCCTTGGTAATGCTAAAAATCGTGACGAGATCGTACTGTATACGCAGGTGCTAGATCGGTTGTTACGCGCAGGGCATTATGTCGTACCGCTATACGGCAAATCTGGCACCAATGTCGCCTATTGGGATCAGTATCGCCATACTGAAAAACTACCGACCAATGCTGTTGGTATCGATTACTGGTGGGTGGATAAAGAGGCAGAAGGGCGTATCAATAAATATTTAAAACAATAAACAGTATTTACTATAAAGTTTGACCCGATAACAACGGACAGCTGAGCATATATGCTGTTTTATTAAATATATGCTGTTGCTATCAAATAACAGTTAGATTAGGGCGTGTCCTCATTTTAAAAATGGTGATAAAAATGAGATAAATTGCCGTCAAACGAGGAAAATAGTGCAGATAATATCGAGATATTGACCAACTATTTGACGATGTTTGGCAAAATTTAGCTGTTTTTAGCCCATTTAGAGGACACTCGTTTGAATTGAGGACACGCCCTAGATAACTCAAAATAACACGTAACAAAAATAACTACCGGTAAGGATTTAATATGAGTATTCGTATTCACCCAATCAAAGCATTTAGCGATAACTATATCTGGACATTGATTAATGAAAATAATAAGCAGGCGATTGTCATTGATCCAGGTCAAGCCCAGCCGGTCATTGATTATCTAGAGACGCATGAGCTCGAACTAACATCGATTTGGACGACTCACCATCATCATGATCATATCGGCGGCGTCGCAGAGTTGCAGGAATCGTATCCGATGACTCATCTGGTTGCGCATAGTGAGCATGGCGTCGATGAAGATCAAACTATCAAAGACGGTAGCACGGTGAGCGCATGGGGCTGCTCTGCGCAAGTCTGGGATGTATCAGGGCATACCGCTAGCCATATGGCCTATATTTTGGATATCGATGGGCAAAAGCACTGCTTCTGCGGTGATACGTTGTTTAGTGCAGGTTGTGGACGTGTGTTTACTGGTACGATTGAGCAACTGCATGAGAGCTTTAAGCGTTTGAACGGCTTGCCTCATGAGGCGCTACTGTATCCGGCGCATGAATATACGGCCAGTAACCTACGTTTTGGTCTATCTATTGAACCTGACAATGAATCGATGCAGCAAGCCTTAGCACGAGCAGAGGTACAAACTGAACAAGGCATGGCAACGCTACCAGTGACACTAGAGCATGAGCGCACGGTAAATGTGTTTTTACGTACACAAGAGCCGAGTGTAATCGCAGGAGTTAAATCCAAAATGCCTATCGATGATGAGAAGTCGTTAACGGTATTTGCAGCGTTACGTGAGCTGAAAAACAACTTTTAAAGTAAGTTTTTAACAAGTAGCTTGCTTTCAAGCATCTCTTTAACACAACGCAATTCGCTGCTGAACGTCATTGCCCTCTCTCTTTATTTAGGAAGTCGCCATTATGGGTCGTTATATCTTAAAAAGACTACTACTGATATTGCCGACACTATTTTTGATCTTGCTTGCCAACTTTGTGATCGTACAGGCGGCACCAGGCGGGCCTGTTGAGCAGCAGCTGGCACTTATCGAACAGGGCGCAAAAGACAATGCGCTTGGCGGTAATATTGGTGCGGGCAGTGCAGGTGGCAACGACAGCACTTATCAAGGCACGCGTGGTCTCTCTGAGGAGATGGTCGCCGCAATCAACGCTCAATATGGCTTTGATAAATCTGCTCCAGAGCGATTTTGGCTTATGTTAAAGAACTACGCTCAGTTAGATTTTGGTGAGTCGTTTTTTAAAGGGCAGTCGGTGACCGACCTTATTATAGAGAAGCTGCCAGTCTCGATATCGCTTGGACTATGGAGTACGCTGCTCATCTATATGATAGCTATTCCATTGGGAGTGTATAAAGCGATGCATCATGGCTCAGGCATTGATAAAGCCACTGCTATGCTGCTAGCGATCGGACATGCGATACCTGTATTTGTCTTTGCAGTGATTTTACTGGTTTTCTTTGCAGGTGGCAGCTATTGGAATATCTTTCCATTACAGGGATTGACGTCCGAAAATTTTGATCAGCTAAGCGCGCTTGGTAAAGTAAAAGATTATTTTTGGCATTTGGCATTACCGCTGCTGGCAAGTACCGTAGGCGGTTTCGCGGGCTTGACCTATTTGACCAAATTCAGCTTTTTAGAGGAACTGGGCAAGCAGTATGTACTGACCGCACGTGCTAAAGGCTTAGGTGAGCGTCAGGTGCTATATGGCCATGTGTTTCGCAATGCGATGTTGATTATTATCGCAGGTATTCCAGCCGCTATTGTTGGTATCTTCTTTGCGGGTAACTTTTTGATTGAGATTATCTTTAAACTAGATGGCTTGGGCTTGTTAGGGTTTGAAGCCATTCAACAACGTGATTATCCAGTGATATTTGGCACACTATTTATCTTTACCTTAATGGGGTTGCTACTGCAATTAATCAGTGATTTGAGCTATCACTTAATCGATCCTCGTATTGACTTTGAGGGGCGCTAATGTCAAATAATCAACCTTCACCAAATCGCAGTACTATTAATAGCGAACCAGATAAAGCGCCAATGCCTGAGCAGCTATCTGCCACAAAAAAGCAACGCTTGAACCCTATCTGGCAAGCACGACTCAATCGCTTTCGTCAAAATAGACTTGGGGTGATATCGCTGTTTGTTTTCGCAGTGATATTTGTTATTTGTATGGCAGCTAACGTCATTGCCAATGACAAACCTTTACTGGTTCAATATCAAGGCGATTATTACTTTCCGGTATTAAAGGCCTATCCTGAAACGACGTTTGGCGGTGTATTTGAGACCGAAACCAATTATAAAGACCCTGCAGTGCAGTCGCTGATTGATGAGCAAGGGTTTTATATAATGCCGCCTATTCCGTTTGCCGACCAGACGCCCAACGTCGAGCTTGGTCTGCCTTATCCAGCAGCACCCAATGCTCAGAACTGGCTTGGTACTGATGATATGGGACGTGATGTGCTGGCACGGATACTTTATGGTATGCGAGTGTCGTTACTGTTTGGTCTGGCCTTGACGCTTGCGGGTGCACTGATTGGGATTATCGTCGGTGCGGTACAAGGTTATTATGGCGGCTGGGTAGATCTGGCAGGGCAGCGATTTATGGAAGTATGGGGCGGTATGCCTCAGCTGTTTATGATTATTATTTTGGTCAGTCTGTTTAGTCCCAGCATTATTATGCTGTTCGCCATGATGCTACTGTTCGGTTGGATGGGTTTGGTCGGTTTGGTACGGGCAGAGTTCTTACGAGCCCGCAACTTTGACTATGTGCGAGCTGCACGCAATTTAGGTGTTTCGGACAGCCAAATCATGCTTAGACATATCTTACCCAATGCGTTAGCTTCTAGTTTGTCGCAGTTGCCATTTATTCTAACGGCCAATATTATCGCTTTGACTGCGCTGGATTTCTTGGGATATGGATTGCCACCTGGCTCGCCGTCTCTTGGTGAGCTAATGGTACAAGGGAAGAACAACCTTGATGCACCTTGGCTTGCCTTGTCAGGATTCTTTAGCTTGACCTTTATTTTGTCATTGCTCATCTTCGTCGGCGAAGCGCTGCGTGATGCATTTGATCCGAGGCGTTCTTAATATGACTAAAAATATTGTCGCCACTAAGCACAGCAATGCGCCAAATGAAAGTCTTCATCGTGCACAAGATAAGCTCATGCTAACTGTAGATAGATTAACTATCACGACGACTACAGGCACCCAGTTGGTCGATGCGCTGTCTTATGAGTTAAGACAAGGGCAAACCTTGGCCATCGTTGGTGAGTCAGGCTCTGGCAAGTCAATTGCCAGTCTTGCGCTACTAGGGCTGTTACCAGATAGTTTGACCATCACTGGTGTGGTACAGCTTGCAAATACGGCAGGTATGTCTACCTTGCCCATAGCGAATGATAAGGCGCGTAATGCTGCACTGCGGTCTATTCGTGGACAGCGTATCGGTATGGTATTTCAAGAACCGATGACCGCATTAAATCCGTTACATACGGTTGCTAAACAAATTGCTGAATCGTTGCGTCTAAGCGGCGTACCTAAAAAGCAATGGCAAGAAACCAGCATTGCTTTGCTAAATGATGTCAATATTACAGATCCTGCTGACAAATTGAATCGTTACCCACATGAGTTATCAGGTGGTCAGCGCCAGCGAGTGATGATTGCCATGGCATTGGCTCAGCAGCCTGATATTCTAATTGCTGATGAGCCAACGACTGCGCTCGATGTTACCTTGCAGCATGAGATTTTGGCGTTATTAGATAATCTCAAACGTAAGCACAATATGGCGATGATATTAATCAGTCACGATCTCAATCTGGTCAAGCGCTATAGTGATGAGGTTATCGTTATGCGCCAAGGTCAAACGATTGAACAGGGTAAAACATCTTCGGTATTTGATCAGCCTAAGGCCGATTATACTCGCACACTTATCAAGCAAGACTTTGGGCAAGCATTAATCATAGAAGACGATAACGCAGATAAACAATCAATCGTACTAGAAGTGAAGCGTCTTAATGTACAATTCCCAATTGAAAAGGGTCTGCTTGGAGGTACCAAGCGCTGGTTCGATGCGGTCAAAGGTGTCGATATGACACTGCAAAAAGGTCAGGCATTGGGTATCGTTGGAGAATCTGGCTCTGGTAAAACCACCATTGCACTGGCGCTTAGTCAACTACTGAGCAACCAAGCACGTGTGAATGGGCAGATAGTGGTCAATGATCAAGATATCTCAGCATTGTCCAAAAAGGCGCTACGTAACTTCCGCTCGCAAATTCAGATGGTATTTCAAGATCCATTTGCTAGTATTAATCCGCGTATGACGGTCATGCAAATCGTGGAAGAGGGTCTGCTGGTACAAGGCGTGGATAAAGTTGCACGTCAGCAAGCGGTGCTAGATAGTCTTGCTACGGTACATTTGCCTTTAGCATTTGCGCAGCGCTATCCACACGAGCTGTCAGGTGGCCAGCGTCAACGCGTGGCACTGGCGCGTGCACTCATTATGAAACCAAGCTTACTTATATTAGATGAGCCGACCTCCGCACTCGACAGTACCACACAGGTCACAGTAGTTAGTTTATTACGTGAAATTCAAGAAAGGCTAGAAATCAGTTATGTCTTTATCAGTCATGATCTCAAAGTAGTACGCGCACTGTGTCAGCATATTATGGTATTGAAACAAGGCACTTGCGTAGAATCTGGACGTACCGAAGATCTTTTCAATCATCCACAACATACTTACACTCAGCAACTGTTAAAGGCAAGTACTGACTAGTTTAAACGACTTACTGTAGCCACTCAGACTGATCAATCAAATTAAGCGACTAAATTAAGCGACCTAGTATAAAATTGACACATCACAGTTCATAATAATAGCGACATATTGAAAAGAGCAGTGGTACAATAATTTTAGAGAGCTGCCCATTTTATAATGCTGTGATGCGTATCTTTATACATTCTGGCGCTCGTAAATTAGTAATATTTAACTGGCTGGCAAAAACGGTCTTTAACGGTCTTTATTGTAGTTAAAACCATCATTAAAAAGGATTTTTGTGCTCATGAAAACACAAAATAGTATTACTAAATTGGTAAAGAACAACAGCTTGCAGCATGCTGGTTATTTGGTTGTCGCTAAAACTCGGGCCAAGGTGTTAAAAGCAGTGTCTTATGTGATACCTATCAGAAGACCTATGCTCTTTGTCGGTGAGACTGCCTGTGATGAGCTATGCGATATGCTTATCAATGAAGGCAATACCAATGTGTTTATCGTCACGGATACGGTGCTCAACAAACTGGGCATACCTGCAAAAGTTACCGATTATCTAGATGCGAAAAATATCAGTTATCACATCTATGATGGCATTACGCCAGATCCTACTTTTAAAGTAGTTGAAGAAGGGCTCCGTCAGTCTATAGAAGCCAATTGTGACTCTATCATAGCTATTGGTGGCGGCTCAGTGATCGATGCGGCCAAAATGATAGCCATGTCTCAAGGCAATAAGTGCAAGCCAAAGCAGCTAATCGGTATTCTTAAAGCAAGAAAGCCTGCAACGCCGCTATACTGCGTACCAACGACAGCTGGCACGGGTTCAGAAGCGACACTTGGTGCAGTAGTGTCTGATGACAAAACGCATCAAAAAGCATTGTCTATCGACCCAAGAATGGTACCACTAGCCGCTGCGATTGACCCAGTTATTATGAAAGGCATGCCAGCTCATATTACAGCAGATACTGGTATTGATGTATTGACCCATGCCTTAGAAGCATGGATGAGTGCTAATGCCAGCGTAGAGACAGATTACTATGCAGCCTCTGCCGTAAAATCTGTTATGCATTACTTACCACTAGCTTATAAAGACGGTGGCAATCTAAAAGCAAGAGAAGAGATGGGTATCGCCGCTCATTACGGCGGGATCGCCTTTAACAAAGCAGGTCTGGGTTATGTGCATGCTATCGCGCATCAGTTAGGCGCTTACTATAGTATTCCTCATGGTCGTGCCAATGCCATCGTGTTGCCTTATGTACTTGACATCAATCGCAAAGCGAGCAAAAAGAGACTGGCTGCATTGGCTAAAAGAACCGGTATGGTACAGAATGGTCAAGCAGCTAATGGCGATAGTGAGATAGCAGATAACCTGATTGCGCAAGTTAGAGACTTGATTGCAGAACTAAATATTGATCCAACTGTCAATGGTATGCAAACCAGCGACTTTAATGATATCGCAAAGGCAGCAGCAAAAGAGGTCAGCGATACTTATGCCGTGCCAACTTATCTATCAGCCGCTGAAATCAAGGAAATTCTAACGAAGATTAAGCAAGCTAGCGACGAACGTGCTGATAGTAATAATGAAACAGCGTCATAGTTTTTTATAGAGCTAGTGATATTAAAATAAAAAAGTCTATTACTCTTTGGAGGATAGGCTTTTTTAATGCATTGAGATAATAAAGTTTCCGTCTTATTTCTATAGTTAAGTCATACTAAAATATGTAATCGTTATCAAATAATCGTTTAATTTATCTTGTTATTACACTCAGTTGATAAAAATTATCTTAATAAACTGTAAATATATAACAGTATAGGAATGTTTCAGTGATACAAAGGCGTTAGGATATTTAAAGGACATTACGCTTAGGAGATTTCTATGAATCGCATATTACCATCTAAAATCATAGGGTTAGTTATCATAGCGAGTAGTGCGATTTACGCAGGCTGCGCATCAACTGAAAACAGCTCTACTGTAAAGAGTACAACTGCCGCTAACCCATATGCACCGACTACACCAGGATTGGCAGTAGCCACGGTAGCGGGTGGGTGTTTTTGGTGTGTTGAAGCAGGTTATGAAAAAATCCCTGGCGTGGTAGAAGTCGTATCTGGTTATACGGGTGGCACCACTGAAAACCCAACCTACAAGCAGGTGTCAGCAGGTGGTACTGGGCATACAGAAGCGGCGCAAGTGTATTATGATCCTAAGAAGATTACTTACAATGGCATAGTACAAGTGTTATGGAGAATTGCTGATCCTACTGATGATAAAGGGCAGTATGTTGATCGCGGTACACAGTACCGTCCAGCAATTTTTTATAACAATGCGCAAGAAAAGCAAATCGCAGAAGCGGCCAAGCAGTCACTGCAAGCCTCTGGTGTATATGACAAGCCAGTAGTGATTGAGATTGTACCTGCTAGCACTTTTTATCCTGCTGAAGAGTATCATCAAGATTACTATAAAAAGAACCCGATACGCTATAAAGCTTATACCTTCAATTCTGGTCGCTATCAATTTATCGAGAGTGTCTATGGTAAAAACTACGAGCTTGATTTTAGTCAGTTTACGCCCGAAGCAGATAGTACGCAGCCAGCAATGTCAAATAACACATCAGATAGCAAAGTAAGTAAAGGTTTTAATCCAGATACATTTGTAAAACCTTCACAAGATGCGCTAAAGAAATCGCTTAGTGATATTCAGTACAAAGTCACTCAAAAAGAAGGTACTGAGCGCGCCTTTGATAATGAGTACTGGGATAACAAAGAGCCTGGACTGTATGTAGACGTCGTATCTGGTGAGCCACTGTATTCTTCGCGTGATAAATATAAGTCTGGTACGGGCTGGCCGAGCTTTACTCGCCCATTGGATACGAGCTTAGTGGTTGAAAAGCCAGATCGAGGAATATTTGGAACCCGTACTGAAATTCGTAGCCGTTACGCGGACTCACACGTGGGACATGTATTTGACGACGGTCCAGCACCGACAGGCAAACGCTATTGCATGAATTCAGCAGCGCTCCGCTTTATTCCGCTTGCAGATATGGAAGCTGCTGGTTATGGTGATCGGGTAGACGATGTAAAGCCAGTTGGTTAGTACTATTTTTCTACCGCTCGGCCAAACAAAAAGGACGCATATGATGCGTCCTTTTTATTTGGTTGTTATTCACAACAGCCTAATCAATTAACAGCCAATTAAAACGCTGGCTGACGCTTAGGTACCGCACCTAAAAATTCATTACGGGCTTGATTGTTGTGTTGATACTCACCAAGCATCGCGGTACTACGCGTGGTTGAATGCTGTTTGCTGACACCGCGCATCATCATACACATGTGCGAGGCATCCATGACTACCGCCACGCCGCGACAGCCAGTAACATCCATGATGGTTTGTGCAATCTGTTCACTCAGGTTTTCTTGTATTTGTAGACGACGGGCAAACATATCGACAATGCGGGCAAACTTCGATAGCCCCAGTACTTGACCATCAGGCAGGTAGCCAATATGAGCCACACCATGGAACGGTAGCATATGATGCTCGCACAGTGAATAAAACTCAATGTTCTGTACCAGTACTAGCTCACGATTGGTCGATGGAAAAACCGCATCATTGACCACCTCTTCAATGCTTTGATGATAGCCTTTGGTTAAGTGAGCAAAAGCCTTTGCCGCACGTACAGGCGTGTCTAATAAACCAGGACGATCTAAGTCTTCGCCAGTTGAACCAATCAGTTGGCGATAGGATTCGGTACTTTCTTTATAATCTGGGGTTATTATTGGGGTGTTACTCATAAGTTTGGCAGCCATCCAAAATGTGGGTGTAGCTTAACGTTGAATCCTATCATGTCAGGATTCTTATAAAATTGTGCAAGCTGGGAAGGGCTGTGATTATACTCGAAATCTGCTGAACTTCATACTGCTGTAGCAAGCAGTTGAGTGTTTAATCTGTTCAGAGTCGTCAGACAAATCAATAGGGTCATAACTATAACGGTGTATACCGTTTAGAACGTTTATATAAAGACCGTTATGGATGGCAGATATCTGATTGGTTTACTAAATGAGAGGTTAATACAACGTTAATGAGAGTCGACAAGTACAGTTTACGACTGTTTACTTAAACTAATTCGTGTATAATAAGTCATCTTTTGATTTGTATCATTTCATGACGCGTCACTTTCTGATTACTCTAAATAAACCTATACTCTAAATCATCTCGATTGATTCAAAAGGAAATCTTATGCTATTGCAAGGACAACGATTTGTCGTAACTGGCATCGCAAGTAAACTCTCTATCGCTTGGGCTATTGCAGAAGCGCTACACCGCGAAGGCGCCTCACTGATCCTGACTTATCCGAATGACAAAATCAAAAAACGCGTCGATATGGCCGCCGAAAAATTCGAAGCGGATTTGGTATTAGAGTGTGATGTCGCCTCTGATGAGTCAATTGCTTCGTGCTTTGAGCAAGTGACTGCTCACTGGGGTGACGGTATTGATGGTGTGGTACATGCCATTGGTTTTGCACCGATGGATCAGTTGGATGGGGATTTTGTCAATGCCACGACTCGTGAAGGCAGTCATATCGCGCATGATATCTCTAGCTATAGCTTCGTTGCATTGGCTAAAGCGGCTCGTGAGTTACTAGCGATGCGCCATGGTTCTATGTTGACATTGACCTACGAAGGCAGCATTTCAGTATTGCCAAACTATAATGTCATGGGTATGGCAAAAGCCAGTTTAGAAGCCAGCGTTCGTTATTTAGCAACGTCTATGGGCGGTGAAGGTATCCGTGTTAATGCAATATCTGCAGGTCCTATCCGCACGCTAGCGGCTAGTGGCATTAAGTCTTTCCGTAAAATGCTTGATATCAGCGAAAAAATTGCGCCACTACAACGCAACATCACACAGACAGAAGTAGGCAATGCCGCATTGTTCCTATTGTCGCCTTGGGCATCTGGTATCACAGGTGAGATTATGTTCGTTGATGCAGGCTTCAATACAGTAGCTATCAGCGAGCAGTTGATGATGCTTGATGAGCCAGCACAGTAATTGTTATAGATGATTCGTTTGATAATAGAAAAGACAGCCAATTGGCTGTCTTTTCTAGTTATACTATGAGTCTTTTTGGCTACGTGCTTTTTTAGCAATGCGCCTTTTTAGCTACGTGCCTTTGGACGAGGGATATGATAACCAAGTTACCAAAGTGGATACTATGGGGCGGGGCAGTATTGGCATTTAGTGCTGGTTGCGTGAATACGACAGCATTAATGGGGTTTGCCAATTTATCAGTGTCGCATGTCACGGGCAATGTAAGCTTGTTTGCAGCAGCTATCGCTTATTCAGACGCCCACAGTATTTTGTATATCGGAGCGCTACTATTGTCTTTTTTGTCAGGGGCAATATTAAGCGGTTTTGTCATTGGGCAGACATCCTTAACACTAGGCCGTCGTTACGGGCGTGCGCTATATTTTGAAGCAGCATTACTAATAGCTGCCTACTGGTTATATCAGCAGCATGACTATCTCGGACAATTGGCAGCAGCGATGGCCTGCGGATTACAAAACGCGATGGTAGCCACTTATAGTGGAGCAGTTATTCGCACAACTCATTTGACAGGACTGACATCCGATATGGGTGCAGCAATCGGTAACTGGCTTGCGGGTCGCTCCATTAGTAAGCCGACATTGGGCTTTCAAGCCATTATTTGGTATTGCTTCTGCGGTGGCAGTACAGTGGGGGCTTTTTTGTTTGCCAAAGTTAGCTATGATGCGCTGCTTGTACCCATCGCAATCGTTCTAACAGCAGCATTTATATATAACTATGTCTCAGATCATCTGCCAGAGGTGAGAGAAACAAAACTAAAAAAGCGCTCATCATCATGACAAGCGCTTCTTATTTTTGCTGTTAATACTAGATAACTGGCTTTATCTGCCGTTCTGCCATCTTTTATTTTGCGCCTTCTTCTTGATGATCTTCATGCTCATGCATACCTTGCATCATATCTAGCGCTGAGTCGTCAGTACGCTGTTGATCTTCTTTGGCCAGACTATCTTGATTGATGTCTTTTGGCGCCATTTTTGTGGTTGCATCGGTTTTATTTGCATCTGTCATAGTGTCATTCCTCTTGTTTTTATTGATGATTATCTATCTAACCCTAAAATTATGTGGTATCGGTTTTTACTTGTATAGCCCCAAATGATGAATGTTTGAATGCTTTATGTAATTTTTATCAACCAAGGCGTCCATTCAAAGCAGTGAGAACAAAGTAGTGAGAGAGCTACTATTGAAAAATCTCACAAAGTCGAGAGGTGATTATCATTAACGAATCAAACAGATATCCTAAAAAAACAAAATTAATCAAAATGTATTCATATATAAGTTATTCTGATATGATATTTTCGCGCGTAATGTTCGCTATATGAATATCATGATGTCTTATAATAAGTGTGTGTTGCAATAATTTTGACTTCATACTCACTTTGGATGCGATAAGGATAATTTATGTCAGAGAAAAAGCTGGATAGCCATATTCCTGATGATGGTAACGAGTATTTATTTACGGATACATTCCCAAAGGGAACGGGAAAAGGATTGATCGTGGTCGCCATTGCGGCAATCATTAGTTTTATTATTTATAGTGTATTGCCATTTGAGGTCAGTGCTAACAAAGGGCTAGCAATGCTGTTTTTTATCGGCGTGCTATGGCTCACTGAGGCGATACACGTCACAATCACTGCGATCTTGGTGGTTGTGGTTGGGACATTAATTGGCATTCCTGATTTTAATGCTGAAGTCGGTCTGCAAAGCTTTGCTAGTCCCATTATTTATCTCTTCTTTGGTGGTTTTGCCTTGGCGGCCGCGTTACATGTACAAAAGCTTGATAGAAAGATTGCGCTAAAAATTCTATCGTTGTCGGGCGGCAAGCTCAGTACAGCAGTATTTTTGATATTTGGTGTGACGGCATTCTTGTCCATGTGGATATCGAATACAGCGACAACGGCAATGATGCTCCCATTGGCACTCGGTATTTTAACGCAAGTTGATAGTAAAGAAGATCGCGGTACTTTTGTCTTTGTACTATTAGGTATTGCTTATTCAGCCAGCCTTGGTGGTCTAGGTACGATTGTTGGTTCGCCGCCCAATGCTATTGCCGCAAAGGCGCTCGATATTGCCTTTGTAGACTGGATGAAGTTTGGTATTCCGATGATGTTGGTACTGTTACCATTATTGTTGGGTGCGATGTATGTGTTCCTAAAGCCGAACCTAAATCGTACCATTGTCCTAGTTGATGATGCACCGATTGCTTGGAACAAGCCACGTATCGTCACTATCATCGTCTTTATCGTTACGGCATTGAGCTGGATATTTTCCAAAAAGATTGGTGCAGCTTTAGATATTACGGACACTGATGCTATCGTTGCACTATCAGCAGCAGCAGCGGTAGTAAGCTTAGGATTGGTATCTTGGAAGCAAGTATCAGACAATACGGATTGGGGTGTGCTCATGTTGTTTGGTGGTGGTATTGCGCTATCGACAATTTTGAAAGTATCTGGGGCGTCTTTGGTACTAGGGGAAACCGTAGCAACTGCGCTGTCTTCTGCACCACTTATCATTGTGATGATGGCAGTCTCAGCATTTATTATTTTCTTGACAGAATTTGCTTCCAATACTGCCTCGGCAGCATTGTTAGTGCCTGTATTTGCCGCTATTGCAGAGCAGATGGGTTTGCCACATGAGGTGCTCGTATTGGTCATCGGTATTGGTGCATCGTGTGCTTTTATGTTGCCAGTTGCCACACCGCCAAATGCTATTGTGTTTGGTACAGGTTTGATCAAGCAAACAGAAATGATTCGTACAGGTATCATATTAAATATCATTGCTACTATCGTTATCGGGCTATGGGCGTACTTTTTCTTGATATAATCAAGTAGTCATTACAATCCTAGTCATATCTGCTTAGTATAAGTGAAACCCCGATGTTCAAGACAAATTGAACGTTGGGGTTTTTTATGGCTTATCATATAAGCTAACGGTATAGAATGTTTATTATTAACGTCATCTTATTAAATGGATTTGATCACATGACACAGTACTTATTAAAAGCAACTGTTCTGATATTACTAGGCGCAATTGCCGTGTTAATGGCATTTATAGCAAAATATTGGGCACCTGATCGTACCATCGCTGAGTTAAAACAATGGCAACTACCCAACAGCGAATTTATAGACATACAAGGTATGCAGGCGCATGTAGTGCAGTCAGCTAATTGTCATACACACCGTGGCGATGCAGCCGAAAAAAACCGACCCGAAACAATCGTTTTATTGCATGGTACATCGGCAAGTTTGCATACATGGGAGGGCTGGACCAAGGCGCTGTCTGATCAATACTGTGTCGTGAGCATGGATTTGCCAGGGTTTGGTTTGACAGGTCCTTATGTGGACGAGAGTACACAATATAGCAGCGAAAATTATGCGGCGTTTGTCATTGAAGTACTTAATCATTTGAAGCTGGACCGTGTCACGCTAGCCGGTAATTCATTGGGAGGCAAGGTAGCGTGGCGTACTGCAGCTTTGTATCCTGAGCGTGTCAATCGATTGATATTGGTAGATTCAGTTGGTTATCCAGCAACGCCCAAACATATTCCTATTGGTTTTAAACTTGCTAAATATCCAATGATGTCACCAATTTTAAATCGTATCCTACCCAGAAGTGTCGTCGAAAAAAGCGTTTTAAGCGTGTATGCCGATGACAGCAAAGTCGATGAGGAGTTGATTAACAGATACTATGAATTGACCTTGCGCCAAGGTAATCGTCAAGCATTAAGTTGTCGCCTAAATGAGACTGATGATGACAGTGATCAAGCTCAAATAAAGCAGCTGGATATACCAACTTTGATCTTATGGGGTGCAAAAGATGATCTTATTCCTGTAGAAAACGCCGCGTTATTTCATAGAGATATACGTAATAGTCAGCTTAAGGTATTTGATGACTTAGGTCATGTACCGCACGAAGAAGATCCGTTAGCAACCGTTGACGTTGTAAAGCAGTTTTTGATTAGTGAGTCAGAAAATGGATAACTTAGAAAAGAAACAGATAACAACCATCGCTGCGATTTCAGATATTCATAGTAATGTCTACGCCCTTGAAGCTGTGCTTGCCGATATAAGATATCGAGATGTTGATCAGATTGTCAATCTTGGTGATATTTTATACGGACCAATAGCGCCTCATGCTACCTATGAGCTATTAATGGCAAATCGAGATGATATTATTACCATTAGAGGTAATCAGGATAGGCAGATTTATGAAGCTACTATGGCAGAAATTGCTAATAATCCAACCATGGGTTTTATTATCAAAGATCTCTCTAAAAAAGCGATTGAATGGATGCGGTCTTTGCCATTTTATTTTCATGTCAGTGAGGATGTATACCTCTGCCATGGTTCGCCGACCGATGACATGATATATTTACTAGAGGATATCGAAACGGGTCAACCAATAGTGCGTAATGATGCGACTATATTGGCGTTACTTGATGGTATTGATAATGATGTTATCTTATGTGGTCATACACACATCCCGCGTACAGTAGTACTGTCGTCAGGACAAACTATTGTGAATAGTGGTAGCGTTGGCTATCCAGCTTACGAAGACGATTTGCCTATTATTCATAAGATGCAAACTTATTCGCCTCATGCTAATTATGCTCTTATCAAATGTATTGAGACTCAACAAGGTAAACATTGGCAAACTGAGCATGTCAGGGTCGCTTATGACCATGACGCAGCAGCAAATATGGCTCTAAGAAACGGACGTGAAGATTGGGCATTTGCATTGAAGACGGGTAGAGTGATTCCAGTATGACAGTACTTAAAAACGTTCTATCCTAGCAATGACAGCATTACCTTTAGATTAACTATGGGTTTTTATTTAATAGAGATTACGTAAAATGCTAACACTATATATGGTTCAATTGGGCGGCCGTCCTAAAGGCCGTCTGATTGAGCAACACGATATTTTCTTTGGTGCAGCCAGTCAAGTGAGTGACTTGATAGGAGATATCAATGAACATTGGCCTGAGGTAAAAAATAAATGGCATATTGATTCGTATCGAGCGATTGCCAAAGTGGGTAGTTATGCCATTAAGTTAATTGAACCAAGTCAGCAATTAAAGGCTGCTGCTGACTTAAAGTTATTCTTTATCAATCTAGGTGGCTATCAGCAGGACAGTTTTGAAGAATTCCATTATAAGCTACTCATCGTTGCACCTAACCAAGCTGACGCGATCAAACAAGCAAAAAAAAGTGATTTTTATAAGCAATCTACTTTTAAAGATAAAACGTCACCTTTCAATGCAGCTTCTCATATTGATGATAAGTTTGCAGTAGATATAGATGACATATATAACGTAAATGATCTTATCTCCAATGTTCAGCTTTCGATTGAGCCTATTAGTGATACAGATGAGCTGAATGCTAAAGAAGACAAAGAGTACGTCGGCTATCTAAGCATCAAGAATTTAAAGAAATTGGCGCTATAATAGATTTATCTAAATTTCATAAAAGTAACTCAATACACGCTTGATTAAATAAACCTAATGGACAGCTTACGAGAGCAATCAGGACTCGACTAACTTGAATCATACCCCAATTACCCCCATAATCTAACCAATTCTACATAATAAATAGCCTAAGCAAATATGCCCAATACTTCTAAGCCCAATATTCCTGAAAACAGCGATTCAGATACATCTACTGTAAATGAAACTCAAGATACTAAGAAGCCAGCAGTACCACTGGCGGATCTACCAGTACTTGCCAAGGATAGCTATTACTTAAGCCGTCTTGAACGTGAGCTGGCACGTGCTGCTGTGCCTAAGAATAAAAAATCTAATCATGATTCTGAGCAAGAAAAGAAGCTAGATGATGTACTCGCTAAAAAACGTGCTCAGTACGAGAAAATAAAAATGCGTTCTCAAGAAGCTGTGCAGGCACGTATCAATAGTATTCCAAGTGATTTACCTGCCAAGCTAAATCTGGATCTGCCTGTTAGCCAACGCGCAGAAGACTTAGTACAAGCGATTATCGATAATCAAGTTATTATCGTTGCTGGTGAGACGGGTTCTGGTAAAACGACGCAGTTGCCTAAGCTTGCAATGCTAGCAGGGCGCGGTATTACAGGGCAGATAGGGCATACACAGCCGAGACGATTGGCTGCTCGTAGTGTGGCAAACCGTATCGCAGAAGAGCTGGGTGAGCCATTAGGTAATACGGTCAGTTTTAAGATTCGCTTTAATGAGCAAGGGACAGCGCAATCTATTGTAAAGCTCATGACGGACGGTATTCTGCTCGCTGAGTTGGGTCATGATCGGTTTTTGAGTAAGTACGATACGATTATTATCGATGAGGCGCATGAGCGTAGCTTAAATATCGATTTTATTATGGGTTATCTCAAAAAGATGCTGCCCAAGCGCCCAGATTTAAAAGTCATTATTACGTCAGCTACCCTCGATACTAAGCGCTTTAGTGAATACTTCAGCCGTTATGACAATAAGCTCAAACGGCAAGTTCCTGCGCCTATTTTTAATGTAGAAGGGCGTAGTTTTCCAGTAGAAGTCCGTTATCGTCCGTTGACAGATGAGCCAGTGAATAGCTCAGAAGATGACAGTTACGATGATTTTGAAGAGAACCTGCCGCGCGCTGTGGTTGCTGCGGTCGAAGAGTGCTTTAGCGACGCGCAGAGTAAAGGTCACGCCGATCAGGCTGATATTTTGATATTTGCTGCAACTGAAGCTGAGATTCGTGAGACGCAGGAAGTGCTTGAGCGTCATGGCCCTCGCCATACAGAAGTACTGCCATTGTTTGCACGGCAGACTTATGAAGAGCAGCAGCGTATCTTTCAACCATCGGGTCGAGGTCGACGTATTGTTATCGCGACCAACGTTGCTGAGACTGCATTGACCGTACCAGGTATTCGCTATGTGATTGACTTGGGTTTTGCGCGGATTTCGCGTTACTCGTATCGCTCGCGCGTACAGCGTTTACCGATTGAAGCAATTTCGCAAGCAGCGGCCAATCAGCGTAAAGGTCGCTGTGGCCGTGTTGCTCCAGGTATTTGTATTCGTCTTTATAGCGAAGAAGATTTTAGTGGTCGTCCTGAATTTACTGAGCCTGAGATTTTACGTACTAACTTAGCATCAGTAATCCTGCAAATGGCCAATCTACGTCTAGGTAGTGTGGATGACTTTGAGTTCATTGAGCCGCCTGATAGCCGATTGGTCACTGATGGTCATAAATTGCTAAATGAGTTGGGCGCTATTACTTCCAAGAAAGATACCGCTGCTCAGGACAAAACCAACAAGCCAAAAGCGAGAAAAGGGCTTGATCACCTGCGCTTGACAGCAACTGGTCAGAAAATGGCGCGTATGCCAATCGATCCAAGGCTGGCACGTATGCTGGTGGCTGGTTCCGACTTTGATTGTATTCGTGAAATGCTAATCGTTGTGGCAGCGCTTGCTGTACAGGATCCACGCGAGCGTCCTGCCAATAAACGTACGCAAGCGGATCAGAAGCATGCGGTCTTCCGTCAAGACGACTCTGACTTTTTGTTTTATTTAAGTCTGTGGAAGGCGCTGTTTGAAAAAGATGAAGACGGCAATAAACTGTCTGGCAATCAGCGTAAGCAGTTTGCTAAGAAAAACTATCTGAGCTTCCCGCGTGTACGTGAATGGCATCAGACACACCGTCAATTGGTGCAGATGGTCACTGAACTGAAGTTAACTAATGTCAATGAGTCAAAAGCTTTTGATAAAAATATGGCTGTTAATGATCCAACAGCGATCGAAGACGAAGAGCTAAAAGCGGTCAAATATGCCAATCTGCATAGAGCGTTATTGACGGGTTTATTGTCTATCATCGCGCATAAGACTGAAAGCCGCGGTGAGTATTTGGCTGCGCGTCAGCAAAAGGCCAAGATATTTCCAGCCAGTACGGTGTTTAAACAAATACCACCTTGGGTAATGGCGTTTGAAATGGTGGAGACTTCACAAGTCTTTATGCGTACTGTTGCCAAAATCGAACCAGAATGGATTATCTCAGCGGCAGGTGATTTGCTGAAATATCATTACTTCGAACCACATTGGTCCAAGAAAACAGGACGCGTCAAAGCCTACGCACAGATTAGTCTGTTTGGACTGATTATTATTAGTAAGCAGCTGACCAACTATGAGCAAGTCAATCTGGTCGAGTCACGAGAGATATTTATTCGTGATGGCTTGGTGACGGGTAACTTTGGTCGCAATGCACCATTTTTGCAACATAACATGGATAAGATTGCTCATGTTGAGCGTATCGAGGACAAGCTGCGTCGCCGTGATTTATTGGTGGATGAAGAGACTCTCTATCAGTTCTATGATAAGAAAATCCCTGAGCACGTTGCCAGTCGCAAAGCGTTTGAGGATTGGCGTGCAGAAGTCGAAAAGCATGATGCCAAGCATCTATTCTTCACCGATGAAGATGTGCTTAATAGCCAAGCGCCGACCACAGGGGACTTTCCAGAAGTGTGGAAGCTGGGCGATTTAAAACTGCCGCTCCGCTATATCTTTGATCCGGCCAGCGATGATGATGGTGTGACCATACGTGTACCGCTTGCCGCATTACCGCAGCTCGACGCGATTGAGCTACTGTGGGGTGTGCCCGGTTGGCGCTATGAATTGGTGTTGCAGCTGCTCAAGTCGCTACCAAAAGAGATACGTCGTCAAATCGTACCGATACCCAATACTGCAGACAGTTTGTTTGATGAGTTGCAACCAAAGGGTGGACAAGGGTTACTGAAGCAGCTGTGTCAGGCATTACATCGTCGCGGTATCATGTCGGTGACGCCAGAGAACTTCAATCCATCTACGATTGATCGTTATTTGCAGCCACAAATCTGCGTGGTCGATGAGAAAAACCGTATCATCGAAAAAGGCCGTGATCTACAAACCCTACAGATTCGTCATGCATCTGAAACCAGTCAAGCGGTAAATGAGCAGCAAGGCGTGCATACTGAGTTCCCTGAGCATTTTGCTTTTAGCAAAAACCATCATAGTGCAGGTGTGGTGATGAAACAGTTTGCAGCGCTTGTCGCTGATGAAGCGGGAGAAGCTGTATCGATTCATCAATACACTGATGTCAATGCAGCACTTCAAGCACATCGTATCGGGGTGCTGACTTTAATCAAAGGCAAACTTGGTGCAAAGAAAAAGCAGCTAACGAGCCAAATCGATAGTATATTTAAACTGGCATTTGCACCACTTGGCGATATGGATAAACTCAAAACGATCGTTATAGATGCTGCGTTAGACGCGGCTCTCGAAGAGCACTATATCTTATTTGATCATTCTGAAAATTTACCAGAAAGCGCCGATGATATTGCAGTCGGATTGAGCGAGGAGCTACCGTTTACCTCTGAGGAGTATACTCAGACTCTCGAAGTGGTAGTGAGTAATTTCTTATTAACTGGTCAAAGCGTTATCAAAACGCTTAAGAATGTCTATACTCGTTGGCAACGTATTCGCCAAGGGTTGCTGATGTTAGATCGTGAAATATTTGGTGAGTCTATCGATGATATCGAAGATCAGTTAGAAGATTTACATTTGGCTGATTTTGTTTATCGGATGGATTACAGCCACTGGCAACAGTACCCACGCTATCTTGAAGCGCTACAGATTCGACTAGAGCGTCTGGAGCACAATCTCGACGCCGACCTCGATGGTGTTTATGCTCTTGACTTGCATATGGAACGGCTAGCAGGACGTGCGGACAAAGAAGCCATCAGTGAGTATCGCTGGATGGTGGAGGAATACCGTATTCAACTGTTTGCCCAGCCTATGAAAACTCGTATGGCAGTATCGCCCAAGCGTCTAAGCAAGATGTGGGATAAGGTGAGTTAGAAGGTTGTATATAATTCTCTTTAATTGTGAGGTTTATAAAATGTTTCTAACTATAATTGCAGGTGTCACAATTTTTGTCATAGGTCAGTTTATTTTAAAGTTGATTTTAGAACCCATAGTAGGGTTAAAAGAAACACTTGGAGAAGTTTCATCTCTATTTCTTCGAGAACAATCGGGCTTTATAAATGATAATGTCAATAAGGATGTACAAAATGAAGTTATAAGATTATCTTCAATGATTTTGGCAAAGAAACAAGCTATTTTACTTTATAGTGTTTTTGCAAAAATATTGAGAATGCCAAGCGAATCAAATCTTATTGAAGGTTGCCGTAGTTTGAATTTGATTTCTTATCTCGTTATAAAAAATTCTTCAGACACATTACAGAGAAAGTCTCATACACGGGAAATATATGAGGAAATGAAGTTAGTAAGTAAGCATTTAAAAATCCATATTACATATAGTGAGCGGATTGAGACGTGATATAAAAGATCTTATCAGGTATTTGTTTAGAACTTTAATGCACAAATAGAAAGTTTAAGTTAGCAAGCACTAATCTAGCCTTTCTATTTGTATAATATCTAATGGCTAATCTTTTCTGTCAGTACACCCATGCTATAAAGTACATAGGCAATCACGGTTAATGCGACGATAAATGGAGTAAGCATCCAAATCACAATATTGATTAAAAGTGATGGTAGCAATCCATTGAACAATTCAATATCTGGTGCGAAAAAATCGGTCATGACATCGACTGCACGCTTAGCAATAGGGAATAGCAAGGTGCTAAAAGCTAACATATAAATGTACTTACTAAATCCAGGGTCACTCATGACTACCATAAAGTAGAACACTGTAAAAAAAGTAATGCCAAGTGCCCAGCATTTGAGAGTGTAGCTTAAACGAATCATGTTATCTCCTCCCTAAGCTTTCTATTGATTGCTTTACATCGATCGTACGCAGAGTAAAGCTGCTCCTATACATTCATTATTTTAAATATAAATAATATGTTATAATACGAATATATAGTCACGTCAACCAATTTTTCTATTTATTTAAAATACTCCGCAAATTATTCAACTTAAAAATGATATTTTTTAAGGAATGCTTTCGTAAATATAATAGTAAATAGCCTAAGCAAAAAATTTTTTTTATTAAAAAATAAAATTATAACTACAACTCGTTACTTGGGCTTAGACCAAAAAATCGCTTATATTCTCGGCTAAACTGGCTAGGGCTTTCGTAGCCTACTTGCATCGCTATTTGTGATATTTGCGTACCATGCATCTTAATTAAGCGCCTAGCTTCCATTAAACGTAAGTTTTTCTGATACTGTAGTGGACTCAGCTGGGTTATTTCTTTAAAGTGCTGATGAAACCCTGAGACACTCATGCCGCATCTACTAGCCAAGCTCTCAACCATGATAGGTTCATCTAGATGTGCCTTTATCCAGTCAGTCGCTTGGGCAATGCGGCGTGTATGGCTACCGATAACGACCAATTGTTTAAGTTTGTTGCCTTGCTCAGCCAAGAGTAGGCGATAGTATATTTCTTGTTGAATTAGAGAAGACAGAAAATCAATATCGTTTGGATAATTAAGCAAGCGTATCAATCGCTCAAACGCGTCCATTATGGTGTCATCTAGGTGCCACTTTATCCCTAAATGGCTGCCTGCCATTGGTTGTGTGGTCGGTAGCTGCGCTAATACATCTCTAATCATGGCTAAATCTAATTTCATTGATAAAACAATGACAGGGTTTTTTATCGAAGCATGTTTAATATGCATACTTAGCGGTATATTAACTGGACAGAACATCAAGTTACTATTGTCAAACCTTTGACAGTCAGCACCCAAATAAATCTCGCGTTCTCCCTGCAATACAATACAAATACTTGGCTCTTGAATATAGCTTACGGCTTTGCTTGGTTTGTCCGCGCAGTAAAAGAACAAACCTGAAACGGCAGATTCAATGGTTTTATTTCTAGGTAGTACGGTAAGAAGTTGGGCAATAGTCGTTTGATTCATCACGAGTGCTTATTTTATAGGATTGCCTGATAGTATAAATATTTGTAGGATTAGGCAAGAGTTATAGAGGTTTGTTCTAACGTATAAGTGCAGAGGAATCTATAATAATTTCATCGCAACAGCGTAAGTACGACCTCTAATAATATGAAACAAGGAATAATTACTCATGAAAATATTTTATAAAACACGCGCAACCGCTACTGGTGGACGTTCTGGCCATACTGGATTAGACGATGGGTCGTTAGGATTTGACTTGGTATCTTTTCAAGAGCAAGATAAAGAAGGCGTGAACCCAGAACAGCTTTTTGCCATGGGTTACGCGGCTTGTTTTGATAGCGCTTTGAGCATGACAGCACAGCACATGAAATTGCCTGTTACCGCTTCAAAAACCTCTGCGCAAGTAGGTATCGGTATGAAAGCTGACGGTAGCTACAACCTAGAGATAGAGCTGTCTGTAGAAGTATCAGGTATTGATGAAGCGCAGGCGCAGCAGTTGATCGAAGCTACGCATCAGGTGTGCCCGTATTCTAATGCTACTCGCGGCAATGTCGATACTCGTCTAGAAGTTACTGTTGCTTAAATGCTGTTGTTCAACGACTGTTGACCGTAGACTAGCAATATTAAAATAATAACTCGAATATAAAACGCCTCGATTTATAAGAGTCGGGGCGTTTTATGTTGTCTGGTAGAATCATAAGCTGGAACTTTTTCTGAGCAGTTTAGCTAATGATAGGTTGTTAATAGCATTATTTTATACCGGTACTTTTTTATTTAAGGTAAACACCAAGACCGCGCCCAAAATGACCGTACTTGCGATAATAAAGGGCATAGTTAACTGCTCAGATAAAAATATCACACCTAGCAACGCAGCAATCACAGGGACACATAGCTGAACGATAGCGGCTTGTGTGTTTTTCAATAGTGGCATCGCTGTATACCAGATACTATAGCCCAACCCTGAGGCGATCGCTCCGGATGCACAGGCGAGTAGTACACCTTCAATGGTAATACCATCCAAATTGATATTTTTCAAACCTAAGTCATCTAGATACGTCATACCTACCAGTAGTAGTATAGGCACAGCGACTAAACTACGCACAAAATTAAACCCTGTCGCTCGCAGCGGTGAGACACATGATTTGCCGCGTATACTATATACTCCCCAAGCTATGCCGCTCATAGCCATTAACGCTGCAGCCAATGGTGACGGTATGGCAGCGGATGGCAACATCAGATATACAAACCCCGCCACTGCAACGACAAACGCTAACCATTGTAGCGCGCTGAGCTGTTCTTTTTTATAGATACCCCAGCCAATCATCGTCAGCTGAACCGCTGAAAACAAAATCAATGCCCCAGTGCCAGTATCCAGCTCTACATACGCAATTGAAAAGCACAGCGCATAAATCACCAAGCTGAGACTACTTAACCAACTGCCTTTGTCATTTAATATAGCGTGGACAGTAGATTCGTCATGATTAGACGTTTGGCGTCGCAGTCTGTAAGCATGTATAGCCATGATAATACCTAGACAGGCCGTCGCACTCACTAGCCTGATGATGGTAAAGCTCCAAGCATCGATGTAGCCTTCCGCCAATGCCATTCGGCAAAACAGAGAATTTGCAGCAAAGGCGATTAACGCAATAATAGTATAAATCGTGGCTTTCAAAAGTAATTCCTACAATGAATAAATGGCACAAAACAGGCAAACATAGGATTTTAGTTTTAGGTCTTAAGATACGCTGTTATAACGAACGTTTATTCTTAGCAAAGATAATAGATTTATAACTGATTAATCTAATCTATAGCCGTTTCACAAGACAGGATATTTTGTCGTACTTATGGCAAAAAGTCTCTTTTAAATCAGAATAACGATAGTTGTATTGACGATAAGGTCTAAAAATAGGGATGATGTGCTTCGCGTCAAATGAACTATTAGAACAACACTCATGAAACACAATAATTAGATAAATAAATAGGAAAGATAGTATGAATTGGGCAAGTATTTTTATTTATGACACAACTTGGTGGTTTGCCGTAGAAATTTTAATACGTGTCACTGTAATGTTTGTATTAATTATCACATTTTTGCGATTCACTGGTAAGCGCGGCGTTCGTCAGCTTTCTATTTTTGAGTTAACCATCATTTTATCGTTAGGCTCTATCGCAGGTGATCCCATGTTCACCGAAGACCTGCCCATCATTCAAGCGGTATTAATCATGGGTACCGTCATTTCGCTCTATAGGCTTTGTACTTGGGCGATGATGAAATTTCAGCCTTTTGAAGACCTGTTAGAAGGCAAGTCACTTTATATTGTAGAAGATGGCATGCTGGTGCTTGATAAAATCAAAAAAGGTGAAATGTCACATGATGAGTTTTTTGCTGAAATGCGCCAACAAGGGGTTGAGCATTTAGGTCAAGTGCGTACTGGTTTGCTCGAGACTGATGGCAATTTTAGTATTTTATTGCATACCTCTGAAAAGACAGATTACGGTATGCCGCTTTTCCCTAAGCAATACCGACCGGTCGAGCAAGTAGAAGCAGGGGTTTATTATGCTTGTATGTATTGCGGTTACGTCGATGAAATCTCTGACCCCAATCATTGTTGCCCACGCTGTGAGGATAATTGCAATAACTGGGCTAAGGCGTTAAACAATCATATCGTCAAATAATATTACTACTTGGCTGCCTTAGCTCAGTTAATAAGCTAAGGCAGCCAATTTTTTTCAAATTATCAGATAAAAACCTCTCATTTACTGACAGTTTGTCTGACTTGCTTTATACAGCGCATGGCTCTCATCATTTATGTCACTTTATACCAGTCAAGTTTGCGAGTCATCACCATCACGCAGGCAAGTATCACAAAGCAGAATATCGCACCCAGTAATAGATTGAGATCTTCTGTACTTAAAATACCGAAAAACGCAGCATATAGCCCAGCAAGTGTCGCGGTAAAGATTACTGCCCGTTTTAAACCGCCAAATACATAATAGCTATACCAGCCAATAAGCCCAACACAAGCACTGGCCGCTACCATATAGGCTTGCCAAAATGCGATTTGTTCTGCAAGTGGTAGTAATAAGACATAAAAGACAAATAGTGCGCAGCCGACGAGCAGATACTGAATAGGGTGGATACGACTTGATTTGAGCACTTCAAATAAAAAGAAAGTGCCAAAAGATACCAAAATTAATAGCAAGGCGTACTTCATGGCTCTTTCAGTTTGTAGATAGACATCGTTAGGGCTCGCAAAACTAACGCCAAAGCTGTTTAGCAGAATACTTTGATTGCTGCCAGCTACTGCCATACTGTCTGCCGTCAAACCTCTTGATGACTCAAACGAATCAGGATTGTACGAATGACTATCGGTATTGAGCGTTGATTCACTTATGACAGTACATTGCTGGTTAGGTGCGCTGAGACATTGAGAGAGGTATTGATTGTTGGCGACGGTTAGATACTGATTTTGCCAACTGGCATTGAATCCTTTAGCGGTAATGCTCTTGGTATTTGGTAATGCTTTACCGATGAAGTTTGGTGTCTGCCAGTCACTGTGCATAGACAGAGTAAAGTTCTGCCCAGTTGGGACAGTCGTTAAATTACTAATGCCAGCTAATGGCAAGTCGATCACAATATTGAGCGCTTGATTGTCTTTAGGATTAGATAACTGGCTATTTACTTCTGATTTATCTAGATTTTTATTTATTGAGCCTGTGGTAGCCAAGCTATCTTTATTATGTTGGCTAGTAGGATTTTTTAATTGCTCCAATACGTCTTTAGGAATATCTACTTCGACATAGGTTAAGTTCTCTATCATTGGTATCTGCGGATAGTTTGCTGCAATCGTTTTTTGATTAATTGTGACAGTAGGCAGGGTAGCGACACCGCGCAAATCAGATACAGGAATGATAAGTTTTGCTTTATTCCAGTGGGTAATGGTTTTGGCTAGTTGTGTCTTATCTGCATCATTGTCAATTGTAGTTCCAATCTGATCTAAGTTTTCTAAAGACTCTACAAACGTATAACTCTGATCGAATGTCAGCTGACCATCATAGCTAGTCGCGCTATAGATACCGCGTTTATAAATGTCTGTGTTTACTTTTAGGGTTTGTGCAGCTTGCGTCTGAGTGGCAAATATCGTCTCAGTTTTCGAGTATGAAGGTTCGCATTTGCCCTTTATATTTGATGTATCTGTTGCATCTGACTGACATGCAGGTGTGATTGTCGTAGGGATGGCGATAAATGGGTTAATGATTTCTTGTGGATTGACATGCTGCTCGCTGATTTCTTTTATCACTGACTCTGCGTAGTATTGCCTCTCATATATGATATCGCCAATCATGGTGAGACCAATCGAAAAAACGATACACAGTCCTATAATGATGGATAACTTAGTCAATAATGTTTTTTGCATGTGGTCGCCTCCTAAGTATCTTTAATCCACAGCTGCCGAGATAGCAGACCATGGCTTTAAAAGACATCATAGAGAGGACATAACGAGAAGATGTGCAGGAAATATGGAATAACTGTGAAAGGGTGAGAGTTGATATTCTCAGATAATTATTTTTCGATTAT
>NZ_PJAS01000067.1 GCF_002836735.1 Psychrobacter sp. 4Bb | reverse complement strand
TGTTTATTTATGTATATATTATATAAATAAATATAGAAATCGCATTATCTATCGTTCACTTCTGTGTCCTTTATAGTTTGCATTACCGTGATAACAGGGAAGATGTCATTATGATTAATTATCTCCAACGTGGTTTCGATCACTCTGAATTTGAAAAAAGAACTGCCCGCGCTCAAAAAATCATGCACGATATGAAGCTCGACGCCATGTTCTTTACTACCGAACCAAACATACGATATTTCACAGGGTTTCTTACCCAATTTTGGCAAAGTCCAACGCGTCCTTGGTTTCTTATCGTGCCTGCCGAAGGCAAACCCATCGCTATTGTTCCTGAAATAGGCGCTAGCGGTATGGCAGAAACTTGGATTGATGACATTATTACTTGGCCGTCACCGCGTCCTGAAGATGATGGGATCAGTCTAGTTATTAGCGCATTGAATACTCTACCCTGTCGTCATGGACGTGTGGGCGCAACTCTAGGTATTGAGTCCCACTTACGTATGCCAATCAACAACTATCTCAAGCTTACCAAAATGGTAAAAAAAGATTTTGTTGATGTATCTTTAGCTGTGCACGAATTGCGACAAATTAAGTCTCAAGCTGAGATTGAAAAAACGCGTGAAATTTGCCGCATTACCAATCATGGTTTCGCCAAGCTTCCTTATTATGCCCGTGTCGGTATGACCGAACGTGAAATCTGTAAACAACTTCGCATTGATATGTTGCAAGAAGGTGCAGATGCTTGTCCATACATCATTGCAGGTTCTGGTCCTGACGGTTATGACAGTATCATTATGGGCCCGACAGATCGTGTCATTGAAGAAGGCGATGTACTAATTATTGATACTGGTGCCGTACGCGATGGATACTTCTCTGACTTTGATCGAAACTGGGCTTTTGGGCATGCCAGCGAACAGACAAAAGCTGCTTATCGTGCTACCTATGAGGCCACAACAAAAGGTTTTGAAGCGGCACGTCCCGGCGCTACAACGACAGATATTTATAACGCTATGTGGGGCGTATTAGAGGCGAATGGTGCCCTAGGTAATGATGTTGGTCGTCTTGGCCATGGTCTAGGCATTGAGTTGACCGAGCGACCTTCTCATACCGCAACCGACAATACTATTCTTATGCCAGGCATGGTGCTGACTCTTGAGCCAGGTATGGTATATGCACCAGGTAAGTCTATGGTACATGAAGAGAATATTGTGATTACAGAAGATGGCGCAGAGTGGCTAAGCGAGCGTGCTGAACCTGAACTCATTATAATCAAATAGTTCGCAGGAGAAACTACTATGTCAGTTAAGCGTGCGGATGCTACGCAAGGTAAGCTAATATTTATTAGCACTATGAGCTTTATTGTTCTAGTGGTAATAGCAGGAATATTATTCCCAGATCAGCTTTATACCGTAGGTATTGGGACCATGACTTATTTAACCGATACTTTCGGTTGGATATATATGGCAGGCTCCTTCTTTTTTATCATGTCTATGTTCTATCTAGCATTTAGCAAATATGGCGACATCAAGCTCGGCCCCGATGATGCTAAACCTGAATTTAGCACTTTTTCTTGGATAGGTATGCTGTTCTCTGCTGGTATGGGTACGGTGATGTTGTATTGGGGTGTAGCAGAGCCTGTATACCACTATATGGAGCCATTATCTAGCACCGGTATTGTCCCACAAACTGCAGAAGCCGCAGAATTTGCGATGAAACAAAGTTTTATTCATCAAGGTATTCAAGCTTGGTCAGCCTTTGCAGTAGTCGGTCTAGCAGTAGGCTATTTAATCTATCGTAAAAATGAAAATGGTTTGATCAGTAACATCCTTATTCCTTGGGGACGTGACAAGGCAAACGGCAATCTAGGTAAGTTAGTTAACTTAGTTTGTGTCTTCGGCGCCATTGCCGGTATATCGACCTCCTTAGGACAAAGTGGTCTGTCATTAGGTGTTAGTTTTTCATATCTGTTTGGCACACCTGATGCACCATGGATAGTTTTTCTACTTGTTGGTTTTATTGCTTTAATAACCATCATATGTACGACAACGGGTCTAGAAAAAGGCATTAAACTGCTCTCCGACTATAACGCCTATTTGCTAATTGGACTTATCCTGTTGGTAGGAATTGTGGGACCGACCACCACCATGATTAATGTCTACTTTGACTCTATAGGTAATTATATTAATGACTTCTTTAAAGATGCATTGATGTTACCGACATTCGCAGCAGAAGAGGAAGCGCCTTGGATACGTGGCTGGCCTATTTATTATTATGCATGGGCTATCGCTTGGGCACCCTTTGTAGGTCCATTTATTGCACGAGTCTCCAAAGGACGCACTATACGTGAATTTATCTTAGGCTCTATGATCTTGCCTTGCATTGGTATTTTCTTGTGGGTTGCATTCTTTGGCACTATTGGCATTCAATCTGAGCCAGCGGTACTAGAAGCAGCGGCAGCGTCATCAAAAGCGGCTACCTTTATTGTGCTAGAAGATTTCCCAATGGGTAAAGTCATCTCATTTGGGGTAGTCATTGCGCTATTTACTTGCTTTATCACTTCACTAAACAGCTCTACTTTTACCTTAGCCAGTATGAGTGAAAATGGAACAGACAACCCCAGCAATAAAATGAAAATTATCTGGGTGATCGCTCAATCCGCCATGGCACTTACGTTAATGGTAAGTAGTAAAACAGGTATTGATCTATTGCAAAGCATTAGCTTGATATTTGCATTACCGCTTATGTTTGTTCTTTTCTTATGTATTGCCAGTACCTTTAAAATGCTGCGCGCTGAGTTTACTGACGGCTCAACCTCTGACCCGAAACGCATTGATTCTAATATAAAACAAGAGCCGATCACCATTACTGAAAGTACCGTATTAAAAAAGAAACGATAGCGTAGTGAGTTCATCGAGCTGCATAACTGAAAGAGCTATTTTCAATAAAGGGGGCATTAATATGCTAACAATAGATGAATTTAGAAAGTTTGAAACCCCTCTTACTTATATTGGTGCAGACCGCATTGACAGGATTCATATAGGCCTTGTTCAGTTGAGTACAGATCACTCATTAGAAATGGATTGGGCCAAGCTTATTGGCTCACAAGCCGCTGTATTTAGTACGCGAGTTTTTTACAGCAGTGAAATGACTGAAGCAGCCCTTAGTCAAATTGCAATAGGTATCAGTGATGCCTCTACTCTAATTGCAACTGGTCTACCAATGGATGTAATGGCATTTGGCTGTACTTCTGCATCAATTATTATTGGTGAGCAAAAGGTAGCTGAATTGTTGACTAAGAATAGAGGTGATATTCCAACTACCAATCCGTGGACAGCGGCTCAAGCGGCTTTTACGCATCTCGGTGCTACCAAAGTAGCTGTGTTCTCACCATATACAACAGAAGTAAATTTTCCGCTTTACCAACAACTGACTAATGCAGGTTTCGAAGTGTCTGTACTAGGATCTTTAGGTATAGAAAAAGATACCGAAATTACTACAGTATCGAAAGAGTCAATGTTTACAGCATTACATCAACTAATACCTGACTCGGATGCTGAAGTAATATTTCTTTCTTGTACGAATTTGAGAGTACTAGATTACATTGAAGAAATGGAAAGTATTTTTAATCTACCCGTGGTTTGCAGTAATTCATCATTATTTTGGCATGCTATGAATCTGACTGGTAATCAAGCTAAGTGTCCAGGCTATGGAAGACTGTTAAATATATGAATTGATATCAGTATTTAAAGGAATAAGAAGCCACGGAACTTGATAGGCCTCTTAATTTAAAAGGAACTTAAATGTTTATATTTAATAAAATCGATGATTTCGTCTCGATGATAACAGAATGGATTCTTGCTGCCAGTATCATATTGATGGCTATTACTTTAATTGCAAACGTTATAGCTAGAAAGGTTTTTGCTAATAGTATTCCTGCAGCAGATGAGATTGGTGCAACGCTCCTCATTATAGTTACTTTTAGCGGTATTGGTTATGCCGCTAGAAAGGGACGCCATATTCGAATGTCTGCGCTTTTTGATGCTGTGCCTTTTAAAGTGCAGAAAGTGTTAATCATTATTATCTCTATCTTAACCTGTATCACCTATTTGTATGTCTGTTATATCGCCTACGAATATATTCAGCATACCAAAATGTTGGGACGTGTGACTTCAGCCCTTGAATTACCAGCATGGATTATACAACTTGTTGTCCCTATCGGTTTTGGTTTAGGTGCTATCCAATATTTTTTGAACGTCATTGTTAATATAAAAGAGCCTCAATTGTATATTGGGACAGAAAAAATAGATGGAGGTGATGGAATGGAATCCGACTTATATACTGTTGATGACAAAACAAACGAAGGAGGCAAAAATGTTAATTAGCCTCTTAGTCGTTATGATTATCCTGCTTCTCATGGGTTTTCCCATGATGATGACTATGTTGTTTTCAACGCTCTTTTACATGATTTTCTTCATGCCTGACGTTGAAACTTTTACTTCTGTTCAGCAAATGGTTCTTGGCGTACAGAGTCCAGTATTGTTAGCTATTCCAATGTTTATGCTTGCAGCAGACATTATGTGTACAGGACAAACCTCGAAACGGTTGCTTGATTTTGTCGAAAGTTACGTAGGTCACCTTCCTGGTGGCATGGCAACAACAACAGCTTTGACCTGCGCGCTTTTTGGTTCTATTTCTGGATCAACACAGGCTACGGTAGTGGCTGTCGGACGCCCAGTCCGTCAAAGACTCCTTGATAACGGCTATGATGATAGTGAAGTCATGGCTCTGATTATTAACTCTAGTAACTTGGCCTACCTAATTCCTCCCAGTTTAGGAATGATTGTTTATGGGGTTGCTAGTGGTGCTTCTATCGGTGATTTATTTATCGCGGGTATAGGACCTGCGATTCTTATCTTAATAATATTCTCTATCTATAGTGCCTTTTATGCAAAGGCTAAAAAGATCCCAAGCTTAAAAAAGGCTTCAAATAAACAAAGATGGCTAGCAACAAAAAAGTGCCTTCTTGCTTTTGGGTTTCCATTAATCATTATGGGAGGTATTTATACAGGAATATTCAGCCCCACTGAAGCAGCAGCTGCTGCAGTACTCTACGCGATAATCGTAGAAGTAGGTTTTTATAAGAGTATCAAGATTCAAGAGATTTATAACATAGCCTTATCAACGGGAGTGATAACTACTGTTGTTTTCATTCTTGTTGCAGTAGGCGCTGCTTTCTCTTGGATTATTTCTTACGCTAGAGTGCCACAATTAATCGCTGAAGGACTTTTAGGAAACGACCCATCTATCTTCACTATACTTCTGATAGTCAATATTTTCTTTTTCATCGGCTGTATGTTTGTCGAAGCTATTGTTGTTATTCTAATTCTCACACCAATATTTGTACCCATTGCTTCGGCTGCTGGTATAGACCTCGTTCACCTTGGAATTATCGTTACTTTACAAGTCGCTATTGGCTCAGGAACACCGCCATTTGGTACTAGTATTTTTACCTGTAGTGCTATTTTTGATCAACCTTATTTAAAGGTCATAAAAAATGAGACCCCTTACATTGCTATGTTACTAATAGCTTGCGTACTCGTCTCCGCCTTCCCTGGAATATCATTATTTCTAGGAAGCCTCACTCAATAATTTTTTGCAATTAAAGGATTTAATGCAATGAAAAATATGAAGTTATTCCTCGCTCTTGCTCTATCATTACCACTACTTTTCGGCTGTGGTTCTAATGAAAGTGCGTCTACAGACGATCCAAATAAAGTATATACAGTTAAAGTGACTCATGAAGAATACGCAGATACTGTTCCTGATCTTTATGCTAAAGAACTAGCGAAGAGAGTTGAGGAAAAAAGTAATGGTAGAATGAAGTTTGAAATATTTCAGGTGGGCCAGTTAGGAGTAGGAGTGGATTTGGTTGATCACCTTCTAACAGGTGCCACGCAAATGGCTATTATGAGCCCTGGAAATGTTGCAACAATCATACCTGAAGGTCAAATTTTTGCTCTCCATTATCTTCTTCCAACTGATGTAAAAGAATCTTACGATTTTTTAGATGAAAGTAAAGTAGCAAATACTGACTTGCCTGCTATTTATGCCGAAAAAAACCTTAAGCTAATGGATCTTTGGCCTCTCGGTGGCAGTCAATGGCTAACTAAGAAGAATATACAAAGTCCATCTGACTTTGACGGAATGGCTTTTAGAACCATGGATACGCCTCTTATCGTCAAAAACTATGAAGCCTACAATGCGAACCCTACACCTGTCTCATATACTGATGTATATAGCGGGCTACAACTAAACATGGTTTCTGGTGTAGAAAATCCACTTGGTGCTCTTGTTGACATGAAATGGTATGAGGTTCAAGATTATCTAATCATGTCTAATCACATCATGTACCTGGAGGGTGTATTTGTTAATGATAAGTATTTCAACTCTCTACCTAAAGACCTTCAAGTCATTTTGAAGGAAACTATAGATGAGATGCATGACTACGCTTTTGAGCTTCAGAAAAAAGCCAATGAGGATGCTGGAAAAGTACTTGCTGAAAATGTCAAAGTAGTTAATTTATCTGATGAACAAACGGCAAAATTTAAAGCTGCAGCACTTCCTGTTCGAGATTATTTCAAGAAAAATGCAGGTGAAAGATCTGCCAAAATCCTTGAAGATATGGAGATGGAATTAGAGACCTTTAATAAGAAATAAATGTAAAGCTCATGATTGAATAGTGATGGTCAAGCTGAATCAAGTGTGGGTTACATTCAATGTAGCCCTTTTTTAAAATTATAAGGAAAAAATTATGACATTCGCAAACAAAGTCATCGAATGGCGTCATCATATACATAAACATCCTGAACTGAGCACCAAAGAGTTCAAAACCGCAGAATTCGTCGCTGATAAACTAGAGGAGTTTGGTTTAGAGGTCCATCGCGGTATTGGTGGGACTGGTGTGGTTGGTATCTTAAACAATGGTACAAGCGAACGCTCAATCGGTCTACGTGCTGATATGGACGCTTTGCAAATCCATGAACAGAACAGCTTTAGTCATGTATCAAAGAATGATGGGGTTATGCATGCTTGTGGTCATGATGGCCATACCGCCATGTTACTTGGTGCTGCTCATATGCTTGCTGAGAGTAAAAGCTTTGATGGAACCATTTACTTTATTTTTCAGCCTGATGAAGAACGTGGTACTGGCGCTAAAGCGATGATTGCTGATGGCTTATTCACCCGCTGGAATATGGACGCAGTTTACGGTATGCATAATATACCTGGCGTGGCAAAAGGTAAATTTGTTACACGTCCAGATGCCCTTATGGCTAGTGAAAGCAGTTTTAAAATCGTAATCAAAGCCACTGGTGGTCATGCGGCACTACCACACATGGGTACTGATCCAATCGTTGTTGGTGCGCAAGTCGTTACTGCACTACAGACGATCGTATCACGCAACTTAAGTGCGATTGATGAAACAGCTGTGATTTCAGTGACTAACTTTGAAACCAATGGCACAGTAAATGTTATTCCTTCCATCGTAACTATCACTGGAGATACACGTAGCTTTACCGATTCAGCCCTGCATAAAATTGAAAAAGCTATTGAACGTATTGTAGCCGGTCAATGTATGTCAGCAGGAGTAGATTATGAGTATTACTTTGACAATAGTTACTTATCCACTATAAATACACCAGAGCAGACTATTCACGCAGTAAAAGCGGCAGAAACAGTAGTAGGCGCTGAAAACGTCAATGGTAACTGTGAGCGTTACACTATTAGTGAAGACTTCTCGTTTATGTTACGCGAGGTTGACGGCTGTTATATTTTAATTGGTAATGGTGAAGGCGAATGTGGTGGTACCGCTTTGCATAATCCACTTTATGATTTTAATGATGATATTCTATCTATAGGTATGGATTATTGGGTAACTTTAGTAAACGATCAGCTTAACTAGTAGTAGTTATACTTTATGATGAGCCTGATAAAAGGGTTACAACCTTTAGGTTATTACCCTTTTATCAGGCTTATCATATTTTTAGTATATGGTAATGAGTCTGACGACAGCCTTAACGACTCCTATAGCTCAAGACCCCTCAATAAGCTCTCCAAATAGCTCTGTTACCTTTATTTTCGCCTCAACTAACGCTTGACGCCCCTCTATTGTAATCTCATACATACGGCGGTCACGATGGCCTGTAGGCTGATAATATGAGGTGAGATAACCTTTTTTCTCTAAGCCGTGTAACAACGGATAAAGGGTTCCTGAGCTTATTTCGTAACCGTGATGCCGTAACTCTTCGACAATACCTAAGCCGTAAACAGGCGCATCATTAGACTTATTTCTGTTATTAAACGATAGAGTGGTATTCTAAAAAGGATGCTGGCGATAAAAGTCAATAAGAAATCTATACTAAGCTCTCTGGTTCTACAGGGTTTTCAAAGCCTCAAAAATTGTTAATCAGCATACTTTTTGATACACCACCAACTATATTTACGATGGGCAATTTTAAGGTGAGAATATGAATGAAATTATAAAAGCTGAGTTGTTGGAATTGAGAAGACATATATTGACCGACTACCAACCTACTAAGGTATCAATACAAGCTATCAAATTTTTGCTTGATTATTCTAACGAGATACCTTATGAACTTCAGAGTGATCTGCACAGCTTGATAACAATGGATATGGATGAATTCATATTACCTCAAGAGGAATGTATTGAAATTATTGATAGACTAATCGCTTGGCGTTCATGATAAAAAGGCTCATTAATCAATTAATAGACTACTCATAGTAGACTGCTGTAATGGAACCACTTAATGAGCAATGATAAGTTCCTGTCTTTTTTTGGCCACATCAGCGATCAGATGCCGTGAGCACTTGGCCATTTTTTGAATATCAGAATAGCTATGACCTGATTTAAGTAGACTAGCGATGATCTTGCGCTTTTCAGTATCTTTCCTACGTCCTAAATACTTACCTTCTGCCTTAGCACGAGCAATGGCTGCGAGCATATCCAGCATCATTGAGTTGATGGCTTGCAATATACTGCTCATAAATTCAGTGCTGCTTTCAGATTGAAGCACCATATATGAGGTAGGCAGCTCTTTTGATACGATAGATAGCTTTTTTCTGATAGCATTTTTTTGAGAGTATCCCAATCGGCTTGGTTCAAATGCGCTAAGCGATCAATCAGCTGCATAAGATTGGGTCGCACCAAAGTAGCTCCTGATTCATTTTCGACATAGAAAGCGGCAATCTTGTGGCCATGATCGTTGGCAAATGCTATGAGTTCGCTTTTGGCACGCTTAGCGTCTTGTTCTTTGGTAGACGCTCGTAGATACGCTCTGATAAACATAAACACCTAAAATACTCTGCTATAAGTGGTTTCATTATACCAGTCTGTTTTAAGTAGTCTATTAATAGGTTTGAAGGGCAAAATAACTGGTTACCTTGGGGTATACCTATAAAAGACTACCTCCAGGTTAAAACTACAAGAAATCTTGATCTGCTCGAATGTAGTGAGACTTCATAGCAAAGTACTTAGAATTCGCTGTCTTCATTAACTACAAACTGACGAGAAGCCTCACCCTCTATCATATGATACTGAATTTGGCGTGTTTTACCTTGTGGATTGGCATTGCTATCGTTTTCTAAATAGAGTGGGAAACGTCTAACCAATACATTCTCAACCAATGCAAACGCATCATGACCCATATAACCTTGTTTGAGTTTATCAGTCAGCTCTGGATAAGAGACTTCACTCCATGACAGCCCTTTATTGCTCGAATAAGCAATCACGTCACCATATGAACCGCTACCCACACTTTGAGTGAATACTAGAATTTCAGGATATCCATCGCCATTCATATCACCCACATCGGCACTAACAACAGGATCGCTAATTGGTCGCTCGATAATGTCTTCACCCATGGGCTGAATCTGCAAGATATAACCACCATTGCCGTCAGAGGTACTGGTCACTTGAGTAGAAAAATCACCATAGTTGAGTGAGGTAGCGTATTGCGAGTTATCCAATTGTCGAGTATCCAACGTATCGCTTAATTTTTGATATACGCCACCAAGCGTTGCACCGCCGCTACAATAAAAAGCTGTTTTTTGTAGATGGGATGTTTCGCCTTCAATGGATAAGCTATTGTCATTAAAGCGCAAATAAACGGGGTTATTATCTACCCAAAACTGATACCGTCCATCATGAGCTTTATGAAGTACGGTGTCTAATGTACAAGTAGGTTTCTTTTTGTCTATGCGAGAACGAATAGACACACTAATAGCATCTTGACCAGCATCACGTACGCTGATCGCAAACCAGTCATAACCCTCGTTACGCTTTGTATAGCCATCTGTGACGTAATCGCCCGTTATATTGTTAGTATACTTATCGGTTACGGTTGTTGTAGGTAGGTCGTTATGTAAAACCGTTGTTGTCTCAAGGCCCTGTGTATTAGTGTTCTGGCACGCAGTCAGACTTAATAACAGCATGCTGGGCAGTAACGTTTTTCTCATCATAATTTTTATTCCTTCAGAAGATCGTTATATGGGCCATTCATAACAGCCCACATCATTTAGCAATTTAAAAAACCATTATCCATTCTTGGCGTGGAATATTGGTTTGTACCTATTTCTATCAATGAGGTCTAAGTCAGGGCACTAGGATAGTGGAGTTCAAAGCCTGTGACCATGTGTATTCAGTAATTTTTTTACTTGTTTATGAAAATTTGATGCTTACGCATAAGCCGCGATTTATGCTTGGGAAAAGCAGTGCTTTTGCATATAAAGTGACAATAACGTTGCATTCTTTTTTGCTTTCCCGTTGCTAGAATAGAGTAGTACTAGATGCTTTCAAAACGATTCAAATTATCATTCGTAATACACCAGTTTTATCTTTACAATCTCACATCATTTACACTATTAGATAGATTTAAGGTGAGTATTCCATGCTTTTGAGTATAGTTTACATTATTGGTATTACAGCAGAGGCAATGACGGGGGCACTAAGCGCGGGACGACAAAATATGGATTGGTTTGGGGTTATGCTTATCGCGAGTGTAACAGCGATAGGCGGTGGTAGTGTAAGAGATATCCTACTTGGTAACTACCCTTTAACTTGGGTAGAACATCCTAAATATTTATTAATCGTTTGTGTGGCTGGTCTTATAACGACTTGGTTGGCTAAATGGGTTGTTAAATTTAATGGCGTTTTCATACGTTTGGATGCTTTAGGACTAGCGGCCTTTAGTATCATTGGTTGTCAAGTAGGGCTTAACATGGGACTCCATTACGGTGTTTGTATAGTTGCGGCCATTGCAACAGGTGTATTTGGTGGATTGCTGCGTGATTTAATATGTCGCCAAACCCCATTGGTTTTACATCATGAGTTATACGCTTCAGTTTCTTTAATCATTGCTTGTTTATATTTAATACTTCAGTATTTTACTGTTAGTAGTAATATCAGTGTCATTATTAGTTTAATTGCTGGTTACTTAATCCGTATGGTAGCGGTTAGAGCAAAGTGGCGATTACCCATATTTCATTTGTTAGAAACTTCCAAATAAAATAGTAACCCTATCGTTATAAGAATGTCTACGAGCGGGCTGTGTTATTTTAGAGAGTCGTTATTATCTGTGAACATCTCATTTTTAACACAGCTATTTAGGGCGTGTCCTCAATTCAAACGAGTGTCCTCTAAATGGGCTAAAAACAACTAGATTTTGCCAAACATCGTCAAATAGTTGGTCAATATCTCGATATTATCTGCACTATTTTCCTTGTTTGACGGCAATTTATCTCATTTTTATCGTCATGTTCAAAATGAGGACACGCCCGAATACTACTATACAGTGAGCGTAATTTTACCCACTGCTTTACCTGATTCAAGATGGTCATGCGCGCGCGCTACCTCCCAAATAGAGTAGTTACTATCATCTATGATAGGCGTGATTTTGCCAGTATCAACCAGCTCCGCAATTATTGTCAGGATACGACCGTGCGATTCATGGTTGACGCCATGAAATAATGGAATGAGCACCAAAACACCATGAAAGGATAAGGCTTTGAGAGCAATTTGCAATGGATCAGCAATGGGTAAAATAGTGGCGACATGGCCATTGAATCTAACGGCTTGAAAAGATTTTTGAATATTATCACCAGCCACCGTATCGAAAATTTTGTCAAAACCCACGCCGTCAGTATACGTCGCCACATAGTCATCAACCTCCGCTGTTGTATAATCCACTAGATGATCCGCGCCTAGTGTTTGAGCTAGTGCACTATTAGCAGGAGAGTAGGTAGCGGTGACTGTCGCGCCAAGTACTTTTGCTAGCTGAACGGCAATATGACCAACGCCCCCTGTTGCACCATGAATCAGGACATTATCGCCTTCTTTGACATTCATTTTTTGTACGAGTGCCTCATAAGAAGTGAGTGCGACCAACGGCAGGGCTGCGGCTTGCTTCATGCTGAGTGTTTTAGGCTTTTTAGCCATCAAACGCACATCAACTAACATGAATTCAGCAAGTGCACCATCAATACCGTTAAGGCCACCAGCCATACCATAAACTTCGTCACCAACACTAAATTCAGTGACGTCGGCACCTATCTCGCTCACAATGCCAGCTACATCACCGTGTAGTATCTCTGGCAAATTCTCCGACCAAGGCAGCTCGACTGAGCGCAGCATGGTATCAATAGGGTTCACACTAGTGGCTTTCACTTCCACAACCATATGACCTAGTGTTGCAATTGGTTTTAGTTTTTCTGCCAATTGAAAAACTGCAGTTGTACCGATTTCTTTAATGATCATCGCTTTCATGTTATTACCCTTTACTGGTGTGGATGTCTTATTGTTTGTTTCAGGACAATCAGTTTAGACGTTGCTAATCCAGCAAACCATTACCTAGTAAACAAATTACTTTTGCTTTTTGAGCAAGCCATGGTTACAGTTAAATGGAATACCTATCAACTTAATAAAGGAGTGGCGATGAGCTCAATAAATCGATTGGCATATTTCAATAGTGTTGTCGAAACCGGTAGCATTTCAGAAGCCAGCCGCCTCTTTGATGTACAGCCGTCTTCCATTTCACGGCAGTTAGCAGTGCTTGAAAAAGAGTTGGGGGTACGTCTACTCAATAAAACGACCAGAAACACCAGTTTGACTGAAGCGGGGCACAAATATTATGAATACTCTCAGCGAATTGTGTCAGAGTTTGATAATGCCAAAAGAGCCGTTAATGACTTACAAATAACGCCACAGGGTAAGCTTAAAATCAGCATGACAGTCGGTTTTGGTGAAAGCATGGTATTGCCGTTAATACCGAAATTTATGTCGTTATATCCAGATATTGATATAAAAATTGAGTTAACAGAGCGGGTTGTAGATCTCATAGAAGAAAATATTGACGTGGCTATTCGAAGTGGACGCTTATCTGATTCGACCATGGTTGCCCGACGCTTGGTATTTAATGATTTTCTACTGTGTGCAAGCCCCCAATATTTAAAAAATAATGGCACGCCTTGTAGCATTGACGATCTAGCTAATCACCAATGTATCCGATATGGTTATAACGGTTGGAAAGAGTGGTTTTTGATTGCAGAGGATAGTGAAAAGTTGATGATTAATAGTCAGGTTTCAGTGAACTCCGTGAATGGTCAGAAGCAGCTGGTATTGAATCATACAGGTCTGACGCTAATCCCATTGTGGGCTGTTAAAAGTGAATTGGCGAACGGGTCATTGGTTCAAGTCATGCCAGATCATATTTTTAGTCCCTATGAAGAACTTAGTGCTACTTACGCTATTTATTTAAAGCGAGATATGGTCTCACCAAAAACGCGCGTTTTTTTAGATTTTCTGGTAGAGCACATGATAGCGATTTGAGTTTGGGTCTACAGCTTGATCGCACAGATTTTTATAGTCAACGACTGCTAGATGTACTTTCATGAAGGTTGATGTTCTTAAAGACCGAGTATGAATAGTTTATGAAAAAATAGGAGACCGTCCAATCCGCATATTATTTCATATACGATACATGCCTAGGCGCTCATGACTTGATGAATGCTTCTAAATTTAAAATGACTTATTATTCTTAAATATCAGCCTATGGAGCTTTCATGACATCTAAATTATTTATCAGTGGCTCAATTATGCTGGCCCTCGCTGGAATATCTGGGCTGATGGAAAGCTTATTTTATGGTGGCATTGCTTCTGATGGCGTGCTTCAAGACAGCTTGTTTTTACCTCTGACTTTTATTTTTTTAGCCTTAGCACTAATCCTTTATTGCTTGTCACTAATCATGCAGGTAAAAACAAGCGTGACAGGTACTCACATGAACTAAATGCTTATTCCACAACCGCATTATCAATCAGCAGCATCTCTTCGCCTACTTTAAACGTTAGGTCATGAACACTGGATCTGACGTTTTTATTTTGGTCAGTCTCTGTTGGGGGCTGACGTTTGGTGACAAAAATGGATATGATGAATATCAAATCAAAAGTAACTCTCTTTAACCTTAAAATATTAACGTTATGTATACTGTGAAGTACATCACTACTATCTCAATAATCCAAACTATTGGTGTCATTGGCACACAGCCGAAGATTCAAGTCCTCACTAGGGAACCGAACCAGTAGGAGCGCCTGACTGGTTCGTCATACGTATCCCTTAAACATCGCCAAATACTTGACGCCATTCATAGCAACGAGCCTCATCTCTTGCATCATAAATACTCATAGCAGATTCTAGATCTAAATCGAAGGCATCCTCATTATCTTCTGCTAATGCTGTTAGTCGCATGGAGTACCAAGCAGTGACGCCGCCTGGAGGGTTGGTATCGAATCTTGGAAACTTTGAGTCACCACCTTCAATATTTAACCAGTCATTGGCTAGATTTGGATTTAATGCCATACCACGACCTATACTGACCATATCGACCGCGCCACTCGCAATAGCATCAACAGCTTGCTGACGCGTTTTAAAACCGCCTGTCGCCATAATAGGAATAGTGGTTATCTGCTTTGCACGTTGTGCAAAACTAATGAAGTAAGGCCCACTACCAGAGCTGCTGTCTGAGCTTGCAGGAGCACCTGGAAAATAAGTGCCACCGCTGATATCAATCAGATCGATAGAAGTCTGATCAATGATACCAATCATTCCCATAGCATCCTCTTCTGTTAGGCCGCCTTCTAATTGATCGGTTGAGTTTATCTTAATACCAATGGGGAATGCATCGCCCACCGCCTCTCTAACGGCTTCTATTACCTCATATACGACACGGAATCTTCCTTCTATAGATCCACCGTATCCATCGGTGCGTCGATTGAACAATGGAGATAAAAACTGACTTAGAAGAAACCCATGTCCTGCATGTATTTGAACACCACCAAAACCTGCATCTTTAGCAATCATGGCTGCGTTTGCATACATAGCTGGTAACGCCTCGATATCTTCTATGCTCATCCCCTTGCATTTTAACTCTGCAAGATCTAAGGCAGAAGGGCCTTTAGGTTGACTGATAGGCAAATATGAAAGCGCTCCTGCGTGTCCAAGCTGCGGCCAAAGATGAGCACCATTGATAGATCCGCGGCGTGCCAAATCCTGTAATGCCTCGATATCTGAATTTGGGTTTAGTACTAAATTGCCAGGCTTCTCAGGATAATGAGGAGTACCTTGTACTTCGCCAATCAATGACAATGCTACGCCGCCTTGCGCCCAACGCTCATAAAGACGTGATTGAGCATCCGTTGCATCACCTTGCCCATCACCGAGAGAATCTGACATTGCAGCCTTTACCATTCGGTTTTTTAGCACCACCCCGCAAGGCAGTTGAAGTGACTGACCTAATGTATCTACTAGGTTGGATGAGTTAATTTTGGTCGTTGGTTGTTTCATTAATACGCTCCATCGTTATATTGAAATATCTCGATATTCTATGTTAATGCTACGCTGTCTTAAGATAGAACACCTCTGATTTTAGTAAGGCTGCTTACTAGATTTCTAGTAGCTCTTTCTCAACTTCATTAAGAAAAATTCTTATATTGGCCTCATGACGTTGATAAAATGTCCATTGTCCATGACGTTCAGCAATGACCAATCCTGCTTTTTTTAATACACCCATGTAATTTGAAATGGTTGATTGTGACAATCCTGCTTTTTCTTGGATATATGCCACACACACACCGCCTAAATCAGCGTGCTCTGGTAATGAGGCTGGAAAATTCGATCTGTCTTTTAGCCATGCAAGGATTTGACGGCGCATGGGATTATTAAGGGCGGATATTACATTTTCTATATTCATAAACCATGATATCTCGATATATAATTAGAAGTCAATGTAGAACAGTTATTAAAGTATTGGAAAGTTCAAAATATACGATTGCTCTTATAACGAATTTTATGACAAATAACTTGGATAAAAGAAGTAAATCACCTTCCGATATAGTCAGGGCAATTCAACCTAAGCTGCCCCCGTTTGAACAGGCTGTATTTAAGGTTGTGTACTTAGCAGCCTAGCAAGCGTCGATCCGTGACTGAACGTCTGTTTTAGAGCGCTTTATGTTTGATTCCTATATCAGTAAGCCTTTAATCTAAATGGCAGTTACACAGAATCTAGGATAGACCCTTCAAATTAAAAAAGCCATAAAAGTCATTGCTCTTATGGCTTTACTATTTTTTATATATTGAAGCTTTAAGCTAAATAAGCTCTTTTAAGTCAGTCAGCTTGTCTAAAATCGTATCAGGTGAATATTTCACTAGCTGCTGCTCATTTTGCGCACCAGATAACACACCTAAAACCAGCCCACACCCTGCATTTTGGCCTTCCTCAATATCGATACCACTATCCCCTGCTTTTAACACCTGCTGTGAGTTATCAATATTAAACTGCTTCATCGCAAGAGTAATCATATCAGGGCCTGGACGGCCATTGTCTACATCATCGGCTGTTATTAATGCATCTACTTGTTCTCCCACAGACCACCCTAAGATAGTCAAAATTTTATTAGCAGTCTTAGCATCATATCCTGTATTTAACACCACATGACGACCGCTCGCCTTCAATTGCTCGAACAACTCTGACATGCTTTCAAACTCAGACAAGGTGTCCTTGCTATAAGCAGTTTCAAGATTAACTTTAAAGGCTGCAAATGCCGTATCCGTTAACGATTCAATATCAGCATCAGATAAATCTAACCTGTTTAAAATATCGTGGATGGCGTTGCGTTTTTCCTTCCCTGCACCATATTCTAAACATAACTCAAGACTCACTTGCTTATCTGACTTGCCAGCACGCATCAATACTTCATTGATAGCATTACGTACGGTTTTATAGACCAGGTTACCTTCATCTACTGTTGTGCCAGCCATATCAAATACACAAAGCTTAATGTCAAAAAATTTATTTTTAATACTATTTAAACTATCACGATGCGAGCTGCTGCTTGTTATATTATTATTTGCTATATTCATTACTTTGATCCCAATACCAATTCAATTAACTCTTCGCCAAATGCGAAACCTGTTGATGCCCCTGTACCACTGGTGACTGCACCGACCACTACGCCTTTTTCAGGTGATGCCTTAAATACCACGTCATCTCCACTTGGATATACACCCAACCAGTGCTGAGTAATATCTATCTCGCCAATATCCATCACCTGCTTAAATTCATTGATGATTAGATCATCAATTCGAGTGTCTCTAAACGGTAGTTCTCTATCACTATAATCATGACTATCGCCAATGATTAGTGAGCCATCTTCAGACTGAACCACAATTAGGTGGACACCTGCTTGACGTTCTACACTTTGAATATCGTCAAGTAAGGTTTTTAGTACCATAGCTTCAGGTAACTGAGCAAATCCATCATAACGGGCAAAGCTTAAATCTGACATGACAGCAGCATTTAATCTAAATGCTTTTTTGGGCATGACTCGCATCATATTTAGCGTGCACATTTTAGCTTTGGTTTTAGCGAACACGTCTGGATATAAGCCAGTAAAATCTGCTCCGGGGCAGACCACACAGTGCTCAGCGTTAAGTACACCACGACTGGTATGCACTTTTGGTAATTCCACTGAAGTCACCGTAGTATGGTTGTAAAAATCCACACTCTGCGTCTCTTGTAGCCAATGAGCCAGCTTAGCAATTGCAGTATTGGACTCTATTCTAAGCTCATGCGGGCTATATAACACCCCTTCACCCTTGTTCAGATAAGGCGCGGCTTCATTAATTTCAGACTGTGTTAGTAGTCGGCACCCCTCACCCATTTCCGTCTTTAAAAAAGCTTGTGCCGCTTCTACCGCTTCAGGTCGCTGCATTAACATATGCAGACCGATATGCTCTATCTGAATACCTGCTTTTGGCGCAATCTCGGCCCAAACATTACGCGAGTGCATGGCGCGTTGCCAATGCTCACCTCGACGCTGACCACTAACGGTCACAAATCCAAAATTACGGACAGAAGCATCTTTGTTCTGAGATTGGCGTTCTACAACTGCAACACTCAGCCCCTTTTTAACGGCGGCGTAGGCGCTTGCCAGCCCAACGATGCCCCCACCTACGACGACGACATCGTATGTTTTATCAGAAAGTATTTTGCTCATTGTCATATCTGCTCTTCCCATACATCTTTATTAATTAGCCCTCTACTTGCTTAACCTATGAACTAATATAGCTAAGCATGAGTGGGCATTATTTTGATTCAACTAAAATTACTCACCGTGGAAAAAAGCACGGTGCTTATCTAACAGCTCGGCAGTTAATGGCTCTGGATAGGTCTTAGAATTATCAATCTGATTCTCAGCAGCTACTGTCTCACCGTCATACACAATATTTGGATAAATCTCTAATAAACCCGGGCGAGCTTTAGTGACAATTAACTCAGCCATTTTCATTGCTTTAGGATTGATTTTCTCTCCTTTATCAATAACAGCAACCGATTCAGTCAATGTGTAATTACCTTCACTAGGATCCACAAAATCAATTGGTAAACCTTTTGCTTTATTAGCGACTGCCTGATGACGTAGACCGAAACCGATAGGCACCTCACCTGCCATTACCTTTTTAAGAGGACCAGAGCCAGATAGCTCTAAATTAGGTCCTGCGTTTTCACGAATAGCATTCATGATTTGTTGACCTTCAGCATCGGTGCCATATTCAGCAGCAATGTCTTGTACAAACAACCAACCAGTTGATGAACCATTTGGATCAACCATAGAAATTTGATTTTTATAAATAGGATTCGCTAAGTCTTTGGCACTGGTAGGTACTGGAAGATTATTGGCTTCCATCTCTTTGGTATTGAGTAAGATAGCACCCGTAAAGCTGAGAATCGGTGCATAGTAATTAGGCGTCGCAATCTGTGGGTTTGCTGTAAATGCTAACGCTTTAAACATTGGGTTCTTTGCTTGAGCACTTTCGATATAAAACGAGCTCATTGTCACCATATCAGCTTCAATATTTTTTCCTTCTGCTAATAGTCGTCCCCCAAGCTCACCTGTTCCGAATGATTGAAATATGTATTGACCTTCAAAGCCTGCCTCATCAAGCACCTCTTGGATAACCTCGACTGCCTCTTCATCAGCATTACTATAAATAATCACCTCCTCGCCAGCTGTATCGTCCGAGCTTTGCGACCCACAACCTGCTACTAAAACTCCACAAGTTAATCCCATTACTATCGTTTTGAATAAGTTCATTGTTGTTCCTAATTATTTGATTGGTTAACGGTTCAATTGGTTTTCGTAACATCAATGCCTAAACTGTGTTGAAACATCTAAGCGACCGTCGTCACTGTGGTTTTTTTCACTTTTATTTTTGTTGTGCCGTTGATGCTTCTGGTATAAAGGTATCGAACTACTGCGAAAAATATTAATGCCGTGATATTTGTGAGTAGCACCATCAGCGACAAGATAAAGATCTCATCAAAGCGGGCGAAGTGCTGTAGTTCAACAATCTTTGTAGTTAGCACCATCGTCTTTGCACCTGAAATAAATATCACTGCACTGATGCTAACCATCGCACTGATAAAAAAGTACGAGGCCACTTCGATCAGTGTAAATATTGAGTTGGGTACAACAATTCGGCGTAAAGACTGCAGCCATGAGTCTCCAAGCAAAGAAGCTGTGGTCTCCCAGCCTAAGTTCATTTTTGATAGTGCGTTTTTGCTCATGAGATAAGGTGTCGAGAAGTAATGAATGATATTGCTAATCACAATAATGAAGATGGTGTTCGATATCGATGACCCTGAAAAAACCATCAGGTAAGCAATACCAATAACCATACCTGGCACTGTATTGGTTACTAATGCTGAGCTTTCGATCGTCAACTTACCTATCTTGAATAGCCCTGAACGCTCGTATATCAACGCGGCAACATAGGTAATAATAGTGCCAAAAACAGCCGTTAAGGTCGCGACAATAAGTGAATTTTTATACACTCGCATTAGGTTCGAGGACTCGATCACCTTAGTAAATGCGTCTGTACTAAACGCCATCTCGTAAGGCCATGTCTTAATCCATGGAATGATGAAGATCACAGCAAATACAAATAGCAGTGAAGTTAAAATGCCGCTGGACAACACACCCAGAATCCTGTCTTTGACTTTAGAGGTAGGCAAGTCAAAATGCTCTACTGAGTCATACCTGACATTAAATCGAGCCACATACCAAAGCAGTAGAATGCTCAAAACAGAGGGGATTAGCATAAACAAAGCAACCACAGAGCCCTTTTCAAACGAGGGAGATGCACCCAGTATTTGGGTATAAAGCTCAGTGGCGATAACCTTGTACTGACCACCAATAGAGGCTGGAATACCAAAGTCAGTAAAGGCCAAAAAGAAGCATTGAATGATAGCGGCTGCAAACGTACCAATTAAGGGACGAATGACCGTCATATCTATCTGGCGTAAACGTGAATCGCCCATCAGTTCTGATACGATCACAAACTTCTTATCCAAATATTGAAAGGTATTGTTAAGCAGTAAAAAGGCTATTGGCAAGGTATAGATGGTGTAGCCAAGCCACATACCATAGAAACCATATATGTCTTCAAACAACTGAAATCCAATTATCTTAGTGAGTAGACCTTGCTTACCAAAGGTGTAAATAATGGCAAATCCATAAGTCACTGTTGGCAATAGCATAGGGAACAGTGATGCAAGCTTAATGGTTTGTTTAAAACCCTTTGGCAAGTTAGTCCAGTGCACCGTATAGGCAAGGATAAATGCCAAAAAGGTGGCACTCATCGCACTAACAATGGCGACAAAAAAACTATTTAACATCACTTGTCTGAAGTCATTACTGCTGATGATATCGACGTAATGTCTTAGACCTAATCCATCAGCCACATTAAATGACAGCACCAACATTTTACCCAAAGGCACAAACATAAAGACGAGAAATAGCGCACCAATGAAAAGCCACGAAGCTTTCATTAGCGGTGAGTTATTAAGTTTCATAATGACCTACGCGCGAAATAAGTAAGTTTTGAGAGACCAGCGTTGGCCTAGTGCGATTAACCTTTGGAGGTGTCTTTAATTGATTTAGTAGCTGTGCGCTGGATTATGGAATTGATATCTTCAGTGACTGAGCTACTGTTTAGTGCAGGTCTCATTTGAGTGTATTTTTCTAATGGATCAGCTGGCGCATTGTCCGCTTCAAATAGGCTTAAGATATTACGACGTTTGATATTTAGCTGATTTAAGATAAAGCTCTTAACAAAATCATTGGCAGGGTTTTTGATGATTTCTGATGGTTTAGCATATTGAGCTACTTTGCCGTCTGATAACAACAAAATACGATCAGAGAGTGTCATCGCTTCTTCAGGATCATGTGTCACAATCAAAGTGGTTAGCTCATAACGCTCTGCAATCTCACGAATACGTGCCTTAATGGTCTCTTTGATAACCCCGTCTAAGGCAGATAAAGGCTCATCTAATAATAAAATCTTAGGCTTCATCACTAAAGTACGTGCTAATGCAACACGCTGCTTCTGCCCACCAGAGAGCTGGCTGATTCGCTTATTCAAATGCGGCTTAATCTCCAAAAGGTCAACTAGCTCATCAACCTCCGCTTGTGTGCTGACGTTAGGTCTATTGCGCAGCCCATATTCAATATTCTGCTTTACATTCAAGTTAGGAAACAATGCATAGTCTTGGAATACAATATTGAAACCTCTGTGCTTCATAGGCACACGTGTGATGTCTTCCTTATCATAGGCAAGTCGACCAGAACTAATATCGGTTAGACCTAAAATAATATGCAGCAACGTGGTTTTCCCACAGCCAGATGGGCCCAATATTGAAACAATCTCACCCTTATTCACTTTTAGGGAGATATCCTCAAAAATAACTTTGCCATCATACTTCTTAGTCACATTTCTTAGTTCTAACATAATTCAAGCCCAAACTTATATTTTGGTATTGGCAGTGAGTGATAGCTCAAGCAAATACACTTAGGTAAATTTCTCAATGCTTTAATCGTTTACATGTGACTAATATAAAAGATGGATATGACAGTTTGGCGTCAAATATAAGGTTAGCTTATACATTTAATCATTCAGTCTTATTTATCGTGTATAACTTCTCGTACTACCCAGAGATAGACCTAACAATCTCTGAAACCGATACGAAAAACGGCGGTCATATGATGAAAAAACCTTATACCTATAATCAGCTAAACATCTTGAATTCTGTGCTTGAAGAAGGTAATTACACGCAGGCAGCTAAGCATTTGGGCGTGTCTCAATCCGCCATTAGCCAAGCACTATCTACGCTTGAGAACAATCTTGGATTTAAACTATTTGTGCAGCGTGGCCGCGACCTTGTGCCAACAGATTACTGCTTAGAGCTTGGATCGCTAACGAGTAAAATACGAGCAGTTGAAGATGATCTAGAGTGTCTGATTCAAAGAAGTAAAGTTTTTGAAGCGGCTATATTAAAGGTGGGTTTATGCAACCCTCTACCGGGTACTGAGATTATCAGGCAGTTTAGTAGGCGCTATCCTAAGCTACAGACTGAAATCTATTTTGGTAATTTTCATGAAACGTTTAGTAGAGTAGTTAATGGTCAGGTTGATGTTGGCATTCTTGCAAATGTTCCAAGAAGTGATAAGTTACAGCTTAAAAAATGTGCTACCCAAAGGCTCGTTGCTTTATGCTCACCTAAACATCCTTTTGCATCAAGAGAGTCTATAAGTTTAACTGAATTAGCGACGGAAACCGTTATATTCCGCACGCACGGCTCCACCACTCAAAAACTTATAAATGAGGCACTAGCAAAGATTAATTTGGAGATAACCCCTACGTATATCGTAAATACCCAAGAAAGTGTTTACGATGCGGTTTACCAAAACTTAGGGGTAGGATTTGCATGGAGCGAAAGCGCGATCAGAAAAGGTGGTTTTGTGAAGGTGCCTATTGCGGAGTTGCCTTCAGACTATGATGAGGTGATTTTTTCACTCAAAAATGTAAATAACTTAGTGGTGACTGCTTTGATGAACTCTTTAGATGCTTCTGGTTAAACCGTGTCAAAAGAGTATCCTAGTGTTTTCAATATATACGTATCTTGCGAATTAGGTTTTTTTCTTCGTATTCATTTACTTTAATGTACCTTTGTGTATACGATTCGATGAAGTTGAACGGTACTATTAATGAAATAACTAACGACACGATCTTATTTAATAATGATGGTGAAGAATTCACTTGGCCGTTACTGACTGAACATTGTCATCTTCTTGAGTGAAGAAGCTAAGCAATACTGAGCATTCACAGTACTAGACCTCTGCTGCTATACGTTCTCTCTAGCCTATACTCCTCCAGCCCCTCTACTAGACGCTTCACTATTTTCAACCAATATAGCCGCTGCTGTTTTTTTGAGTATCGCCCACTGTTCGTCATCGACATAGATGCCTTCTTTCCATGCGCGCTGATGGGTTTCAAACAGCTCGTCGGTCGATATTTTACGATCGAAATGCTGGATATCATGTTCGATATCGAAGTTTTGAGTCGCAATCTCAATAACCATATCATTGGTATTGTAATTTGACTGTGCCTTGTCAAAAAAGTAAAGATCAGGATAGACAAACCCTTGATTCAACGTAAATAACGTATGCTTAGGCACCGAGCCATTATCCCATTTGGCCAAACAAGCATAGCCTTTGGCCGCCAGCCCTACCAGCTCGCTATAAGCCAGCCAGCGATTGTGACAATTCTGCAAGTAAATATGAAAGTGTACTGAATCACTCATTTTTTCAAGAGCGTAATCGATGATCGTCGGCAAATGACAGGCCAAGCTACTACCGTGCAAGTCTAAACGCATAGCTCCATCCTCTTGATGAACGATATCAATTGGCGTATCGTTCTCAGTTAAAATATAAGGACTGGCATTGTTAAAGTGTCTGACACCATCCAAGCCTGCCATCTGCAATTCAGCAACCATCGTAGCGATTACATCAGCCTCTCCAACTTCTCGATGCATCCCAGTAAAGGCTTTATACACCATTGCTACAATTTCATTATGCGATACGATCATGAGTCAAACCTCCCTGCTCTGTCGACAAATTGGGTAATAGAGGAAACAGCCATTCATCACTATGCACTTCTGCAAATAAAGGTGCGCCTTGGAACAAGGTGATTCGCACCCAGCGATCTGATCTCGGATCAAACTTGGTCGCACCAAACATCGACAATTTACACCGTAACAGATGCATAGGTAACGCGTCTTCGTGTAAGACATTCATCTGAATATCACCCAACTGTTTATGTCCCATCGTCCAAACGCGACGCGCAATTGAACGATACTTTGGTTGATTTAAGATAAATTCAGATATCAGTTGTTGAGCGTTGACTTGTTTAAGCGCGAAGTACAGCTTGTTTGCTTGCCTTGCGATGTCTAGTGCAAGCTCACGATCTGCGCCTACCTCTTGCCCGCGCACACCTAAGCGCGGCTCTTCTTTATCCACCGAACGATACCAAAACCAATGACTATTATCAGGCTGGCTAAAATCAATATTAATCGCCCACTGATAGTGTCGCTCCAGTACATCAATCAAATCTTGAATCACCTTGCCTTTCGGTAGCGACAAGGTTTCATCGGCATTTATTTTCTCTTGAAACGCATCAACACGCTCAGGATATAGCTCCATCAAGCAAGAAACGATGACCTCTTGGCTCTCAAGGCTTAGATGGTGATAGGCTTGCAAGAACTCTGCCCATATCGTGTAGTGATTAATGGTTGTCATCAAATTGTTTTGTAATACTGATAATTCCGCGACGACCGTTTCATTGAGTCTAATTTGCTGCTCATTGATGGTGACTATCTCGCCAAAATGCTGAATAGCTCGTTTGATTAAGCTGGCAAAATGTGCCGTTTCTTTGGGCTCAATCTGACATATCAATGTCGCTTGCAATGCTTCCTCACGGGTGGTCAGCCATTGATCAACCACGCAAGGATGATTGATCAAGTAAGGCGCCATACCCAGACCGGTGGCATTACCAATTCCCAAATAACACTTAATCTCTGGATGCAGCTTGACTGCGTTGCTGCCACCTTTTTGCTGTGCCAAATAATCAACCCAATCTAAACTAAACTCACGTAGCAAATACACTGCACACATCTGCGCTCGAAACGATTGATCAAAGTCTGCACTATGATCTAACGGTTTAAAGTCATAAATACCGAATTTACCGTTGCCATAGACGGCAGTGGTACGCAGGATGTAGCCGACTTGAGCTAATACATCTAAATCTGGTTGCCGACCAACGGCGAGTGAGCTAACGATATGATCAAAAACTCGTACACTCTTATTTGCTCGTGCCAGCACCATCACCATATTAGAATTGCGACCTGCTTCTTGTAGCGGCACATTAGCTTGCAAATTATCTAGCAACACTTCGCTTATCTCACCAAAGACCAGACCAAATGTCACATCCCACTTTTGGGCAATCACTCTATCGTTACGTTCTTCATCAGCCAACTCATTGCAGAACACTACCAGATGATATAGGTGCTCTGGGGTATTTAGGCGATAGATAACTTTGCCATAGCCTTGTTCATCCAAATCCCATAAGTGCGTACTGAGTGTCCATTTTTCTTTGTCAATTTTACGGAGTAATGTGCGCACAAAGCTAATACGGGTCTGGTGCATTGCACCTAATCTTTCTGCATTCATAATCACGTCACGAGTACGAAAACCCGTACTAAGCGAAGGTTGTTTGACGTTACTGTTTTCGTTACTTGCATAAACTATATTCATAATTTCACTACCTTACCTAATATACTGAGCCAGCAGCTTCGTTAATAGTCTCAATGATAATATCTATCGATAAATAAGAAGTCAGCGGTATAGATGAGGGCTAGTTTCTTATTTACCGTTCAGTGATTTAGTGCTTCAATTAACTTTTTCAGCCAATTTTTCCTTAGCCTGTTTCTCTTCACTGATTTTATGCCTTACCTCTACTTTATTAGGACGATACAAGTCCTGCTCTCGTGCCATTTTCTGAGCAATCTGTGGCCCATTCCATAACGAAGGCAACAATACAAAAGAGACTGGTACTGCGGTGATAACGATAAAAGACTGCAACGCTGTCACACCGCCCGAACCTAGAGAGATTAAAACAATCGCCGTCACACCCATCATGATGCCCCAAAAGGTACGAATCATGGCGTTTGGTTCGCGTTCGCCACTGATGACGACACTGATGGTATAGGTCATCGAATCGCCTGTCGTAACGATAAAGACGGTGGTCAGAATCAGAAACAATATCGAGGTAATTAAAGGAAAGGGTAATTGCTGCGTGACAGCTAATAATGCACCGGGTAAGTTAAAGCCTTCAAAGGCGCTACTGACACTTCCTGGATTGGCAATCTCAAACGCTAAGCCAGAGCCACCGACGACGGTGAACCAAAAGCAGGTGACAAACGGCGCAATGATACAGACGGTGGTAATCAATTGACGAATAGTGCGACCACGTGAGATGCGAGCGATAAATATCGCCATCATCGGGCCATAGCCTAAAAACCAACCCCAGAAGAATACCGTCCACCAGCTCAGCCAACCCTCATCACCGCGAAAAGTTGCCATTGGAACGAAGTTGTCAATCATCGTACCCACACCCTGAATGTAGCCGTTGACAATAAAATTGGTCGGTCCAAATATCAAAATAAAGACCATCAGCGCAAAAGCCAAAATGACGTTAAAGCGGCTGAGTAGCTGCATACCACGAGTCAGACCACTGATCGCAGATAACGTATAGAGTACGATGGCAAAGACAATGATGATTAGCTGAGTCGTGAACGTATCGGGAATACCGAACAATTCATTCAGCGCATAGCTGGTTTGCAAGCCCAAGAAACCAATAGGACCGATAGTACCGGCAGCCACTGCCACGATACAGCAAGCATCGATGATTGCGCCAGTTTGGCCGGTGAGTACACGCTCACCAAATACTGGATACAGTAACGTACGCGGCTTCAACGGCAAGCCTTTGTCATAATGCAGATGCATAATCACAATCGCGGTTAAACTACCTACAATAGCCCACGCCAAAAACCCCCAATGCATAAATGATTGGGATAATGCGTTAAAAGCACGCTGTTGTAGATCGGCTGATTCACCGTATAAAGGAGGTGCTGAAACGAAATGCGCAATGGGCTCGGCGGCAGCCCAAAAAACCCCGCCCCCAGCCAATAGTGTGCAGAAAAGAATGGCCATCCATTTAAAACTGTCTATCTCAGGTACGGGTAAATTGCCTAAAATCACACGTCCTGTACGACCAGCACCGACGGCCAAAGCAATGACAAAAGTAGCTAGTAGCAATATCTGCCAAAAAGGCCCAAATATTTTGACGGACCACGAGAAGCCCACTTCGACTATTTTTGCTAAGCGCGCTTCTGCAAAAATAGCCATCAAAACAAAGGCTACAATGAATCCGCCACTGTACCAAAACGCGGGGTTTTTGAGGCCTAACGTGTCGGTAGAAATAGTGGCGGCTTCGGACTCACTTACTCCTTGATTAACAGGAGTTGAGCGTCCTTGCTCACCTTGATTAAATCCCTTTAAATCGGCCATGATGTGGCTCCATATACTATGCTAACGTTGCGTTTTAGATCAGAGTGGTAGCAATGAGCGTGCGATAAAACAACCTCACTATACATACCTATCTAACTTAAAATTACCTACTTCGAACAGATATACGCTATAACACGACTGTCGTCTTATAGCGATTTCGAGTAACCGTTGATTGAAACACTGTTTTCAGACTGATTGGTTAAGCCAAAGGCTTTAAGCCTTGCTCTAAAAAATCGAACCAGTTTTGACCGATGACTTTTCCAGCATCGCTTTCGTTAAAACCGTGCTTTAGCAGACCGTTATAGATGTTTTCCATACCGTCTTTGCCAGCGAACCATGGCAAAGTATCTGGCCAACCTGAATTACTGGCATTGCCTTCGCCATAGTCCATCGCTTTTGACCAACGTCCATTACGCATCCACTCAAGTACAGCTTGTGGTTGATTAAGACACAAGTCACTACCAATGGATAAATGCTCAACGCCATATTTGTCAGCACAGTTAGCAATCATCGTACAGAAGTCATCAAGCGTACATGCACTACCATTTGGCAAATGAAACGGGTATAAGCTAAAACCTAACAACCCGCCTGCTTGGGTCAAGGCACTGATGACCGTATCCGATTTATTGCGTAGCGCGTCATGAGCCGTGGTTGGATTGGCATGACTGATACATATCGGACGCGATGAGATTTCTATCGCTTCAAGCGTGGAGCGCTCTGCGCTATGAGACATATCGATGATCATACCGACACGGTTCATCTCTTTGATCGCCTGCTGACCAAAACGTGTGATGCCGCTGTCATTCTGCTCATAACAACCAGTGGCTAGTAAGCTCTGGTTGTTGTAAGTCAGCTGCATAATCAATAAACCTAAACGACGCATCACGCTAATCAAACCAATTTCATCATCGATTGGTGAGCAGTTTTGTGCGCCAAAGAAAATGCCCACTTTGCCCTGCTCTTTTGCCGTTTTTATATCAGCTACTGAGTACACTGGCAAGATAAGATCGTTATTTTGCTCAAAGCGTGTGTGCCACTCGCTAAAGCGGGTCATGGTCTGACGGGCATCTTCGTGATAGACCAAGGTGGCATGTACCGCATTGATACCACTGGCTTGTAGCATCTTAAAGTAGTCACGATCCCAATGGCTATACTGTAATCCGTCAATGACGATATGATCTTGGTACATATCAATTCCCTTTAATACTTTTATCAGTGGCCGCTATCATTGGCTATTAAGTGCTTTTTCACACCGTGTCACTTCGATAGCGGCGAGTATGCTTGTTAAGACATGCCTAGTACGCTTTTTGATAAGCGGTCTTGACGATGGTATAGAATTCTTTAGCGTATTGACCTTGCTCACGCGGGCCAAAGCTTGACTGTTTACGACCACCAAACGGCACGTGGTAGTCAGTTCCCGCAGTCGCTAGATTGACCATCACGCAACCTGCTTGCACTTGCTCTTTGTACATCGCACTGCTACGCAAGCTCTGGGTAATGATGCCGCCCGTCAGACCAAAACGCGTGTCATTGGTCATCGCAATCGCTTCGTCCAAATCCTTGACACGCATGACGCAAGCGAGCGGGGCAAATACTTCTTCTTGGTTGATATCCCAGCTGTTGTCCGTCTCGGTAAATAACGTCGGCGACATATAGTAGCCGTCATGCGGCATCTCTAAACGCTCACCACCAAAGGCTAAATTGGCACCGGATTGCTTGGCTTTTTCGATCCAGTCCATGTTTGATGCCAGCTGCTTGTCATCGACGACAGGCCCCATAAAGATACCTTCATCAAGCGCATGACCGACCTTTAAAGTCTTCATTTTTGCGACCACACCTTCGACGAAGGCATCATGAATACTGTCCATTACGATGAGGCGTGAAGAAGCCGTACATTTCTGCCCTGAACCACCAAACGCACCAGCCACTGCCGCATCGATAGCAACTTGCAAATCAGCATCATCAGCGATGACCAAGGCGTTTTTACTACCCATCTCAAGCTGGCAGCGAATAAAGTTCGGTGCCGTCGCAGCAGCAACTTTGCGACCTGTTGGTACAGATCCGGTAAAGCTAACGGCATCGATATCTGTAGAATTGATGAGTGCATCGCCGACTGACGAGCCGCCACCCAGTAGCAGGTTAAATATCCCTTCTGGCATGCCTTGACGGTGAATGATTTCAGCCAATGCTACTGCGCTGGCTGGCGTTAAATTCGCAGGCTTCCAAATGACAGTGTTACCAAACGCTAGCGCTGGCGCGATCTTCCATACAGCGGTGGCCGTTGGAAAGTTCCAAGGTGAGATAATAGCGACCACACCGACTGCTTCGCGGGTGACTTCAACCTTGACACCAGGGCGTACTGAGGCGGCGTTATCACCGATTTGGCGCAATACTTCAGCGGCATAGTAATGAAAGAACTGACCTGCGCGGTAAATCTCGCCGCGACCCTCTAGGAAAGGTTTACCTTCTTCAAGAGACAACAGCGTACCTAGCTCATCACAGCGATCAATCATTTCATCGCCAATTGCTTGTAGGATAGACTGCTTTTTTTCTAAAGGAGTCGCTTCCCATTTTGGCTGAGCGTGACGGGCCGCCGCGATGGCATCCTTGACTTGATCGCCACTGGCTTGGGCGAACTCACCGATAGTGTCGGTGATATCAGATGGGTTAATATTGGCTACGGTATTTACGCCTGACTGCCATTCACCGTTAATATAAAGTGATTTGGTTGGGTCTTGCTGCAATATCTGTTGGGCAGTGTGTGCTGACATAAGAGCTTCCTTGATAAAGTATTAACTATTTGATTTATTGACTAGAGTACATTCAAAATTTAAGGCACAGCGGCATATACGACTAGCTCTACTAGCATTTCTTCACGAGCCAGCCCTGCTATCACGAGCGCGGCCCGATTTGGATAGGGTGCTTCAAAGTATTCGGCGTAGACTTGATTGACTGTTTTTAGATAGTCGCGATCGGTCACATAGATCATGACCTGTAGTACCGAATCCATACCAACATTGGCACATTCTAGTGTGTGCTTGAGATTGTCTAGCGTTTGACGGGTTTGCGCTTCGATACCACCTGCAACCACATCACCATTTTCATCAATAGGAATCTGCGCGGTGTACAAGGTTCCGTTATTAGTGATGGCCCACTCCAACGGTGCTTTAGACGCATAAAGCGAGGTTTTAACGGCCTGTTTGTTTGAGTGAGTCATCATATTGTCATGTCCTTTGATAAGTGGTTTCAGCAGTAAGTGATCTGAAATTTATTTAATCACCGCCAATTGCTATATGACTTATCCTACTTAATTAATAACGATAAATCTAACTAATTAAATTTGAATTTTGATAGATTTAACCTATCATTTAAGATAGATTATTAAAGAATAATTTTGAATGGTCTGAATATGAAGCTACAGCAATTGCGTCATTTCTTATTTGTCGTGGAAGAAGGAGGGTTTCGTGCGGCGGCTGATCGCGCCAATCGCTCGCAAGCGGCGTTGTCTGCCTCGATAAAGGAATTGGAAAAAATACTAGGTCAGCGCTTATTTGAAGGAGGAAATAAAGCAACACTCACGCCTTTTGGAGAGACTTGTTTACCCAAAATCGAGCAGTTTATGACGGTTTATCAAGCGCTAGAGGATGATTTAAAAGGAGCAGCCGCTGGCGATAAAGGCAAAATAAGGATTGCAAGCGTGCCATCACTGGTGACAAAACTCTTGCCTAGCGTGTTGGTCGAATACTCAAAAAAATATCCTGATATTGAGATCGTACTGATAGATGATAACTCTGTCGGTGTGGCCAATCGATTGTTAGCCGGAGAAATTGATTTGGCACTGGGCAATTGCACCAGTATTGATCAAACGAATATAGATTTTACTTTACTCATATCAGACCCAATTGGCGTGGTCTGTCTGAAAAGTAATGAGCTAAACAACCAGTTAAATCAGTCGCAAGGGCTAACATGGCAGCAACTCATGGCACAGCCGTTTATTTATAACGGTACTTGTAGATTGCTTGAAAATACGCCAGCCGAAGCGCTTAATCGCCGTGCGCGATATACGGTAGAGAACATCACATCGCTCTTTTCTTTATTGCGTAATGACCTGGGTATCACTACCCTTCCCAAGCTTGCCTTCCCTGCGAATGAGCCCGATTTGGTTTGGATAGATTTAACTGAGCCCACCTTAAACAGACAGATTGGAATTTTTAAACTCGCTGATAAGTCTATTTCTCCGCCTGCTCAGGCCTTTTATGAGTTATGTATTCACTATGTGAAGGAACACTATCTACTATAGTTTATTGACAGTAAAATCGATAATGGTTGTATTTATTATTGACAGATTACATGAGCACTCAAGGAAGATATTTGCTTCATTATAAAAGTAGTCTCTGAAGAGAAAGCAAGTTCATTAATATTAACGATACATTTTAATATAGGTATGACTGTCCAAACTATGATTGTCGCGTGACATTAAATTGTATTGATCTTCCGTAGAGTAGAGGTAAAAGCACTATAAAAATACAGTGCCCAAATACGAGTTAAATTTTATTTTATTACAATTTACATTGTGATTATTCAATCGTATAATATCTATAGGCCATAAAGGTCAATGTATGTAAGATATTGTCATAATATGCATTTTGGTCGAGCGACTTTGACATGGTAGAGGATGAAGTGCGTGCTTTTATAATACATTTGCTTGAGCACTAAAATAGTGTCTTGCGCTCACCTTTACAAGGCAACAAAACAATACTGCTATTATTTGGAATAATGGCTTTAAGCCGCAACTTGCTCATTTAACACCTTTGATTATTTGGTTATGGCGACTGGGCAAGCCCTGGTTCTGCGATGCTGGTTGTAGCTGGGCGAAGTGCGAGAGGAAACGTGCCAGCGTTATTGAACTTTTTACGTACATAAAACATGCTCAATCAATATCGTTGGTACTGATACACAGATTTGATATCAGTACTTCAGGATTTTTTCAGGTCAAGAGCACCTGAGTTATGCTGCTTTAAACAAGATTAACTGCTTTAAACAAGATCAAAAGTGACCTGTATTCTAGCCTTGCTAAACTCTAGTTATTGATTATTGTCGCACTTTATCCTATTTAAACTCATTCTAATGACTTGGCTAAACGGACTCTAACGATTTAGCCTCTTCGAAAAAGGCAAACCATAAACGCCTACCCTCCTCATTAATACGCCCCACCGTCTCAAAATACTTTTGCCGTGCTTCCTCATCTACTAAAGGTGCAGGAAGTAGAGGGTCAAAAACAACACTGCGGATACCTGCATCTCCAAGCATGAATATTTCTCGAAGCGCTACATGGGATGGAAGATCGTCCAAACCACGTAACCAGTCGGCGAGCTGCTGCGACTTCTCTTTATAACGCTTTTCAAGATGCATGTCCGACCAGAGCGCTAGTGCTTTTTTCTGCCTAACCTCATCAAATTCATTGGCTTTCAAAACTGCAGCTTCCTCTTCTAAGCCCAAGTCCAATAGGCGCTGACGGACGACATCAACACCGCCTAATAAATTATTGGGACGCAGATAAAGCCCTTTATCAAGTTCACGAAACCCCAATAATGATAAAGCACGAGCACGGGCACGCAGCACTTTGCGGTCACTGCGAGGTAACCCACCGGTCGCTACCGCTATCCATGAGCCGTCGGATTTTATCGTTCTTTTATCCGCTGTCTGCCATAAGGCCACATCAGCGCCTAATTTTTGAGCTTTCGGTCCGAGTTTGTAGGTGGCAGGACCAATTAACTCAGCAAGATCCGCTTGGATCAGACGAGCCAACGTCACACGTATACTATTTTCTGTCATACCAAAGATCGAGCCTGCCAGCACCGCTTCAGACGCACTAAGTGTGTTTGCTTCTGTCACCATAAGTAAGCGTAAAAGCAATAAACGAGGCGTTGGTTTGTTCATATTACACCTATTGACTAAATTATTTTTTATATGTAATACTCATCGTGGAAATTACTGAACTACTGAAACTTAGTAAATGACATTTAAAATCAGGGAAGATAATCATCATGTCAATTGTAAATCAATTTAAGACCCATGAGGTGCAGAATCAACCTTTTGCCTTAGCCAATTATAATGCATGGGAAACAGATACAGCGCTCAAAGAAGCTGTCGCACGAGAGGGTGCTGCTTGGGCAGCAATTCACTTAAAAGAGTTTGGCGCACTGACTGGTGGAGATCTGATCAACAGCGGATTCTTAGCCAACGAAAACAAGCCTAAATTGCGCAACTTTGATAGCTATGGTCGGCGTATAGATGAAGTAGAGTTTCATCCGGCTTACCATGATTTGATGCATGCAGGAATGAAATACGGCATGAGCAATTTTGCTTGGCGCAATGAAAAGCGTGATAGTGCTCACGTGGCTCGGGCGGCAGTCATGTATCTCGGCTCACAGCCTGAGGCTGGGTTTGGTTGCCCTATGTCTATGAGCTATGCTGCTATCCCTGCCCTACGTCATTCGCCAGTGCTGGCCGAAAAATGGCTGCCCAAGCTATTATCCGAACACTATGATCCGCGCAGCTTGCCCATGGAAGAAAAACTAGGCTGTACGATAGGCATGGGCATGACAGAAAAACAAGGTGGGTCAGACTTACGCCGCAATACGACTCGAGCCACACGACAAAAGGATGGCTCTTATGAAATCGTTGGGCATAAATGGTTTTTCTCAGCGCCAATGTGCGATGCTCATCTCGTCTTGGCCCAATCTGACAGTGGTCCTAGTTGCTTTTTAGTACCACGCTTCCGGCCTGATGGGACACGCAATGCAATACAAGTTCAACGCTTAAAAGACAAATTAGGAGATTGGGCAAATGCTTCCTCCGAGGTAGAGTTTCAAGGTGCATTCGGTGAGCTAGTGGGCGTTGAAGGTCGCGGCATCCCGACCATTATCGAGATGGTCGCGCTAACCCGACTTGACTGTATGATTGGCTCCTCAGCTCAAATGCGCCAAGCGATCGTCCAAGCGATTCATCATACCAGTCAGCGCGAAGCCTTTGGTAAATTATTAGTCAACCAACCTATTATGCGTAATGTGTTGGCAGACTTAGCCTTAGAGTCGGAAGCGGCTTTAGCCCTAACAATGCGAATTGCACGCGCAGTTGATAAGATAGAAACAGACCCTCATGAAGCCGCACTTGCTCGTATCGCGACAGCAATTGGGAAGTATTGGATATGCAAACGCGCGCCCGTTCTTATTAATGAGGCACAAGAGTGTTTGGGCGGTAACGGTTATGTCGAAGAGACTATTATGCCGCGTCTGTACAGGCAAGCGCCGCTAAACTCAATCTGGGAAGGCAGTGGCAATGTGCAGTGTCTAGATGTGCTGCGTGCCTTAAAAAAGGAGCCAGAAACTCAGCGAGCTTTATTTAAGGAACTGCAGCAAGCAGCAGGAAAAAATGCTGATTACGATGCAGAATTAAACCTACTGATAGAGCGATTTGAGGATACGCAAACCTTGGAGTTCCGTAGTCGTTATGTGATTGAGCGCCTGGCATTGATGCTACAAGCTTCGATACTACTACAGATTGAACATACGGAGATCGCTCAGGCATTCTGTCGTTCTAGGATTGGGAATGAGCATGGGCTAGTCTTTGGTACATTAAGTCCTGATGCACCCGTAGATTTATTGATCGAACGGGCGGCTGGCGCGACCAAAGCAGTTCTCTAGATATCTTTATATATAAAATAGTCCTTTGCTACTGATTTTTATAACATACAGCATTACTTGATCAGGTGTGTGGTTGGCAATTTGTGACATCACACCATTATTCTCATAAAATTTATCAGCAACGATATTGGCATTATTCCATATCTTGATTAGTCAGCTTAAGGGAGAATCCCGAGACATTTATGATGTTTTGATGCTTTAAATTCCATAAAATACTAAAACATAAAAGAGCCCTCTAGAGGACTCTCTTGTTTCTTTAAATGATTTAATCATCATTTATAGTTTTGATTATATTTAAGATGTGACCTAAATCAACCTTCTTAAATATCACTTAGTACTTTTGGTTTATCTGCTGAACTTGTCGGCATTTTGAATTCAATACCAGCCTTTTTAAATAGTTTTGGATATTCTACCAATGCCATAGTTGAGTTTTTGGCAATACCAGTTATATCTCCGACCACACTTTTAGCTTCAACTAAAGACATCCCTGTATTGGCCAAGCTTCTTGGATTTGCGATCACACTGGTTCCTACTTGTTTAGCTCCTATCGCCAATTCACGAGCGGTTAAACTTGCGATTACAAAATTTCTTGCAGAGTCCAACAAATGCTGCTTCTGCTCCACATTCAATGCTGACAGTTTAGCCACTGTTCCTTCTTCATCCTTTTGAGAGGCTTCTAAAACAGTATTAGACAACACTACAATTTGTTTTTGAATTGCTTCTTTTTCTTTCGGATCAGAAGTCGTTTTCAGAATTTTCTGTTTTGCTTTTAATTCATCTGAATCTTGTTTACTTGCTAGTAATGACGCTAAAGCAGTACGACTCTGAGTAAACATTTCATTGGTTGCTTTAGCTTGCGTAAAGAAACCGTTGATATCCATATTTGAAGAAGATACGCCAGTGACAGATTCAGATAATGACGATGCAATACTACTCAATGACCCAAAACCTGCATAGACGCTTGATGCTCCCATTGAAGCTGCTATTGCTAAAACAATTGCAATCTTTTTCATACCTTGTTATCCCTATTGTGAAGAATCGGCTGTTTGCACGATTTGATTTAAAATTTTTGGTAAAGCCTCAAACATTTGAATGTTATACATTTCATCACGATGCCGATGATCTATACCCTCTAATTCGATTTCTTGTTGCAAACCATAAGCCCCTATTTTTTCAGACTTTTGGTTGAATATGCGTGCACCACTGGCCATAACTAATGTGGCATCACAATTACTTTTGTCTACATTACATGTGACACTGTCTTGTTTCACTTCAACCTTAAGTACTGGCTGTAAACATTCATCTTTTGGAACAAAAAAATTAACTTTCATATTTTTTTTGAACCCAGCATTTTCAGTCATAGCAATGACTGAATCCTTCAGGAGAGTCTGTCCTTTAAAGCCTGAACCCGTCGCATAAAACGGTCGTTTCGACTGACTGGCAAAAGCGTGGTAGATTAAAGGACCAAAACCATCAAATGGAATTTCACCGACTTGTTCGGTATGTAAGCTTGGGCATAAAACGCGAGATTGCTTTGAGTCACCTACTGGAGCAGAACTATCAAGCAAAATCCTGTCTCCTGAACGCACGGGTAACCGATCACTGCTGTTGACAGGGAAATCTAATTGCGCAGTAACTCTCGCACCTTGACGTTCCAAAACAGTCGCTTCCCATGTTGGAATCAGAATATTACGTCCTGCTGCCTTATCTGAATGATAAACATGGACTTTCATTCCGGTACTTAAGCGTTCCCCCGCATCATCAATGGTAATGTTATGACCACTTGAACTTAAGACTTTTAAATCAGAACGAGTAAATTGAATCCCTTTTTGAAATTGTTGACCTAATTTCAAAAGTGCGTTTTTCAATACAACCTCTTTACGCGCCTCTAGAGAAAACCCCATTCCTTCTGAAATCACCTCTTTAATATCATCTGTTGCATGTGCTGAGTAAATCACGCGACCAGAACGATCAATCATTTCGGCAAAAACTTCACTATGAAGAACCTGTTGCTGAGTTATTTTTCCAATCTGCTGTTGATAAGCAATAACAGGAACGACATTAATCCGAATAAAAAATTCAGGTAACTCACGTTGGTGAATGTCTTCACTTTGCGCTAATGCAGTCTGTTCACTAATACTTTGTGCCATAGTACTATAGCGTTGATTGACTGGAGTCAAAGTAAATGAAGCTTGCTCCCCTACTGCATCAGAAAAAATTTGCTCAATTAAATCTTCTGACTCGCCTTGATAAGTCAGTACATCAACTACTAATACTTTAGGTTTATTCATAGCCTGACGAGTATTGGTTGATAGTTTACTAAAGCGCTTAGTACGACCCTGCATCAATATTGGGACAGCTACAGCGTAATCACTGTCCGCATGCACCACACGTAACAAATCGCCATCTATTGAACTCAGCTCATCTTGTACAGTGATGCCTTGTTTAAAGCCTTTATCTAAGACTAAATAAGATTTCCACCGATCAATCACCTGAGTCTCAATTTCAGAAACTTTAAGTTTCGACTTTAATTGATTAGTCAACTGATTAGTCAATGTCAACAACGTGCTTTGAAACTTTTGTTTAATGGCAGCTTTTGTTGCAGGGGAATCAATGTCAGTCGTCAGTATTTGAATCGGTTGCGACAGTGTTGCACTGTCACTATAAATGACTTCACCTGATAATATGTTAGTGAGTTTTAAACTTAGGGTGACTGGCAAAAAAATTTCTGTTGTTGAGTCTTTTTTTACAACATATTCACTCGCACGTAAAACGTCTAAAGAGGCTATATAAGTACGATTTTTAGTTTTTTGCGAAATAGTGTCGACAACTTGATCACCGAAACCTTGTTTTAAACCTTGTAAAAACAACTGCTCGGCTTGTTTACGAATGATTTCATTATCAATTGCTTGGCTGAAATCACATACAATAGAAGAACCATTCTCTTCATATTTGCTAGGATCGGTACGACAACCTTGTTCTAACCCAAAAACACCTTTCGATGGGTAGATTTGAATGTTCGCATTTGCCCATGCTGACACAAACATCGGTATCGCCAAGCATAACGCTTTAAGTTTTATTTGCACTGAATACCACCCATGCAAAGTGTGATTGTATTTCCTGCTTGTAGACGCTCGGCGCTCGATAGCATTGGGCTTACTTTACGTAGTGCTTTTGCCAATTCTCCACTAATTGGCTTGTCACTCTTATAGGTCATGGTCATCTCAACAAACTTGCCATTTTGAGTGCGAATATCGATATTTTCAGCGCCATCCATCTCATCTAGGGCAATATACAAATCATCCCCAAGACGTGAAGTTACAATACCAGAAGCACTTTTTAAGAAAATGGTAATCTCTTTACCGTACATAGTGCGGTTCTTTGCGTAACCTAAAATCTGTGGTCCAACTTGGCTAACTGCTAATTCACCCAGTTTCTTTGCTACATTGGTACGGCATGAATCTGTGGTTGCACCTGTTGAGGACTCTGTACGAGTTTCCCCGCCCATCAAAGTTGAATCATCTACTGAATAAATCTTAAAGCTTACCGCACCATCGCAGACAAATTGACCCGTGGCATTTGAACGACCACGATCATAAATATAAGAACTACCAGCCATAAACCAGTCCGCTTTTTCTTTACGCGCGGCAATTACTAGTTTGTTAAGCTCTGCATCACTCATGAGTTGTTGAATTGTCATACTACGGCCATTTAGATACTGACTTCTGAAACGGTCAGAATCGAGCAACCGCAAATCATAACGAGAGGCTGCACTTGCAATTGAATTTAAGGTTTGATTATTACGCTCAGCTTTAACACTTGGTGTTTGATATTCCACATATTTCACAAAACTTTGAATATCATTTTGACGTTCAGACTGGCTATATTTTGCAGACTCATTAGCATTGTAGCTACTTGAAGATGCTGATTTACCTGAATTATTGTGGCTTGATGAGCGGGTAGCAACACCTACACCGGCCCCGTAATAATTACCATAGGCATAACCTGCGGCAGCTGATGAACGCCCTTTTGAAGAATGAGATTCTGATGCACTGGCTTTAGCATTTTCACTAGCTTTGTAACTTGCATCTTCATCATAGCTATAGCTACGATCTGAAAAATAAGATGTAAACTCTTTAACTGGCTTAGAGTTGTCTTTTGGTACGCCGAAGTATTCATCCATCACAATCATAATCGGACTGGTTCGACTATTTTTCTGCGCTAAGCCTAAATCATTAAGAATGGTACGAAATTCTTGGTCATCCATTTCTAGACTAACTTGAGTGACCAACTCATCATTACTGTTAGTATTACTGCCTCGGTTCAACACATAATTATTATCAACTTGTTTTACAATGTCATTCAAATATTGATCCGCTTCATTCATCGCCTGTGGACCATTGATACGTTTAATAAGAGCAATGACGGCATCAGTTTTTGCATTGTTGTATGCTTGATTACGTGTACCATTCAGATCTTTTTTTACAATAGGTGTCGCACCCTCACCATTCACTTTAATAATTTCAGCATTACTAACTTGAACAGCTAACAAGCACAAAAGTGTCAATATAGCCTTCTTCATAACTTACCCTCTTAATTAGAATTTTTAGTTATCTTTATAATTTTTTACTAAATTTTAAACTCAGGGCTTACTTGATAAATATCTTTATCAACAATGAAGATTACCCTCTTTTAAGTTTACGTAAGTCATAAAATCAGAGCATTATATACAAAAAACAAACATTCAGCAAACAAATGTTAGTATTGGGCATAAAAAATAACTTTACCCTTATTGCTTTTTAGGAAAATATTGTTGTAAAAAGATAGAACAACTTATCAATGATATAAGGTTTAAGCCATGGTGAAGTAACAATGAACCTAAATTTGGTAAACTAAATATACTGACAAGAGTTTGTTCATGCACCTTATTTTGACGCCATAGATTTGAACCCGTTATAAAATCTATCTAAAGTTACCTCATAGCTTGTACTACATTATGAAGCCTCAGATTCTCGTATCATACCCTTGTAGATCAGACCATTGGATATGGTAGTAACTTACCTTTTCACCACTGTAAAAACTGGCTGGAAGATAGCCTGTTTTTTGATCCTCAAACTCTACGCCATTAATACTAGCGTCGACGGAATAGTCTTGATTTCTTTGGTTCGAATCCGATTACGCCTGTCAGATACAAAAAGCCCCAATCCTAAGATTGGAGCTTTTCTTGTGCGTGTTATTTAAGGGTATTATTGAAAAACCTATGGTTGTATCAACGATACAATGATGGTTATTCAATCAGTTACAAGTTAATTAAAAAGTGATTATCACCAAGACGTGCTCGGCCCTCAAAAAACAACATTCTCTTTTTGACATGTATTCAGTACTTCGGAGGTAGCTACATAGACATTTTTAATATTAAAAAATGCTTATATAAAACACTAAAAAAGGCGCTTCTGAATTATAGAAACGCCTTACCGAATAGCCGTTCAATTGTTAAATAGTTTAAATAAGCTCATCTCTTCGCAAAGTAAGAACTTCATAGCCGTCAGAAGTAACCGCAATTGTATGCTCCCATTGAGCAGATAATTTTTTATCATTGGTGATTACGGTCCAGCCATCTTTTTTGACTTTAACTTTGGCTTTACCTTGATTGACCATCGGTTCAATGGTAAATGTCATACCTTCTTGTAGGACTAGACCTTTTCCTTGATGTCCGTAATGTAGAACTTGCGGTCCCTCATGCATCTCGCGTCCAATACCATGGCCACAATACTCTCGCACTACTGAATAGCCTTGCTTCTCAGCGTAACTTTGGATGGCATGACCAACATCGCCTAACGTTGCTCCAGGTTTCACCACTCGTATTCCTTCCCACATAGCTTCATAGGTCTGATCAACCAAGCGTTTTGCAAGGGGCAACACCTCACCTATCAAATACATTTTGCTAGAATCAGCGATAAAACCCCCTTGTTCTAGGGTAATATCCACATTCACAATATCACCCGATTTAAGTATTTGCTGATCTGAAGGAATACCATGACAGACCACGTTATTCACCGAGGTATTTAATGCATACTGATAACCATACTGACCTTTACTGGCTGGACGTGCACCTAACTGATCAACAATATAGTGCTCAGCAAGGTTATTGATGTCCATCGTAGAAGTACCAACTGTAATTTGTTCATCAAGATAATCAAAGACAGAGGCGAGAAGTCGCCCAGACTCGCGCATGATTTCCAGTTCCGCTGCATTTTTAAGTATGACCTTATCCACCTATAAGGTTCCTTACATTGACATCAGCTTGTCTCATTTGCTCATTAATAATTTGGTTGTAAGACATGTTAGGGTTGGCTTCAGCAAGCATGCCTATCTTCATCCAATATTCAGCTTGAGCGTTGATGGAGCGCACCATGACGGCACTTGCTTTACGAATATCTTCATGCAGCTCATCATCAATTTTAACAATACCCATAAAAACACCTTGATATACGAAACGTATATGAATCGTATATCTATTTTTGTATGGTTGCAAGAAATAATGTATCGCTTAAACTCGATTTCCTTATATCGAAATTATTTAAATTAAACTGTAGATTGAGACTGATAGCAAAAAACCATCTATCAAGGTGGTTTTTTACTGCTGATTCTCTACTCAAACGTGTTGTAGCTAGCTTTTAGAAAGCTCTATTTAAAAAATCATATGAGCACATACCGCAATGATTGGTAATGAGATAATAGTTCTTAATAGAAAAATGACTAATAACTGAAAAAAGCTCACTGGAATTTTTGTCCCTAAAATCAATCCGCCTACTTCTGACATATAGATCAATTGAGACACTGACAAGCAAGCGATGACAAATCGCGTTAACTCTGACTCTATTGAAGAACCGATAATAGCTGGCAAGAACATATCGGCAAAACCTACCATGATCGTTTTTGACATTTCTGCGGCAAACGGTATATTCAATAATTCTAAGAATGGAATAAACGGCATACCTAAATAATCAAATACAGGTGTTTCTTCTGCAACGATTAAACCCATAGTACCGATTGCCATAACGACAGGTAGTATCCCAATCCACATATCCAAAATATTTTTTAGACCATCTCTTAAGAAAGTAAGAAAACTTGGACTCTTGTCTGCTTTTTGGACAGCTTTATGTAGACTGTGGGTAAATAATGTTTTTCCTGCGGGAATAGTTTCATGATCTCTATCACTGTTTTCGATAGTATAGGTATCTTCAATTCTAGATAAAGGCAATAACCTTGGGACTATAAGAGCACAAACAATGCCGCATAAAGCAACGACCCCAATCATATTGATAAAGTAGCTCTCAAGCTTAACCTGAGAGATGACAACCAAACAGAATGTAATCGACACTGCTGAAAAACTTGTAGCAATAATTGCCGCTTCCTTTTTGGTATAGAACCCACCTTCCAATTGTTTATCGGTTAATAAGACACCGATAGTGCCATCACCCAACCATGACGTTAAACAATCTACAGATGACCTACCTGGTAAACCAAATAAAGGTCTCATTACTTTACTTAGTAGAACCCCAAAAAATTCTAATAAGCCAAAATCAAGCAATAAAGGCAGCAGTAATCCAGCCAAGAAAAATACAATAAAAAGTATTGGCATTAATTCATATAATATTAAGCCGCCAATATTTTCTGAATATATTGCCTCAAACCCAAATTTAAAATAGGTCACGACAACGAAGAACGCACCAAGCATCCTAATAACAAGCCAAGGCGTTGTAACGTTTAATAAATTATTTAGAAACGCATTATTCAGAATAAATGCAGGCTTCATGATTTTAGTATATAAGGTACAACACAAGGTAATCATGATTGAGGTGACAACCAATAACGGCAAAAGATCACCGATATAACCCTGTATATAATCCTTCAATACAGATATAGGAATGGTAAATCCTTCTGCATAGGTGACAAACTTACCGTCCACATAGGGAATTGGAAATACGAAAAGCATCAAACCTATAATAGATGGAATAAAAAACTTCAAAAACTGTTTGATATTGATACCGCTAACATCTCGACTTGCAGCGCTGGCTTTAATAATGTCCATATTATTTTTACTCGCAGTCCCTTTTTAACCAACCTAAAGAAGGTTTTAACAAACCCCTTTAGGCTAGATTCTTTTACTCATTTTGAATATTCAGTACTAGTAGTTGCTCAAAAGTGTATGGGTCACTTTTTCTAAAATTTTAAATATTCTGGTCGAGTCATCTTTTGAGTTGTTGTACAAAGGATTTATCTCTGCCATTTCCCAGCAGCATACTTTCTTGTTCTTAATTAACTCTATATTAAGTTGCATCGCTTGCTCGTATGACAGACCATTCATTGCAGGCGTACCGGTTCCTGGCACATATAAAGGATCGACACTATCAACATCAAATGACACGTAGATATGATCGCAATATTCTAGTTTTTTGAAGATTTCCTCTACGGTAGAACTGATGCCTTTTTGGGTTATCTCAGCCACGCTATATAAAGGGATTTTATGTCTTCTAATTAGATCCATCTCTTCTTCTTGATAATCTCTAACCGCACAAAACACCACATTTTCTGGCTTAATTGATGGCTCGCTTGATGCCATAAACTTCAATTTTTCCCAATACTCTTTTTCTTTTTCAGAAAGCTTGTTACGCTGACATTCCAAATTATCAATGGCACAAGCCATTGCCAAAGGCATGCCATGCATATTTCCTGATCCGCTGGTATATGGTGAATGGAAATCAGCGTGTGCGTCTATATAAACCACACCGATTTCAGCATCAGGATGCGCCATTTTTAGACCATGCATCGTACCTGCACAGCTAGAATGATCGCCTGCAATAACAATCGGAAATTGATTCTCATTTCTTATATCTTTGATTTTATGCGCCAATTTAGAAATAACAGGCTCAATTACATCGGCGTATTTTGCATGATTAAATGACGACTCTTCTACATGTATATATTCATTTTTTATACTATCAAGTTGCAATTTTTCATAGTAGTCTGCATTCATCTCTTTTGATGACGCGCGCAATGCATCGATTCCTAGTGACGCGCCTTTTTTATGCCCTGCGACGTCTGAATAAACTTCTACTATTCGCACGTTTTTCATTAAATCATTCATTATTTTGTCTCTATTAAATAAAACAATTTTTTCATCATTTGAGTCCACATCTGGCATTGAACTCCTATTTTTCTATATTCAAATGACTTATGATGCAGCCATCGCTTCATCCGTCTCTAGGCTACGATCTTTGCTATGAGCTTTGACGACCGAATAGAGGTTTTTAGGGTCTTGTTGCTGAGGAATCAAGTCAAGCAGCTCATATGCGTCTTGCTTTTTGATCAAATCACGCAAAAATACCAAAGCCGTAAAGTCTTCTGAAGCAAAACCAACACCATCAAATACAACCAAGTTATCTTCATTGGTGCGTACTTCTTTTTCACCATTTACGATGCGGTGGAACTCTGTCACAGGGAAATCCTGAGAGAGCTGTTGAATATCGCCTTCAATACGGGTTTGCGGTTCAAACTCCACAATGACATGATCGGCTCTTAACAAGATGTTGGCATCCAACTCTGTTTTGCCAGGACAGTCACCGCCAATGGCGTTAACATAGACGCCTTTTTTGACCATATCATCACGGAGAATGGTGGCGTTTTTCTTATCTGCGGTACAGGTAGTGATGATATCTGCACCTTCAACCGCCTCTTCTACCGTTTTGCAAATAGTAATCTCTAGGCCTGAATCAGCAAGGTTGCGCGCTACTTTTTCAGATGCGGCTGGGTCGACATCATATAAACGCACTTTTGAGATACCCACGACTGCCTTCATACCCATTGCTTGGAACTCACCCTGAGCACCATTACCGATGAGCGCTAAAGTCTGAGCGGTTTTGGGTGCACAATGCTTGGCAACCAGTGCAGAAGTCGCTGCCGTACGCAAGGCGGTTAAGATACACATCTCTGTCAGCAGAATGGGATAGCCTGTATCGACATCAGACAACACGCCAAAAGCGGCTACCGTCTGCAAATCGCGCTTGGTGTTGATCGGATGACCATTGACATATTTACACGCAAACATTTCACCATCGCTGACAGGCATCAACTCTATGACACCATCTTTGGAATGTGAAGCAAAACGACTGGATTTTTCAAAACTATCCCAACGAGAAAAATCTTGCTCTAAAGCATCTACCAATTCTTTTATGGTCTGTTCTATACCATAATTACTAATGATTTCAGCCATCGCCTGTACGCTAACAAATGGCACACCCTGCTTCTGTGATACGATAAATTTAGACATTAATTTTGCTCCATTCCATGAATATTATTTATTTAACCGACAATTAATATGCTACCAATTATAATTGTCAGTTAAAATGTCAATAATTTACCAAATATGGACATTTTTTTGACACATTGTTAGGTACTACTTAGCATAATGTTAAAATCCAATGAAGGAAGCATCTTTATGGCGTATTACACTTATGACTCTTTGGATAGCGAACTGATATCTGAACTTCGACAAGATGGTCGAGCAACCATCTCAAACCTGGCTAAAAAACTCAAAGTCTCTCGTGCCACTGTCCAAAACAGATTGGATAGACTGATTCACAACGGTGCTATTTTAGGATTTACAATTCGAGTGCATGAAGCATTAGATAAAGAAACGGTCAAAGCGATGATGATGATTGAAGTAACAGGAAAGTCTACTTCACAAGTGATTAGGAAACTGCGAGGTATCCCTCAATTAATTAAGCTGCATACGACCAACGGGGCGTGGGATTTGGTAGGAGAGATACACACGACAAGTTTGAGAGAATTTGATGAAGTGCTGCGTCAAGTCAGAGAGATTGATGGCATTTTGAATAGCGAAACAAGTGTTCTGCTTTCGAGTTTGTAATGTCATTAAACTCACAATCGCATAAGCTATGCTGTTTATCTGATAGATATTAACTTAGGATGTTGTGATTAAGCTGCCTGAAGGTAAGCGTAAAAAGAATATATTGGCGCTTTATAACCTAGATTTTTTAATTTTTATTTGACTGGTACAATAAAACTAAAGAACGTATCTTTTACTACGTTC
>NZ_PJAS01000066.1 GCF_002836735.1 Psychrobacter sp. 4Bb | reverse complement strand
TATTGTACCTTTTATATTTTGGACTGACTATAGTGTTCGTATAGTGTGCAAGCTTTCTTTCGGGAGACTTAATATCATCAGAACCATAACCAAAATCCAATTGTAACATTTTAACAATTTTTAAAGTTTTATTTAATAGATGTAATAGATGCTCTCCAATATTTCTTAACTTTGAGTTTAACAGTAATTCACATATTTGTTGATAACAATATGCTTCATAAGGATAAGTTGACATAGCATTGATAAATGATTTTTTTGCTTCGTCATATTTCTTTAATATATGGTTATCAATGAAATATTGTCCAATTCTATACTGAGCACGCTCATATAAGAAGCTATCATCTGAATGCATAATTTGTTCCCATGCAGTAATAGCAGCTCCCATATCCTGGTTTTCAGAATAATAACTACCAATACAGAATTGTGCAGTAGCATAAGCTTTCGTGCTATCTTTGCGTTTGACTCTATACCATGCTTCTATAATGCTCAAGGGGTTTCCAATATCTTCCAGCAATAATCCAATATTTAATTCTGCTTGTGCATATACTCCCGGATCAGTTGAATGTAAAACATTACATAGTGACTTTAATGCACGTTCAAATTTCCCTTCTTTTTTTAATGTAAGTCCTATAATATATTGTGCTCTAGCATATTTTTCTGAGTTGCTTTTATCACTAATTTTGTTCAAAGCCTCAATAGCTTTTCTCGTTTTACCATTTTGAATTAGTAGCTCCCCAATCAATAGTTGGACTGTTGGGTAAAGCGTTGGATGATCATCTTCGTCAATTTCTTCCCAGTATTCTATAGCAGCTTTAATATCATTTCTTTCTATTAAAACTGCACCAATTTTAAAATTAGCTCTCAAATATGCTTTGGGGGCATAGAGCTTCTCAACAGTTCTCCACATTTCTATCGCTTTATTGACTTTATTTTGTTTTAATAATATATCTCCAATATACTCCTTTGATAAAAAATATAGTTCTGGACAATCATGCTTATTTACTTTTGCAAATTCATTTATTGCTATATCTAAAAAGCCTTTATTCATTAAAATAATGCCAATATCACATTGGGCATTTGCAAAGTTAAAGCCTTCTTTTTGTTCACGCATTACCTTCTGCAACTCTTCAATCTCTTTCCGAGTTTCTTCGTCTAGACCTTCCATGTCATCAATATTCATAATCTACGCCCCAACCATCGACAAAAACTCTTCCTCAGCTACAATTTTGACGCCCAGTTTTTCCGCTTTGGTCAGCTTAGAGCCAGCCTTATCCCCTGCCAGTAGCGCAGTGGTTTTTGCCGAGATGCTGCCTGAGACTTTGGCACCTAATGCTTGTAGTTTGGCTTTAGCCTCATCACGCGCCATGCTATCGAGCGCACCTGTGATGACCCACGTTTGCCCATCGAGTGGTAGCCCTTCTGATGCAACCTGCTCGACTTTATCCCAGTGGACGCCAGCTTCAAGCAACGAATTAATCACTTCGATATTGTGCGGCGCACGGAAGAATTTGTAGGTCAGCTCGGCAGTGATTTCTCCGACATCTGGGGTTTTTATCAAGGTCTCAATACTGGCCGCCATTAGGCTATCTAAACCACCAAATTGCTGAGCAAAGTTCTGTGCCGTACCTTCACCGACACCACGAATACCAAGCGCATAGATAAAGCGAGCCAATGTCGTATGCTTGCTGGCTTCGATTGCATTGATGATATTCTGGACCGATTTTTCACCCAGTTTCTCAAAGGTGACCATCTCATCTGCATGATTGTGCAACTGATAGATATCAGCGACCGTTTTGACCAGACCATGCTCAAAGAAGCTAATCAACCAACTCGCACCAAGCCCATCGATATCCATGGCACGACGTGAGACAAAGTGAATAAGTGCTTCTTGCTGCTGCGCTGGGCAAAACAGTCCACCCGTACAGCGCGCCAATGCTTCGTCTTCTGGCAGCACGACGGGAGAGTCGCAGACAGGACAAGTAGAGGGTAGCGTGACAGGCGTACTATCGGCTGGGCGCTGATCATGCCAGACACGAGTGACTTTTGGGATGACATCGCCTGCACGATGGACGCTGACCGTATCGCCTGCACGCACATCTAAACGCTGAATCTCGCCAAAGTTGTGCAAGGTCACATTACTGACGGTGACACCGCCGACTTTAACAGGTTCGAGCTTACCCACTGGTGTGATTTGACCCGTACGTCCGACTTGCCACTCGATATCATTTAGACGCGTCATCACAGTCTCAGCAGGGAATTTATAAGCAGTCGCCCAGCGTGGCTCGCGTGATAGATAGCCAAGTTGCTGCTGTAGAGCAAGGCTATTGACCTTGATCACCATGCCATCGATTTCAAAAGGCAAACTGGCACGGCTCTCAGTCACTGACTCATAATAGGTCTGCGCGGCGCGTGGATTTGCTACCACTTCTACGGCGCTGACCGTAAATCCAAGCTCGGTAAGCCATGCCAGCGCCCCTGACTGAGTGTCGATAGTATCTGGCAATCCTTGATTGACCGAATAGCCATAGAATGCCAATGGACGACTGGCTGCTATCGCTGGATCTAACTGACGTAAACTACCAGCAGCGGCATTACGTGGATTAGCAAAGGTTTTACCCTCATTCTCTTCTGCCAATCGATTAAGACGCTCAAATCCTGCCTTTGGCATCAATACCTCACCGCGTACTTCTAGCAACTCAATATCAGCAGCATCGGCTATCCATAGTGGCAAGTTACGAATGGTTTTGGCATTTTGAGTAATATCTTCGCCTGTTTGCCCATCACCGCGCGTGACCGCTTGGACAAATTTTCCGTGCTCATACTTCAGTGAGACCGCCAGTCCATCGAGCTTTAGCTCCATCTCGTATTCAGGGTTTTGCTGTGAATCGCTGAGACGATCATTGACGCGGCGCATAAAATCGCGCAAATCATCATATTCAAAGACATTGCCTAGCGACAGCATCGGAATATCATGCGTAACTTGGGTAAAAGCCGATAGCGGCATATCGCCGACTTGATTAATTGGGCTATCTGGCTGCACCAAATCTGGATATTCTTCTTCAATCTCAAGCAACGAGCGACGCAACTGGTCGTATTCACTGTCTTCTAGAATTGGATTGTCCAGCACATAATAGGCATAGTTATGCGTCTTAATCGCTTCAATAAGCGCACGCATTTTTGAGACAATCTCTGCACTATTATTGGTACTACTGTCGGTCGGACTGGATGTATTAGATGTGGCAGGCGCTTGGTTTTCTACTTGAGTAGATGAGTTTTTAGAGTTATTTGATGAGGTAGAGTCAGTCATAGTCGGCGTCTTTTTTGCAATTCAAGATGTCGATATGATAACAAGTTTGTAGGAAGCTCGGTATAGTCAATCCTATATAAATCAGATACTGTGTCAGGCTCGCTCAGTCTACTATGGTTAGCACTTTGCGGAAACTATAGCCCAATAAAAAAGGCAAATAACGTTAATCGCTATTTGCCCTTTTTATGATTTCTGCTATTAATCAGCTTTTAACTTTCGTAGCTTTTAAACCGTTAACCCTCATAATCACGAACTTGGTTACGTAGTTGCTGTTTGTATTCAGGCGTGATTGGTTCGTTCTCTTCATCAAGCATAATCGCGTCAAGGTCGCTTGCCATCATATAAGCAATGCTCATCATACTATCAAAGCTGCGCACAGCTTGTGGATGAGGCAATGACAAGAACACGACGACACCGTTATAAGTGTTGGTCGCAACACTATGCGGATCAAACGGTGCGATACCACTATCAGTGATACCCATCATGCTAAACCACAACATACCCGTACCGTCTTTTTGCTCATAGCGATGGAACATATTCATCGCACCATAGCGTAGACCGTATTTATCAATCAACGCTAACAGATCACGACCACGGATAATCGCCGCTGGACGATCGCGATATTGGTGCGGCAAGATGGTGATATTGATATTGTCTTTGGCATTAATCAACGGGCCGTTTTGCGCGTCATCACTAGATTCTGATAGATGCTGATCCAGTATCGGGCTATTGTCATCGAAGCTTGGCTCTTCTGCCGTATCGATGGTTGGCATCAGGCTATCGGTCGCTGACATTAAACTAGAGAACGCATCAGGCTCTTGCTCGATATGCATCTGATCGGCGACTTCTACAAACTCAGCACTATCGGCACGGCGTTGCTCTTCTTGCCAGCGAGCGTAGTCCGCTTCATCGATGACGTCATGATCGTCAGCTGCTATATGGTTACGCTCAGCCGTTAGTTGAGCATCAACGTTGGTATGCGCTTGCGTCAACGGCTCTTCTTCAACCACAGCATCTAAGTAACTACGATCTGGACCGATGCTCGTCTCGCCTGCGACTGTGTCATCAAGGTCGGGCTGATCGACGATGTTACGCTCGTGACGCGGTATGATGGGAATACCATTTTTATCATAATTGACCGCAGCAGCTTCGGTAGCACCGCGGCGCTTAAAGCTACGAATGACCATAAACAGCCCTGCGAGCACGATAAACGCGGCAATGGCAATCAATATAAACTGAATAACGGTCATGATAAATACATCCTAGTATATATAACAAAAGGGAATACACAAACGAGCATAAATGGCAATATTCTAGCATGGCTGACCTATATCGTCACCACATTGTGTACTTTATAACCAGTATGCTGGACTGAGGTCAAGCTTATTTGCATTTATGCCAATTGATTGATTATATTTGCATCGCGCTGATTCTCATAGCACTTTTAATGTCGGTTATTTCACGCTTAGCTCTCTACGTAACGCGCAGCTTCATCAAGCGACACACTGACTAGTGTAGAAATGCCTGCACTTGGCATAGTGATACCTTTTAGCTCATCAGCAATTTGCATCGTTAATTTATTATGGCTGATAAAAATAAACTGCAAATCGTCTGCTAGCTCATGAATGAGACTGGTAAAGCGCGCGACGTTGGCATCATCAAGCGGTGCATCGACCTCATCAAGAACACAGAACGGTGCAGGATGCTGCTTAAATATCGCAAAAATCAAACTTAGCGCGGTAAGGGTTTTTTCACCGCCCGATAATACCGCTAAGCGACTATTGCGTTTACCCTTCGGCTGCGCCATCAAGGTAAGCCCTGCCCGCCATTGTTCGGACTTTGGCGTATTGGCTGGCATCTCGTCAGTGTTCAACGTCAGGCTAGCTTGCCCACCGCCAAAGACCTTGGCAAATAAATTGGCCAGCTCATTATTGACCGCATCAAGCGTCTGCATAAACAGTGTCTTGGTCGTCTCATCAATAGAGGCAATCGCTTCGGTCAATGTCTGCATACTGGCCGCGATATCTGCCGTCTGCTGTGCGAGTGGTTCTAGGCGCTCGTTTACCTCGGCCAACTCTGCGACCGCTGCTAGATTCACTGGCCCAATCTTGCTCAACTGCTGGGTCAACTTGGCGCGCTCGGACTCTAGCTCAGCGATTTTGTCTGGACGGACGCGGCGATCATGAGCGATGAAATCTGCTAGCAAGTTTGAGACGCTCATGCTTTGTTGCGGTTGCTCAGCTTGCGCTTTATATTTATGACTCACACGATAGTAGGCATCTAAAGCGCTTTGCGTGTGTGCGCTAGCATCCTCTAACCGCGCTGCACTTAGTGCCAATTCAGTAGCATGACGGGCAAACTCGCTTTGCTGCGTTTGCAAGGTATTTTGCAGTGCATCAAATGCCGTCTGCTGCTCAGCGTACGTTTGTTTTAATGCCATTAGCGCAGTATCGCGCTCGTTCAATAGCACTTGCTGCTCATCGCGCGTTACCTGTGCAGACTGTAGTGCGGCTTGTAGATCTGGCAACTTGGCCTGCTGCTGATCGTGACGCGTCTGTAGACTTTGCTCATTCTCTAACGATTTATCATGTTGCTCAGTCGCACGAGCCAGACTACTAACACTATGCTCCAAGCGCATCTCATACTGCTGAATGCGCAGCTGTAATGCTTGCAACGCGTCATCATCAGCTTGACGCGCACGGTTTAGCTCGCTGCGCTCAGCTTGCAGTTGCTGAGTTGTCGCCCGTGCCTCTGCTATTTGCGGCGTTAGCGTAGCGATCTCGCTTTCAATATGCTGTTGTTCTTGTTCAAGCGTTTGTTGCTCTTGCGCCAGTTCTTGCTTTTCTTGCTCAAGCGTTGCTTTATCAGCGTTCAGACGCTGGCTATCCGCTTGCAAGCGCTCGGCGTTAGCTCTCTCGGTAATTAATTGCTGCTGGTATTGATGCTTATCACGGGTTAACTGCTCGGCTTGCGCGCGCGTTTCTTCTAAGCTAACTAACAATGCATCATAATCGCGCTGGTCTTTTGCAATAGATTTTTGCTGATCTTGTATTTTGCTTTCAAACTCATCAAGCGAGTCTTCTAACGCTTGCAAACGAGTGCGCTGCTGCAAACGCTGCGTGAGAAATTGACTGCTGCTATCACTTTGACTATCTTGCGCACCAGCGAATTTTCTTAAATTAATTGTTCCATGACGACTGATGAGCCAACCATCTTCGGTAAGTAAAATAGCGGACGATGGTAATGACTTTAGTACATCAGTAAGTGTATCAACCTCATGCTGTTCACTGGTCTCAAACTGCGCCGTATATATATAGCACTGCTGCCATAGCGAGAGTAGCGGCTGAGTAATCAACTGCGATAATGGCAATACTTTATCAATCAAATTGTCTGGCAATTCGCTGACAAACTCTTGGTCACTGATGCTATTTTGCGTAGTAGACAACCATAAGCTATGACCCGTTTCTACTAGAGTTTTATCTTTTTCGCTAGCAGGTGTATTTTGTACCGTTTGATAAGTCCGTAAATCTGCAATGTCATGCTCAAGCGCTTGCCATAGGTTATTAGCTTGTTGAGAAATATCATTAGTGTTATTAGCGTCTGATTGCTTGGTTTGGTTAGCTTGTTGGTTAGCAACCAGCACATGGCTATCTAGCCACAATGCCAAGATATTATCCAGTAGCGGTGCATACTCCTGCCCTTTCGCACTTAGCTCAATCTGCTCACGTAGCGTCGCGATGGCTAACGGCTGATTATGTATACCACTGCTATCTGCATTATCTGTCTCGATAACTTTCGACTTTGCTGATTGCTTTTGTGTAGGTTTCGGATGCAGTATTTGATGCAGGGTATCGTATTCGCCTGCCAGCAGCGCATGACGCTTTTCATTATCGCTCAGCTTGCTCTGCTGTGCGTTTAGTCTCTGCTGCAAGCTGTGCGCTTGCGGTTGTATCTCAGACAAGCGTTCATCGACGGCTTCGCGTTGACGCTCAACTTGCTGCAACTGTGTGTTTAGCTCAGTGACTTGCTGTTCTAGCAGTTGACTTAGATCTTGCTCATCATCCGTTTTACTCACATCAGCACTGTCAGATGCAGACGGCGCTATAGACTGCTGTAATTGCTGCCACAGATTTTGCCAGTTTTGCTCACGGCGTTGCCATTTATCATAGCTTTGCTGATGGCGTTTCTGTGCTTGAGCGTTAATGGCTTGCTGCTGCTCAAGCGAACGGGCTTTATCTTGTAAGCGTGACAGATTATTTTGCGTTTCATGCCACACGCGTTGTAGCGGCTGCTCATTGCGCTTATAGTTATCGCGTTTATCAGTTAGCTCAGTCAGCTGCGGACGCAATGCTTCTAGCGCTTGATTCTGCTCAGCTTGTTCAGCTTTTAGGCGTTCAATATCAGCGAGTGATTGCGCACGCTGTTGAGCCAAGCCAGACAGTTGCTGCTCAATAGCTTTCAGCTGTGACTTAGCATCACTTAGCTTATGTTCCGCTTGTTGATAGCCGAGCTGCTGCTGATAGTGAGCGCTTTGAGCATCGTCTTTGAGCCACTGCTCTTGGTTAATACGCGCAGTGAGCTTGTCTTGCTGAGCTTTGAGCGTGTCGTAGTCAGCTTGAAGTGTCGACACCTCCGTAGCACTGCGTTCATGCGCTACTTTCTGCTGTTGATGTGTTTGCTTGGCTTGATAAAGCTGCTGAATAGCAAGCTGCTGCTCGATATCAGCTAGTGTTAAAGCCAATTCTTCGTAACGCTGCGCACTAGCCGCCTGTTTAGACAGTGATTTTTGTTGGCGTAATAGCTCGCTTTGCATATCATGCAGGCGCGCTAGATTGTCCCTTGTCTTCTCTAACTTCTTCTGCGTTTCTTCACGGCGAGCCTGATAGCGTGAGACACCTGCCGCCTCTTCGATAAACTCACGCAGCTGCACGGGACTAGACTCAACGATACGCCCAATCATACCTTGCTCAATCACTGCATAGCTACGTGCACCCAGTCCCGTACCTAAAAACACATCAACCACATCACGGCGACGGCAACGCGTACCATTGATAAAATAATCTGAGCGGCCATCTTTATTTACCTGACGGCGAACCGATAACTCTTGGTACAAGTTAAACTCGTGGCGAATACCAGTCTGCTCATCTTGGGTATGCTCAAAGGTCAGCTCGACACTGGCGACACTTTTGGCTGTTTTATCTTGCGTACCGGCAAAGATAACATCGCTCATGGCCCCGCCGCGTAACTGCTTGGCAGAGGTTTCGCCCAGTACCCAACGGATGGCATCAATCACATTGGATTTGCCACAGCCGTTCGGCCCGACGATGGCGGTGATACCATGACGAAAAGTAAAAGTGGTTGGATTGGCAAAGGATTTGAAGCCTGCCAGCTTTAGAGATTTTAAACGCATGAAGAGTCAATAAACTTAGCAAAAACAGGCGGCTATTCTACCTGAAATTGTAGTAGGTTTTTAGGGTTAAACGGCTAACTGCATAAACGATTTTGATTCAAGGCTTTGATGGAACCCTCGCAGCAGTTTTTGCTCCACTTGGCAGACGTTATTTTCTGCTAAATAGCGATTATTAAACTCGATAAAGGCTGCCCAAGAGATACTTGCCACTTCCAAATGATCGACTATTTCTAACAGCTCTGGCCTTAGCAAATGCTGATATTTCCTTGGCCGTTTATGACACAGAGCCAGCTCCCGATCTACGAGCGTTTGCTTGTTTTGCTTTAGCGCGTCACCACCGATAAACAACAGCAAAAATTTTGCCCCTTTCTCGATAAAGCCTTTTTCTAATAAGTGCTCATACATCAAGCAGTACTTTAGGATTGGGTCTGGGTTTTTCCGACCAGCGAGTTTTAACTCATTCGCTATCAATACATTGGCCTGATGGTTATAGGCTAGGTTGTCCATGTACATTGCTTTTAGCTCTGTACTGTTTTCAAACATACCGCTATTACCATGTGTCGACCATGACCCACTTGGCTCAAAGTTGATAAATTTACGATAAAATAAGTTCAGATAAACATCACTGCACAAACTCAAAAAGATATCGAATTCTTTATTTAGATAGTCTTCAGAAAAGAACGTTACGCGGCGCACGGCTTCTCTCGCATTACAGATACCCATCGTTTGCGTTGAATATGTCTCTAGCTGCTCAGTTTCATTCATTTTTGTATTGAGCTTTTTGATGACTGATTGCTCAATCTCTTCTATATTTTTATCTTTCAAATCTGGGTGGGCCGCCCATTCAATGATTTGGCGTACGTATTGCTTTTTAGTGATGCCTAAAATACGCTGCGGCTCCCATGCCAAAAACTCTACCATATTAGAGAGACCCGTCGTCCATGATAATTGGTCTTTTAGATGATTCATTGAGCCGAAAACACGGCGGTATTTTTCTGCAGCTTTCATACTAATAATGTCTCACGGTTTGCATACTAATTTTATAAAAACTCATTATTGCTATAAAACACCCAATCCACTCAATAACAACTGTCCTCCAGCAAATATTAACAACACACCAAATGCGCGCTTAAGCATCAGTGCAGGTAAGACATGGGCAAGCTTGGCGCCCACTTTTGCCATTGCAAAGCTGGCAACTGAAATAAACAAGAATCCTGTGACATGGACAAACCCTATCGTACCCTCAGGCAGATTGACCACGTCTTGACCGAACCAAGCAAAGCCTGCTGCTCCAGCCAAGGCAATTGGTAGACCGCATGCCGCTGATGTGCCGACCGACTGTTTCATCGGAAGCCCTGCCCAGTTCAAGAACGGTACGGTCAAGCTGCCGCCGCCAATGCCAAAAATAGAGGACGCCATCCCAATGCCAGTACCTGCACCAAACTGGACACCGGCCGATGGTAGCGGTTTACCCACTTGTTCTTTATTTGAAAAGAACAGCATTTTTAAGGCGACCAATAGCGCACCGAAACCAATGATAGCCTGTAGTGCTTGTCCATCAATCATATCCGCGATACCCGCACCGACCAAACTACCGATGACCAATCCAAGCGCCATCTTGCGCCATACTTCCCAGCGCACGCCGCCGCGCTTGTTATGTGCCGTCAGTGAGCTGATTGAAGTTACAACGATGGTCGCCAACGACGTACCAATGGCCAAATGGGTGATTACTTCTGGCGAAAAGTCATAAGCGGTAAAAATCCAGACCAATGCAGGCACGATAATCATGCCACCGCCGACGCCAAACAAGCCCGCGCTGACACCCGCAAACGCGCCTGCAATCACAAACCACACATATAACATCATAGAACGAACCTTTTATAATACTGACTGGCGCTATAGTACTCACTAGCGCTTAGGCGTGCTTAATTGTATTTGCCAAATCTCAGCGCGACCTTTATGCTGTTTACTCGGTACTTTCTGACCGCAACAATCGCTCAGTATATCAAAGTTTCCTTTAACCACATCGACTAAACTTATGCCGCCACTCACTAGTTTTTCTACCTATTTATCCGAGCTCAATCACCGTCATGTGGCTAGTAGCGCCTCGACCAATAGCGAGCTGATAGAAGCCTTGCAAAACGGGGCGTTAGATGTCGCCACCGTACACGTTTTGACCGCGGAAACCCAAAGCGCAGGTCGTGGTCAGCACGGGCGCTCGTGGCAATCACCGCGCGGCAATGTCTATCTGTCGCTCTACCATCCTGTACATATGCCAATTAGTGGTTTGCTATCGCTCATCATTGGTCTTGAACTGGCTAAGATGCCTGTCATTCAAACTTTGAACGAGCAACTGCAAGCGCAAGGGATGACGCCAATTGGGGTGAAATGGGCAAATGACTTGGGTTTTTATCAGCAAGCTCAGAGCCAATCTAAAGAGCTATCTAAAGAACAATCCATAACGGACAGCTCGGTATTAGATTCCGTATTGAATAGTGATGTAGCAAATCAGCGTACCCTACCCTTTAATAAACTGGCTGGGATTTTGATAGAGCCAGTGACGAAAGCTGGCAGGTTGGTCGGTGTGATGCTAGGCATTGGCCTAAACGTACAAGCTGCACCAAAGCTCACCACACAAACGTCTGAAGGCATGAGTTATCAAGCGATTAGCTTACAAGACATCAATGAGATGCTGCCTTTAGAAACACGATCTGCGAGCCTACCAGACCTACCAATGCTCTATCAGCAGATGAGCAAAGCATTGATGGCAGCGATGACACGCTTTGAGCATTTAGGTATAGAGCAGCCAACCGGTCATACTTATTATTTGGATAGTTTTTTGGAGCAGTTTGCGATGATGGATGCGCTATCAGGTCTGCGCTTACGCGTCACGCAAGACTATAATAACGAAGAAAAAGTCATAACGGGAATCGCTTGCGGTGTCGACACACATGGCTGTTTGCAATTGCGCCAAGATAGCGGTAAGATTTCTACGCTTTTTACTGGACGCATCGACGTTATTTATTAGGCTTAGACAACTATATTGATGAACACCATCATTAACGAGCACTATATAAAGGGAATTTTATGCTCTGGCTTGATCTTGGAAATACCCGCCTGAAATACTGGCTCACCGATGATATCGGTCAGATAGTCACACATGATGCCAAACAACATTTGCAAGCGCCTGCCGAATTACTCATGGGTCTGACCGATCGCTTTGAGCGTTACGCGCCTGACTTTATTGGTATCTCATCAGTATTGGGCGATAACCTTAATGCCAAAGTATCAGAGACGCTCAGTCGTTTGAATATTCCGTTTGAGTTTGTCCATGTCGATGCGGCGCACGCGCTGATGAAAAGTGCTTACAATGATCAGCAGCTCGGCTGTGATCGCTGGCTACAGATGCTCGGTGCGGTCGATAAGAAAAAACGCCAGTGTGTGATTGGTTGTGGCACAGCGGTGACCATTGATTTGATTGATCATGCTGAGCATCTGGGCGGTTATATTTTCCCCAGCATCTACCTGCAACGTGAGTCACTGTTCTCTGGTACTAAGCAAATCACTATCTCGAACGGTACTTTTGATAGCGTCAACCAAGGCTTGACCACTCAAGACGCAGTACATTGCGGTATTTTGCTCTCTATCGTCGGCGCAATCAATGAGATTAGCCATCGTCATCCTAATTTTGAATTGATTATGACAGGTGGTGATGCAGCCATTATCTCGCAGCATGTTAATCGTCCCGTACGCTTGCGTGATGATTTATTACTAAATGGTTTGGCAAGATACTTTGATTATCGCAATAAGTCTTAACCGCTTATAGATAATTCAGTTCGACGTTGACACAAAAAAAGCAGCATGTTTTAAGCGTGCTGCTTTTTTATTTTATATTAGAAAATAGCTAAGGCATCATTAGTTACTTCTTATTTGGTCTCGTTAAACAGCTCACGACCGACTAGCATACGGCGGATTTCACTGGTACCTGCGCCAATTTCATACAGCTTGGCATCACGCCAGTAGCGACCAAGTGGATACTCATTGGTGTAGCCATTACCACCAAATATTTGAATGCCCTCGCCTGCCATCCATGTGGCTTTTTCGGCACACCATAGAATCACACTGGCGCAATCTTTACGCACTTCTCGACTATGACCAGCACCGCGCGCGTCCAACATGTCCAAATTCTTGCCAACGGTATATAAGAAACTACGACCGGCTTGTAGTATGGTATACATGTCCGCAACTTTACCTTGGATAAGCTGAAACTCACCGATCGCTTGACCAAACTGTTTACGGTCATGGATATAAGGCACGACATTGTCCATCACCGCTTGCATGATACCGATAGGACCTGCGGCCAATACGGCACGCTCGTAATCTAGGCCACTCATCAATACCTTAACGCCTTCATTAAGACCACCCAAGATATTTTCGCTTGGTACTTTTACATTATTAAAAGTCATCTCACCAGTATGGCTACCACGCATGCCGAGCTTGTCTAGCTTTTGCGCGGTACCAAAACCTTCCATACCTTTTTCAACGATAAAGGCCGTCATGCCTTTTGCACCCAATTCAGGATTGGTCTTGGCATAGACCACCATCACGTCAGCATCAGGACCATTGGTAATCCACATTTTGCTACCGTTCAACACATAGCTGCCGTCTTTTTCTTCAGCTTTTAGCTTCATACTAACGACGTCTGAGCCAGCGCCTGTCTCACTCATTGCCAATGCACCGATGAACTCGCCACTGATTAGTTTTGGCAGATATTTCTGCTTTTGTTCTTCAGAACCATTACGTTTGATTTGGTTAATACATAGGTTAGAGTGCGCCCCATAGCTAAGCGCTACCGATGCCGAAGCTCGGCTAATCTCTTCCATCGCGACCATATGTGCGACGTAGCCCATATTAGAGCCGCCGTACTCTTCTGGAACGGTAATACCATGTAGACCGAGGTCACCCATCTTTTGCCACAGATCCATTGGAAACTCATCACTGCTATCAATCTCGGCAGCACGTGGAGCGATCTCGTTTGCTGCAAACTGCTGCACGACATCACGTAGGGCGTCAATATCTTCGCCAAGTTGAAAATTTAATCCAGGTAAACTCATAACCATTCCTTGTATTTTAATATTTAATTTTTACAGTAATTATTTAAGACTGACGTTTATTGATTAAGGCACGTGCCACGTTTGAGCCGTTAGGACGCTTTAAGAACTCGCTGATACGCTCGCCTGCCACGACCAATTTTTCCAAATCGATACCCGTGCTGATACCCATACCATGCAGCATATACACCACATCTTCGGTCGCGACATTGCCTGTTGCGCCTTTGGCATAAGGACAGCCACCGAGGCCCGCGACAGAGGTGTCAAACTCACTCACACCCATTTGTAATGCAGCCAAGGTATTACTTAGTGCTTGACCATAAGTGTCATGAAAGTGCCCCGATAGCATGGAAATATCAGCATACTCAAGTGCAGCTTGCAACGCTCGTTGTACTTTGAGCGGTGTACCCACACCGATCGTATCTGCAATGCCAATCTGCTCTGAACCGATCTCAATCAACCGCTTGGTCACATACGCTACTTGGCTTGGGTCAATGTCACCTTCATAAGGACAACCGACCGTACAAGAGATAACGCCACGTACTTTGATGCCTTGTGCTTTTGCAGCCGCAGCAACGGGTGCAAAACGCTCAATACTTTCATCGATACTACAGTTGATGTTTTTTTGACTAAAGGTCTCACTGGCTGAGCCAAAGATAACGATTTCATCAGGACGATGTGCAATGGCATTTTCAAAGCCGCGCATATTAGGTACTAATACTGAGTAGCAAATATCTGTCTGACGCGTAGGCGCTAATGCTTCAAGTAGCGCGCTGTTATCGCCCATCTGTGGCACCCACTTTGGTGACACAAAACTGGTCGCTTCCAGTTTTTTGACACCCGCCGCAATCAAGTCATTGATAAGCGTTTGCTTAACTTCAGTCGGTACCGTCATGGATTCGTTTTGTAGACCATCACGTGGACTAACATCAACAATGGTGACATGGCTTGGATACGAATGGCTCATACTTATCGTCCTTCTTATGACTCGGCTGCTAATTGTCAGCCTTTATTAACCTTCAGCATCGATGCGCAATAGCTCATCACCATCGGCGACCAAGTCACCCGCTGCAAACAACAGCTCTGCTACCACACCATCCGTCGGTGCAGTAATGGTATGTTCAATTTTCATGGCTTCGATGACGGCAAGTGGCTCGCCTTTTTCCACAGTATCGCCAACAGCTACTTTGAATGCAACTACTTGTCCTGGCATTGGCGACTTCAAACTGCCAACCGCTGCTGTGTCTTGACCCACATGTGCCATGATATCAACAAGTGTGATCTCATCGCGTCCGCTATCTGTAAATACGTGGACTGTTTCGTTATTCACCCAGCTTTGAGCACTGATACGTGCGCCTTCTAACCATAAGGTATGGTTATGCGCGTCACTGCTATCATAGCTGACCTGACCTTCATAAACCGTTTTGGTCTGAGCAGCCACATTGATATTGCTATCATCCTGCGTATTCGCGATTTCTTGACCAATGACGAGCGTAAAATTACTGAGATTATCGCCACTCTTTTTGCTATCAGTACAACTCGCATTGTGCCAATTACTGATGCGAGCGCTATAGGATTGCTCATCATAAACCAAGCTGAATGAACGAGTATAATCACTATAAGCACGGAAACCTGTCGGCTTACTAAATGGATCTAAACCTTGCATGGTCGCTTCACTTGCTAGCTGCTGCGCAATAGCAGTCACCACAAGCGTCGATAATCCAAGCGGATGCTGATCAAAAAGCTTATCCTGCTCGCGCTCTATTAATGCCGTATCAAGATTGGCCTTACTAAAAGAGTCAGTATTTAAAATATAACGCAAAAATGCCACGTTGTTTGGCAGACCCACAATACGCGTCTGTGCCAATGCACGATCTAGTCTCGCCAACGCTTGTTCGCGCGTAGGAGCATGGACGATAAGCTTGGCAATCATAGAGTCGTAAAAAGGACTGATCACATCACCCTCACGTACGCCATCATCGATACGTACATCGGTAATGTTAAAGGTACTATGCTCAGGCTTTTGATAAGTGAATAAAGTTCCTGTCGCTGGCAAGAAATTATTGTCAGGGTTTTCAGCACAGATACGTGCCTCAATAGCATGACCGTTGATAGCCAGATCGTCTTGTATTTTTGGCAATGGCTGACCTGCAGCAACCAACAGCTGCCACTCGACCAAATCGACACCCGTAATAGCTTCACTAACTGGATGCTCAACCTGCAAGCGCGTATTCATTTCCATGAAATAAAAATTCATAGAGTCTTCACGCTGCTCAACGATGAATTCAACCGTACCTGCACCAACGTAATCAACCGCACGTGCTGCTTCGATTGCCGCCGTGCCCATTGCTTGACGCATGGCAGTATCGACACCCGGTGCGGGCGCTTCTTCTAGTACTTTTTGATGGCGACGCTGTACTGAGCAATCACGCTCAAACAGATGCACATAATTGCCATGCGTATCACCAAATACTTGGATTTCGATATGACGTGGTTTTAGCGCGTATTTTTCGACTAATACTTGATCATTACCAAAACTGGTAATCGCTTCACGGCGGCATGAGTCCAACAGGTCAATAAAATCGCTACTTTTTTCAACGATACGCATGCCTTTACCGCCGCCACCTGCACTTGCTTTAATCAAGACAGGATAGCCAATACTATCGGCCTGTTGCTGCAAAAACTGTGCATCTTGGTTATCACCATGATAGCCCGGTATCAACGGCACGCCAGCCGATTCCATCAAGCGCTTAGACTCAGACTTGCCGCCCATGGCGCGAATAGCATTCGCCGATGGACCGATGAATACTAGACCAGCATCTTGGCAAGCCTGTGCAAAATCTGCGTTCTCACTCAAAAATCCATATCCTGGATGGATTGCTTGGGCGCCAGTCTCAAGCGCTATCCCAATAATAGCATCGCCTTTGAGATAACTGTCTTTCGGTGCCGAACCGCCCAAATAGATAGCCTCATCACAGACCGCCACATGCTTGGCCTCACGATCCGCATCAGAATAAACAGCAACGGTACTGACGCCAAGACGCTTAGCAGTCGCGGCCACTCGGCAAGCAATTTCACCACGGTTGGCGATTAGAATTTTAGAAAACATAACTATCCCTGTGTCTTGTCGTTATTATTTGACGTCTTGTCTATTTGCCCATTTGCCTATCATTGTTATACTACTAGTTAGTCTGCCATTAGCCAATCAGGTTTACGCTTTTGCAAAAACGCTTGTACCCCCTCGCGGCCTTGTGTTGATGAGCGGATATCAGCGATACCTTTGACCGTGTCAGCAATCAGCTCATCTGTAATAGGCGCACCAGCAACATCGTGTAATAGCTGTTTGCAGGTCTTAACTGCATCAGGGCTGTTTTTGACAACCTTATTACAGAACGCAGCCACTTCATCGGCCAGCCACTCTTCGCTGACACGCTCATGGATAAAACCAAGCTGACGCGCCTTTTTGGCATCAAATACTTCAGCACTTAAGAAATAACGCTGCGATGCTCTAGCACCTAGCGCGCGGATAACATAAGGACTGATAGTGGCAGGGGCTAAGCCCAAACGCACTTCACTGAGGCAGAAATTAGCAATTTTGACCGCAATGGCTACGTCGCAAGCAGCGACTAGACCCATGCCACCTGCGTATACATCGCCTTGAATAGCCGCGACTGTTGGCTTAGGACATTCATAAATAGTCTTAAGCATTTGCGCCAACTTATCAGCATCCGCTAGATTCTCTTCATAGCTATAATCCGCCATGGCACGCATCCAATTGAGGTCAGCACCTGCGCAAAATGCCTTGCCAGTAGCTGCTAGCACAATGACACGTACTTCATCATCAGCACCAAGCGTATTGAATGCATCGGTTAACTCGGCAATCATTTCATCGTTAAAGGCATTACGTATCTCAGGGCGGTTTAATGTCACCGTAGCAACGTGCTGTTCGACTTTAACCAGTAGGCTTTTATAATTTTTATCACTGTCTTTTTGCATAACTTTCTCTATATTTTTTATGTAAATACTCAAACAAACTCTTGGTCAATCCATAATAATGTTAATACAAGGAAACCAAGTGCAAAGACTAAGCGTAGATGTACAAATCATCCTTCAAATGAGGTTAACACAGTAGTCGTTTATTATGGGGAGACCTTAGAACGCTTACATTCTAAAGACACCAAATTTTGTCTCTTCAATCGGCGCGTTATATGCAGCGCTCAGCCCTAACGCCAATACATTACGGGTATCAGCAGGATCAATTACGCCGTCATCCCACATACGTGCGGTAGCATAATACGGATGACCTTGCTCTTCATACATTTCACGAATCGGCGCTTTAAATGCTGCTTCGTCTTCTTCGCTCCACGTCTCGCCCTTGCGATCAAAGTTATCACGTTTGACCGTTGCCAGTACTGATGCTGCTTGCTCGCCGCCCATGACAGAGATACGCGCATTTGGCCACATCCATAAGAAACGCGGGCTGTAAGCTCGACCACACATACCGTAGTTACCAGCGCCGAACGAGCCACCGACGATAACGGTGAATTTTGGCACTTTTGCATTGGCCACTGCCATTACCATCTTGGCACCATGACGAGCGATACCTTCGTTCTCGTATTTACGACCCACCATAAAGCCAGTGATATTCTGCAGGAATACTAATGGGATTTTGCGTTTACAGCACAGCTCGATGAAGTGCGTGCCTTTTTGCGCTGATTCACTGAATAAGATACCGTTATTGGCAATAATACCAACAGGCATCCCTTCGATATGAGCGAACCCACAGACCAACGTCGTGCCAAACCGTGCTTTAAATTCATCAAAGGCACTGTCATCAACGATACGCGCGATGATTTCTCTGATATCAAACGGCTTGCGCTTGTCCGTTGGAATCACACCATAGAGTTCTTTGGCATCATAACGTGGCGGACGCGGTGTGATTTGATTGGGGATATTTTTCGCAGGGCGATTTAGGTGACTGACGATATTACGGGCAATCGATAACGCGTGCGTATCGTTTTGCGCTAGATGATCAACCACACCTGATAGTCTAGTATGTACATCACCGCCGCCCAAGTCTTCTGCGGTAACCTCTTCACCTGTTGCTGCTTTGACTAGTGGTGGACCACCCAAAAAGATAGTGCCTTGCTCTTTGACAATAATAGACTCATCGCTCATGGCAGGCACATACGCACCGCCAGCCGTACAGCTGCCCATAACCACAGCGATTTGCGGAATACCTGCCGCACTCAGATTGGCTTGATTAAAAAAGATACGACCGAAATGCTCTTTGTCCGGGAATACATCATCTTGGTTCGGTAAATTGGCACCACCTGAATCAACTAGATACACACATGGCAGATGATTTTCTTGCGCAATCTCTTGTGCTCGTAGATGCTTTTTGACCGTCATTGGGTAGTACGTGCCGCCTTTTACCGTGGCATCATTACAGACAATCATACACTCGATGCCATTGATACGGCCAATACCTGCAATCACGCCAGCTGCCGGAATCTCTTCGCCATACATATTATGTGCGGCCATCGGTGCCACTTCTAGGAACGGCGTGCCTACATCCAATAAACGCTCGACGCGCTCACGTGGTAACAGCTTACCACGCGCTAGATGCTTGGCTCGTGCACGCTCTGAGCCACCTTGGGCAACTTTACGCAAGTGTACATACAGGTCATCGACTACCTCTTGCATCGCGGCACTGTTTTGCTGAAAATCGCTTGAGTTTGGACTCAGTTTACTGGTTATGATAGCGCTCATGATATCCCTTTTTTTCTTATACATAGATAGATACGTAGATGTGAGTAGCTTTTTATATAAATGATACTAACTGCTATTTTTAAGCATTGCTCACATATAGTCGATTCAATTTAAAAGTAGTACAAGGCAACCGAGTGCAGATGTATGTGTGATACTTCAAGCGAGGTTAACGCTGTAATACTTTTATAGCGAAATGAATATGGTTAGTCTTTTGTTTTTTAGAGCAGATAAGTCAGCTTACTACAAACCCAACTCTTCTTTCATTTGCTCAATGATTTTATATTTTTGAATTTTGCCAGTGATAGTCATTGGATATTCAGTCACAAAGCGATAGTAAGTCGGCACTTTATAGTGAGCGATATGCTCACTACAGAACTCGCGTACTTCTTGTTCAGTCAAGCAGCCAGGCTCTTTCGGAATAATCCACGCCGCGAGTACTTCTCCATAACGCTCATCTGGTATACCCACAATTTGTACATCACGAATCTTTGGATGACGATAGAGATAATTTTCAATTTCTACTGGATAGATATTTTCGCCGCCTCGAATCACCATATCTTTACTACGGCCGACGATTTTGACGTAGCCGTCTTCGTCCATTGTGGCCAAGTCACCCGTATGCATCCAACCATCTTGGATCGCTTCGCGGGTCTTGAAACGACTGCCCCAATAGCCTTTCATCACGGAATAGCCTCGTGTAAGCAACTCACCTGTCTCACCTAACGGGACAATTTCACCTGTTTCTGTATCGACGACTTTCACCTCAAGCGCAGGCTGTACCAGTCCTACCGTCGAGACCTGTTTATCAAGTGGCGTGTGCTCATTGGTCTGGCAAGATACGGGGCTGGTCTCTGTCATACCATAGGCAATGGTGACTTCGCTCATATGCATCTTATCGATGACGCGGCGCATAACCTCAATCGGACAGCTAGAGCCAGCCATGATGCCAGTACGTAAGGTAGACAAATCAAAGTTTTCAAATTCAGGATGGTCAAGCTCTGCGATAAACATCGTTGGCACGCCGTGCAGACCTGTACACTTTTCTTCTTCGACTGCCTGTAAGACGGTTAATGGCTCAAAGCCGTCGTTTGGATATACGATACAGCCGCCATGTGTGAGAATCGCTAGATTACCAAGCACCATGCCAAAGCAATGATACAGAGGTACTGGAATACACAGCCTATCCTCTTCAGTGAGGTTCATGGCCTCACCGATGAAGTAGCCGTTGTTAAGGATGTTACGATGGCTTAAGGTAGCGCCTTTTGGTGTACCTGTCGTACCACTGGTGAACTGTACATTGATAGCATCGGTGTTTTTAAGCTGGGCTTGACGCTCAGCAACACGCGGATCGTTGGCATCGCCCTCGCTCATCCACGCAGAGAATTTTTGCATAAAGCCAAATGTCTCGTCCGACTCTGGCTCATCAATCCAGATGATACGTTCAATCGTCGGAATCTCGACCAAATCAAGCTGAGTGTAATCTTTGTGGTAAATCTCAGGACATAGCTCACGGATTAAACTGGCATAGTCACTGGTTTTGAAATGACGCATTAGTACCAGCGCTGAGCAGCCCAGTTTATTTAGGGCATATTGCAACTCAAAAGTACGATAGGCAGGATTGATATTAACGAGGATAACGCCGACTTTTGCCGTGGCCAATTGCATGAGTAACCACTCGGCATTGTTGTGTGACCAAATACCGATACGATCGCCAATCTCTAGTCCCATCTCAATCATGCTACTGGCTAGCTGATTCACTTGCTGCTGTAGCTCACGATATGTCCAGCGGATATTTTGATGGCGGACGACCAGTGCTTCGCGCTCAGGATATTTAGAAACAATAGCATCAAAAAAGTCACCGATTGTCGCTTCAATCAGCGGTACATCAGGACCTTTGTCATAGCTTTGAGTAAGTGGTGCATTGGCTGAGCGTGCGCCCATATTGATACTAGGAATGTTGTTTAAAATAGTGTCGAAGTCAACGTGAATCGAATCGAAATCAGGAGTTTGAGTCATAACGAGTCCTTTCGTTTTACTTTTTATATCATTTATAAATAGCACTTATTAATAGCCTGCGTGCAAACCTTCTTCCTTGGGCAGGTCTTACATAGCATTCAGCTACTATAACGCCATCAATGAAAGCCTGTCAACAATATCAATACAGTATGTATCATTTAATTAGACAGCCTATATTTCTACTTAGTAAAAGGTAACATAGAATCATGGCAAATATTTGACATAAAAAAGCCAACCACATCGTAAGTAATGGGCTGGCTCAATCATCAATACTGTCGTTTAACTAAGTCCTCTGGAAAACATCTAATAAAGGACATCACTTATAAATGATGTCCTTTCATTAGTTTTTCAAAAAACGGTATTGCAATCGTTATGCCTTAGGAACTGCAGGCGCTTTAATCGTTACTGTTGCGCTAACGGCTTCATTATCATCGATCAAATCCATGATTAGCTCATCATCGCTTTCAGTCTTTACTTGCCAATTGCCCGCTGCTTGCGGTACGCCCGTCACCATCACAGAGATGGCTTTGTTCTTAAGGCGAATCATTGGCGGCTTATGATCATAACCACTATGCTCATGACCTAAGATATCATCAGCGATAGTCGCAGCCTGCGCACGTAATGGCGCAACATAACGACAAGCAACCCCATTGATAGACATACAGTCGCCGATGGCATAGATATTCGCTGCATTGGTGCGCAACGTCGCTGCATCCACCACAATACCCGTACGGCGATCGAATTCCACACCAGCCGCAGCAGGTAATTGCTCATCGACTGTCAGACCTGTACTGGCAATCACATGATCTACAATCAGTGGTTCGAGCGGCTGAATATCAGTATTATCTGCATCCGTTGATAATGGGGCATAGTCTACTTGTAGCTTCTCGCCATCTTCGCTGTCATTGCTATTGCAATTAATACGAGCGACAGCTGATACTTGATAACCACCTAAGAATTGAATACCCTGCGACTCGATCGCTTTGGCTATACGTGCAGTCGCTTTTGCTGGTAGCATCTGTGAAAGCGGTGCATCGTTTAAATCAATGAGCGTTACTTTATGACCAGCTTTAAGCAGGTCTTCTGCGATTTCTGTACCCACCATACCAGCACCAACGATCGCAACATGCTGGCTACCTGCTGCTAGCTTTTCTTGTAACTGACTAAAGCGCTCGATATGATTGACATGCCAGACCAAATCTTGTGGCAGACTTTTAGGAAAGATAGGGTGCGCGCCCATCGCTAGCACCATTTTCTCATAGCCGATAGTCGTCAGTGCGTCATCTGACTGCGCAGTAGAGCGCACCTGTACAGTTTGGCTCACTGGATCAATATCTGTCACTTGCGTATTGGCTAGCAACGTCACTTCTGCTGTGTTCGCCGCCCCGCTACCAGACGCCCGTACCAAATCTGATGCTCGTTTGTTTTGGCTGATTGCCATCGTCAACATCGGCTTATGATAACGGTCGCCACTATCAGCCGTGATTAATGTGATTGGAATCTCTGTGTCTTTGGCACGAATGGCATCAATGACATGCCAGCCTGCCAGTCCTGCACCAATAATAACCACACCTTTTCTTGCTGCTGTGCTCGATGCTACAGATAGGTTTTCTACGCTCATATAAACTCCAAGATGGTTTATGAATTATTTTAATTATCAAAAATATTGACCGCTATTGTATCAGTAAACAGCCATTCACTCACCTATCTAGCAATTCACTTAGTCAATATCGAACTCCATGCGATGTGCTGTTGCACGCATGGTTTCACTATCTATTAATTTTTCTATACAGTATAGACTTGCATGGATGCCTGCACTTATCCCCGCTGATGTGACAATATTACCAGTATCATCACTGGTATCTACAAAACGCGTATGCGAGATCACATCGATATCAGGATAGGATGCTAAATTATCCAAATCCATCCAGTGCGTGGTTGCTGACTTACCAGCTAGCAAACCTGCCTTAGCCAATAGCAATGCTCCCGTACACACTGAAAGCGTCAGCTCTGCCAAACTTGCTTGATTAATCAGATGAGCCATTTCATCTGCCTTTGCCGTTTGCGATTTCTCTAATCCTGCGACTATTCCCGCTCTATTTTCAACAGCTTTATAGTCTCAAAGCTATCTTATTCAAATTCCTTGTGTGTAAACATCACAAGCTCTAAATCATTTTTCAAATAGCTATACAAAAAAAGCTCAATACAAAGCGCCCTATTAAAGATAGCGTTGAACTGTCTTTAATAGGGCGCTTTGTATAATCATTAGCAGTAGAAAGAAAAGTAAGCTTTAGAACATGTCTTCATATTAGAAACACTGTTATACACAATCGTAAATCAAAGTGTATTTAATGATTTAAAATCTTCGACAGGAACATCTGCGCACGGTCACTTTTTGCGCCTTCAAAAAACTCATCCTTACTACAGTTTTCTACGATATGCCCTTCATCCATAAAGATAATACGATTGGCCACCTGACTGGCAAAGCCCATTTCATGCGTCACGCACATCATGGTCATACCATCACGAGTCAGCTCAACCATCACATCTAGCACCTCTTGAATCATCTCAGGATCAAGCGCGGAGGTTGGTTCATCAAATAGCATTGCGACTGGATCCATGGCCAACGCTCGTGCAATCGCAACACGCTGCTGCTGACCACCAGAGAGCTCCGCTGGATATTTCGCCGCTTGTACCGTCAGACCAACACGGTCTAGATAGGCCATCGCTTTTTGTTTTGCCTCAGACTCTTTACGGCCCAACACTTTGATTTGCGCCACGGTCAAATTATCAATAATAGTCAAATGTGGAAACAACTCAAAATGCTGAAACACCATGCCGACACGGCTACGTAACTTAGGTAAATTAGTCTTTGGGTCACCGACAGAGATGCCATTGACCATGATGCCACCCTTTTGAAAAGGCTCAAGTCCATTCACTGTCTTAATCAAAGTTGATTTACCACTACCCGATGGACCACAAACAACAACGACATCACCTTTATGTACATGCGCTGTACAGTCAGTCAGTACTTGAAAGTCTCCATACCATTTACTGACATTAGATATCTCAATGACCATCTCATCACTAGCATGACCACTATTGGTAACCAGCCCGCCAAAGGCATTTACGTACGTATCAGCATTGCTCATCACTGGCTCCTAACCACATTATTTTCGATAGTCATTATTTAAAAAAGGTAAATCAAACGCTCAAACTTTCAACATTCAAAAGCGCAAGCGATAGGCATATCAAAATAGCTATATTAAAACCGCAAACGCTTCTGTAATTGTTGCACACCAATAGAAGCACTTAAGCTAATCACAAAGTAGACAGCACCAGCACCTAGAATATACGGCGTGAGTAGTCCCATTAGCTCACCGCGCACGTAGGCTGCGCGGAAAAAGTCGGTCAAACCAATGGCAAATACCAGTGTCGTATCTTGGAATAAAATAATACATTGTTGCAAAATCAATGGCAGCATCTTACGAAAGGCTTGTGGCAAGATGACCAGACGCATGGTCTGCCCATAAGTCATGCCGAGCGCTTTTGCCGCATTGACCTGCCCGCTACCAATCGATTGAATACCAGCACGCACCACTTCTGAGAAATAAGCGGCCTCAAACATCATAAATGCGACCACACAAGAGGCAAACGCAGCATCGAGTTGCAGGTACTTACCCGCTACCCAAAGATAAATCATCGGTACGGCAAAATAAAACCATAGCAATACCAATAGCAGTGGCACGGAGCGGAAGTAATTGACGTATAGTTTGGCTGGAATTTCAAGCGCTTTGATACCTGACAAACGCATCAATGCCAATATGGTACCTAAACTGATACCGCCCAAAATAGCCAAAAACAGTACTTTTAAGGTGGTAAGCATGCCACCCATCAAACCAGGATAGGCTGTTGCCAATTCGGTCATATTCATTTCTGACCTCCCGCAATAAGCCCAGGCACACGCAATTTACGTTCAATCAACCCCATAATAGCGATCAAGGATAGATTGAAAACCAAATAAATAATCGTTGCGTAAGTATATATCTCGATACTATTTTGAGTGTATTCGCTGATGGTTTTGGTTTGGCTAATCAGCTCCATTACCCCCACTAGCGAGGCCACAGAGGCGTTTTTGAAGCAGTTAGTCAGCTCAGAGCTGAGCGGTGGCAAGATAATACGAAATGCTTGCGGTAGCAGTACTTCTTTATAGACTTGTGGAATGCTAAACCCTAATGCATAGGCCGCATTAATTTGTCCATCTGGTAATGACTCAATACCTGTCCGTACCTGTTCCACGATACGAGCAGCGGTAAATAGGCCAAGACCAATACTGGCTGACAACATGGCTGAGGTATTCGGAGACAAATCCTTATACCACCATTCTTGTATCGTCGGCGTGAGCCAGCCAGGGGCGATATAAAACCAAAAGAACAGTTGAACAAGCAGTGGAATATTACGAAAAAATGTCACATAAGCCGTACCGATTGCACGAGCAGTCTTGTTGGGCAAAGTACGCATGATACCGAAAATAGTACCGACGACCATCGCAATGACCCATGCGATACTGCCAATCAATAGCAGCCAGCCAAGACCAGTGATCATCCAATGGATATAGAGCTCGTTGCCAATACCAGTCTGCTCAAAGAGCACACCCCAATTCCAGCTATAATTCATGGTTGTCTCTCCGAGCAACGATTGATAAGCCTATACGTCAAATAAAATTACTGGCTATCTGAACGTATAGGCAAGCTATGTTGAGGGACAATGAGCGTTACTGCGCTGCTGCTTCTTTAGGCTGAGCGCTGTCATGCGGATTGGCAATCAAGGCCTTTAAGTTGTCTGACATCTCAAAGTTTAGATTGACGTTCTTTGGTGGGATTGGGTTCAAGAACCACTTGTCATAAATGCTATTGATTTCGCCTGAACTAAAGACATTAGCAAGTGCTTCATCGACTACAGCTTTGAATTCAGGATCATCTTTACGCATCATACAACCATAGATTTCAAACGATTGCGGCGTACCGACGATGACCCACTCATCAGGATTTTTTGCTTTGGCTTTTTCGCCTGCGAGCAATACATCATCCATCATAAAGGCATCAGCGCGACCATTCTCTAGCATTAGGAAGCCTTCGCCATGATCTTTGGCTGAGATGATGTTGGTATCCATTTTATTATCATCGTTGTACTGACGGATATAACGCTCTGAAGTCGTGCCTGCTGTCGTTACCAGAGTTTTACCTTTTAGGTCTTCAAAATCTTGAATACCAGAATCTTTTTTGGTCAACAGACGCGTACCGATTTCAAAGAAACCGTTTGAGAAAGCGACTTGCTTTTGACGTTCTTCGTTATTGGTTGTTGAGCCACACTCAAAATCTACTGTGCCGTTTTGTACCAATGGGATACGAGTTTGCGAAGTAATTAGGTTATAGCGAACGTTAAGGTCTGGCATGTTTAGCTTTTGCTTAACGGCTTCAACCACTTTCATTTCCAAGTCGTGTGCATAGCCAATCGGTTGGTTAGGATCATCAGCGATATAAGAGAAAGGAATAGAGGAATCACGATGACCGACGACAATAGTGCCAGAGTCTTTGATTTTCTGTAGCGTACCGTTAGTCGTGGTTTCTGTCGTCGCTGCATCATCTGCTGGCGCATCGGTGCTGGTCTGGCTGCTGTTATTACATCCCGCTAAACCTAATGCCATAACAGCAGCTAAAGTCAACGGTTTGGAAAATGAGTATGTCATGAAATACATCCTTTTATCGCAAGATTGAGTGAGTGCTTGGACGACATAGGTCTGATTGACCCGACTGCCCCGCATCCGTACGGTTGTTGCTGTTGTTTATCACAATGCAACTTAATGTTACTGTACAACAAATTTGCAGTAGAGGGTGAATTTTTTTTGAGAGAGTACATATTTATGAATATGTTTATATTCTGGCTATAAAATGTTGGCTTATAGCGGCTATCTACTCAGAACTCTGTACAAACAGCTGCTTGGTTGTTTAAGCTCGTTATTAACCTTTGCTGTTTATAATCGTCAAAACAGTCTACTAAGTAAGATTGATAAATCGGCAGCAATCCCCATAAAGCAAACAACTTCTCTATACTACAAATGACTTATGACTCAAGATATCCAAGTCCCCAATACGGACAGCCAAACTATTGGCAACCATGGCAGCAACGACATCCGCCAACGTTTCTTTGTTGAAGACTCGCCTGTGCGCGGTGATGTGGTACGCCTATCACGCAGCTACGCGAGCACGATTGCACAAAAGCCCTACCCTGAAGCCATCAAACGCTTATTGGGTGAGATGCTGACCGCAGCGAGTTTGCTAATCAGCACGGTCAAAATTAACGGCCGCCTATCTATTCAGTTGCAATCATCAGACAGTGACAGCTTACTAAACTGGGCGATGGCGGAATGCGATCAAGACGGTATCATTCGTGCGCTTGCTAGCTGGAAAGGCGAGACGGATGAGCAAGTACAAGCGTGGGACAAAATGACCCATGCCAAAGAAGCGTTTGCTGAACTTGGTGCGATGGGACAAGGCGTATTGTTTATCAATATTCAGCCTGATGGCGGTGAGCCATACCAAGGTATCGTTGAGCGTAGCCATGACAATCTAGCGGACTGCTTAGCACATTATCAAAAGCAATCAGCACAGATTCCAACGTTAATTAACTTGGCATCTGATGGCCTGCAAGCCGGTGGTATCTTGGTACAAATGCTACCGCGTACTGCTGAAGAAACGTCTGAAGTTGAGCAAAACCAAGATGCAGGTATCGATGATGATTTATGGACGCGCTTGTCTGTATTGACGCGTACGGTAAAAGCAGAAGAGCTAACGACACTGGATGCTAACGAAATCCTTTATCGCTTGTATCACGAAGAAAACATCGTGGCACCTGAGCCTGCGCCTCTATCATTTGGTTGCACTTGTTCACGCGAGAAGTGTGAAATGGCAATCGAGCAAATTGGTGAAGCAGAAGCATTAGACATCGTCGAAGAGCAAGGCGGTACATTTGAGATGGATTGTGGATTCTGCGGTGAAGTCTATAAATTCAATAAAGATGATGTAGCAGCGATATTTGCTGAGTAAGTTTTCTTACTTACTATAAGTCAATGTTTATAAAAAAACCCTCAAGCGTCATGCTTGAGGGTTTTTGTTTTATACTGAGTTTTTACATTACTGGTATTAGTTATGAGTAGCTTTTGGCAAGAATTGTTCATAAGTTGGGGCGGTAATGCTGTTCTAGTTGGCTTAATTGCTTATATTGGCAAAATATACTTCGAGAGAATTGGTCGCAAGGAACAAGCATCTATTGATGAGCGTTTAAAACGTCTAGAACAAGATCACGAGAAAATATTAAATAAAGACGAACATTTCCATCAAATATCACAGCAAACATATCAAGCACTATTTGAACGTAAGATAAAAGTTTACGATGAATTACTGAACCTAACAATTGTGTTTGAAAAACTAACTTACCCAAAATTTTCTCAATGGGATGAAATGGAGGCAGAAAATAGAATCGGTTATTTATTTTTGATGTCAAGGCTTCATACTGAACTGTCAACGACATATTCAGCTATAGATAATATAATTTCAAAAAATATTACCGTTTTAAGCCCTCAGCTTTCTGAAAAATTTTTAACCTGGCTAGTTTACTTTAGATCTGAATTTGACTCACATAATAAAGAAAACCTAGATAAGAGCCTCAAAAGTATGGGAGAAGCTTTCTTATCTCAAACTAACAGTAATAACAGGCAAATCAAAAACCTTCTTGAAGAAAGTGAAAAAAACTCATATAAAGAAAAGATAAATATGCAAAATATCAAAGGCAGTTTACTTTTGAAAAATCTAGAGAAGTTTAATGAAATATTAGAGCAAATAAAAAAAGACTCACTAATGATAAATCAAAAAATCAATCATATTGACTTATAAAGTAGTAGCGCAGATAACTCGAAATAATACACACAACCCTCTACACCGCCACATCTAAACTTCTAGGATAAGAGTGTATGCGCGGACGTCCGGCGTAGTCACTTAGACCATTATCAAGTAGCCATTCAACCACTTGTTCGCGCACTCGCCTACTATGGATTAAGTTCATATGATTGACGCCATAAAACACTGCTTTATGACCATCTGGCACAAACAAAGCATGCTCAGCGTCATCTTCACCCAACGCTGAAGCCACTGATACCAAACTGTCTCCGAGCAGATCCGTCACTTTAGAATCATAATGCGTCTCAAGCAAAGCACTGGCGACAAAGTAAGTTTTAATACCACTTGGCAATCGTGCAGGATGGCGGAAATCTTGTGGCAACACGCTACGTCCTTCTAATGCTTTCCAATCCGCATCACGAATACTGCCATGACGTAGATCAATAATACCAGCACTGCGCATATCACCGAGCTTGGCCAGTGAGCCCGCAAACGGTAATTTGGCAATAATGTCTTGTACATAATTACCGATACGCTCAAGGACTGCCCCATGATGCGGCGAACCTAGCGTGATGAGATTGCCCACGCGCTTGATCCAGTCTAGGCGATCTTGCTCGCCATAAAATAGTGCACTGCGAGAGACCAAGCCGCCCATACTATGTCCAACAAGATCTATCTGACTGATATTTGGGTTGTCAGCGACCAGCGCTTGTAGCAATTGAGAGAATTTACGGCCGCTACGCGAGATACGGCGACCTGTGTTGTAATCCAAATATAACACCGTGGTATCAGGCTGGCTGACATGAATGGCCTCGCCTAAATCATTATCTGCTTGGGCTTGCCAGCTTAAATGACTCATGCATAGACCATGGCACAAGATAACGATACGGCCTGATAGCACTTCATTCTGTGGTTTGCCGTCTTGAGTGTATAGCATCATCGGAATGGCGAGCGCATTTTGATTGTTGACAAGATGATCACCCATGACACCATTGAGCACATTGACCAGCTTTTTTAGTGAGTCTGGTAGTGGCTGCACTGACTTTTGGAGAATCAGGTTTTTGTATATGCGTAGTACAGACGCTAGATTATTACCGACCATTTGCATGACATGACGTATCGTGCCATAGATACGTCCAGTAAATCCGCGCGACCATTTATTTAAATGTTTGTCATTGAAGCGGCCTAGCGGACGCAAAATAACTTCACGGTGGATGGCTTCTACGATTTCTGTAATCTCAACCACACCCATGGTGGCAAGCTGAGCCAATCCTTCAAAAAAATCAGCCAAAGATACAGGGGTTTTGTTGATTTCATCACTGTCATCCGCATCTGCTAGTAGCTTAACCAGTTCATCCATATCGATGGCTTCGAGTTGGTCGATTTGCTCATATAGATGACTGTGTAGCGGTACACTCGCATCTGGGACAAAATGCGCATCGAGCTCATGATGAGTACGAGTATAGCTACTATCGTTTTGAGCGTCGCTGTCACTAACACTGTCGTTATAAAACACCTTTGGACTGCTCATAATATTTGCACATTCAGCGAAAAAAGTAATGGTCTATATTATCCTGTAACGGCAGCAAAGAGAAGTGAATGGTTTGACTTTAGAACAGGATGACGATTAGCAGAGCCAGATAGGTGATAGACGGTCTCGTTAGCCATTAAATCATTATTAAAATAAAAAACCCCAAGCCTTAACTTGGGATTTTTATGGTTGTGTCTAATAAGTGCTTATAGCTTATCTATCTATATCGTGCTATCAGCCGTATCAAATGATTCTGCCAGTATGACATCACCATCTTCGCGAGTAATCATCACAGTCGCTGAGCGAGGAATACTACCGCCAGCGACAGCGCCCCATGTGTTGCCCGGATGCTGGATGTTGATAAACAGCGTCTTAAAATCTGGTGCCATGGTAATACCTGTTACTTCGCATCCTTCAGGACCGACAAAGAATCGTTTGATATTATCATTGCTAGCAGATGTACCGACTCGGGTTGACTGCCCTGCCGATGTGGTCGTCATCGAGCCATCACTGACTTTGCCTGGCAGAGCTGCGAGCAACATGCAGCTACTGGTATCGGTATAAGCGCCGTCATCTGTCTGAATCCATAAGACACCGCGCGGGTCAAAATATAGCCCATCAGGTGAAGAGAAGTCATTATTGTCATTTAATTGAGAGAGGTTTTCTGCTGATAAATCACTTGGCGCACCAAACAGATAAATGTCCCATTCGAAGCTCGTTGCGGCATGGTCGCCGCCCGCTTCTGCCCAGCGAATAATGTGACCATTGTCATTACCAAGTGCTTTTCCGCTTGACTGATAGCTACGCGGATTGGAAGCTGAGACAGGCTGGTCGTCACGTACGCCGCGATATTTATTATTGGTCAATGTCACGTAGACATCACCCGTCATAGGGCTGACCGATACCCATTCAGGTCGATCCATTTTGGTAGCACCAGCAGCATCGGCAGCTGCACGGGCAAAGACCAATACTTCATCTTGTCCATTGAATGGCAGTACACTATTAAAAGCATCCAGTCCGTTTTGACCGTGGACGAGAGCTTTCCACTCACCGCTACCATCTTCGTTAAATACCGCCACATATAGCGTGCCGTCATTCAGATATTTGTCACCTGCTTTTAGTCCGCCGCCAATATCCGAGTTTGACCACATCGCTTTGGAGACAAACTTATAAATGTACTCACCTCGGGCGTCATCACCCATATAGAATACCACTGGCTTACCTTGCTCGACAGGAGCATACGCGCAGTTTTCATGAGCGAATCGGCCCAGTGCGGTACGTTTTTGCGGTATAGAGTTTTGGTCAAATGGGTCAATTTCAGTAATATAACCGAAAGTGTTAAAGCCATAGCGATAATCTTCAGCAGCACTGGCACCGACTGCGGTCATATCCCAGCGTGAGAACTCGTCTGCTATTTTGGCATCCTTTGCCTCTGGGGTATGCCATAAATACTCCCAACCTGGGAAGTCCTCCACCGCACCGTAGCGCTCGCGCGCATAGTTATCACCAGCGCTCAATTGGCTGGCATCTTGTCCACGGGCAAACACACCCAAGAAGTTCTCTTCGGTCGTCAAATAAGTACCCCACGGTGAAAGACCTGCGCCGCAATTGTTATTGATACCGCGAGTCTGATAGCCTGTCGGATCAAACTTGGTCTTGACCAGAGCAGAGCCTGCCACAGGGCCAGCCAATTGCGCTGTTGTACTACTGGTGATACGGCGATTGTATTTAGAATCAGGTACCATCTCATAACCCATACCATCTGCACGGCGAGTTAACTCAACGACTGAGACCCCATGACAGTTGACTTCACGGCGCACATCGCTGGCCCGACGGCTGCGTTGAAATAAAGGCGCAGCATCTTTATCTTCGATGACATCATACCCAAACGGGCTTAACTCCTCACTATTTACGTATTCATGATTCATAACCAGTAGGCCATTCTCTGGGGCTTTGGCATCGTACGCATTGCCTTTTTTGCCAAAGAACCACATGCCATCATGGTTGTCGCCCATGCGCCATTCAAACGACTCGGCTGAATTTTCACGGTTATCGCGCCAGTCGTCTAGACCAGGCATCAGCGGTGTACCAAGTGGTAATATCATCTCTGCCTTGTAGCCTGCTGCTACGGTCATCGTATCAGCTGTTGAATGCGCGACTGCTTCAAACTTTAGGGTATCAGGACGCTTTAGATCACCTTGTGCAGGGATAGCGGCATTATCGTCATTACCAACAATATTTCTATCGTCGTCGTCACTACAACCGACCAAAGGTAATGCGCCAAAAAACGCAGCAGCCGTCAACCCTGTGCCACCTTTTAGGATACTACGGCGGTTCAATCGACGATTGATAATCGTCTGAAAGTCAGTATTATTAGTAGGATTGGAGTCTTCAACCACTTCGTGGGCAAGCGTTCGCTCATTGTTCAATAATGTCATTATCAGTCACCTTGCTATTAGGCTAGATTGGCAGAGAGTTGATCGCGGCTTTATCATTACGACCACAAAAATACGAATTCCGCTTAAGTCTACTCAACCTTTATGACAGCACGCTGAACAATAGGTGACAAACTGATGACAATCGAATGTACTGACGATTATTGAAAAATAGAATGATTAGATAGCTAGCATTGTTTGGCCGTTAGCAAATTTTAGAAATAAATATAAAGTCTTAAAAGCAAAAACCCCAAGCAATTGCTCAGGGTTTTTAATATGCGTCTGTTATTGCAATCAAGCTCACTGTACTTGTGATACCCACTCATGAGCACCCAGTTTTAGTTTAAGCTGATCGCCTGCTTGCAACACACCAACGCCGCTTGGCGTACCAGTCATAATTACATCCCCTGCTTGCAAGCTAAAGGCATGACTGATATTGACCAGCAATTCATAGACAGGAAATAGCATTAAGGCACTATCGCCATCTTGCGTTAATTTATCATTGATAGACAGCTGATACTGTACACTCTGCAGATTGCCAAACGCTTGCGGGTCAAGCCAATCAGCAAGGACGCAAGCTCCGTCAAAACACTTAGCACGCTCCCACGGATGACCTTTTTCTTTTAGCTTGCTTTGCAAATCACGCAAGGTCAAATCCAGCCCCAATGTCACGCCACCAATCGCTTGCTGAGCTTGCTCAATCGTCGCCATAGATAAATCAGTTGACAACTGAATACATAGCTCGGCCTCGTAGTGAGTCTCGCCAAACAGCTCTGGACTTGGGCGAACCACATCACCACGGATAGAAACCACTGAAGACGCAGGCTTCATAAACAGTATCGGCGTGGTTGGCACTTCATTGCCCAACTCTGCAGCATGTGCCGCATAGTTGCGACCAACACAGACGACTTTACCAATAGAAGCACGCAATCTTTCATTATGATTGATAGCGCCCTGCTCGGCATTGACACCGGCTGCAATGGCGTTCGCTAATGACTCGTGTGGCGATTGGCTCATACTAAACTCTCCCTGTAAATGATGGCTATTTTATCAGCAGTCCATACTTTATTGTCTACAGTGACTTTGACGATTTTTAGTTGCTAACTGCTAACTGCTAACTGCTAACTGCTAACTGCTAACTGCTAACTGCTAACTGCTAACTGCTAACTATGGAATCGTATTGGTCACAACATCTGGTGGTACATAACTGGCATGACGGTTCATACGCTTTTCAAACATTCTAAAGCTAAACAAGATGACCCACGACAGTAATAAATAGACGATACCAGCGGCAAAGAATAGCTCCATCAAGGTATAGGTACGCGCACTAATCGTACGAGCAACACCTGTGATATCCATCAATGCAATAGTCGAAGCGAGCGCACTACCTTTTAGCATAAAGATAACTTCGTTACTGTACGCTGGAATCACAATGCCAAAGGCGCGCGGCAGCGTAACGCGTGTTAGCTTTTGCCATTTAGACATGCCAAGTGCATCAGCCGCTTCAAGCTCACCAACAGGAATGGTCTGAATCGCACCGCGTATAATCTCTGCTAAATAAGCACTAGTATTCAGGGTAAAGGCGATGATGGCACACCAATACGCTTGGCTCAGTACTGGCTCCCATAAGAACGACTCGCGTACGGCCTCGAACTGACCCAAGCCATAATAAATCAGGAATATCTGTACCAGCAGCGGCGTACCACGGAAAAAGAATATATACAGAAACGGTAGTATCTGTACCATCCAATTCTTAGACAGTCGTAACAACGCCAAAACCACACCAAACAGCAATCCAATCACACCTGAAAACAGGACCAGCTGTACGGTCAACACCGCACCGCCTAGTAAATCAGGGATATGGTCAAAAATAACCTGCCAATTCCAATCCATAGTATCTCTCCTCTACCCTATGGTCGATTGACTGTGAGTGGATTGACGGCTTATCTTTTTGGCATAGCGTGCCGCAGGATTGGCGCGCCACTCAAGCCACATCATAAAGCCAGTAATCAGCATGGTCAGACCCAAATAAATAATCGCTGCTGCCATATAAAAGGTAAACGGCTGCTGTGTAGACTGTGCCGCCCGCGATGACTGATACATGATGTCCTTGAGACCCACGACCGATACCAATGCGGTATCTTTAAGCAATACTAGAAATAGATTACCCAGACCTGGCAAAGCAATCTGCCATATTTGCGGCAACGTGATGCGATAAAAAGTCTGAAAAGGACGCATACCAATCGCTTGCGCAGCCTCTCGCTGTCCTACTGGAATCTCTTGAATGGACATGCGAAAAATCTCAGTCGCATACGCACCAAAAGCAATAGACAGCGCCATGACACCACCCCAAAAAGCGCTAATCTCGACATAGTCGTTATAGCCAAACTTTTTGAGGATGCTCATCAATAAGATAGAGCCGCCATAATAAATAAAGAGCACCAATAGCAGCTCGGGGATACCTCGCATCGTCGCAGTATAAACAGTCGCAAGTTTACGCAGCAACCAGATATTGGACATCTTTGCGGTTGCGCCGAGCAAGCCTAAAGCCAGACCAATAATCAAACTGGTCACAGCTAGCTGTATGGTAACGGTAGCGCCGCTCAATAAAAGCGCGCCAAATCCTTGTAAGTCAAACACGATTATCCACTCAGTCTCTTTATATTAGCAATTTGCAAAATATGAGTTAAAAGAATCAGCATCAATAGCTGAACGCGGCGAAACACCGTATTTTATACCAAATCAATAGGGATGGTCGGCGCCAAAAAGTGACGTCAGAAGAATACGATTAGCGCTGCGATAATTGACACAGTAGAAATGAGCGCTGATTTTATCATATTCACTCGCCATGATGTTAATACTGACGCGTAAAAGCTACGCCTAAGCCGTAATTAAACAGACACTTACCTCTAAAAACAAACAATAAATCGACTAAATTTGAGCAAGATTGATAGCCGCCCATGATGCATATTCGTTGCTATAACGGCAAATAAAAAAGGACATCACCATGACGGCGATATCCTTTTATGAATCAAAACAATATTTTTTGACTGCTATCTTTGACTACTATTAGCTATTAGCTATTCGCTATTAACTAACGTTTTCTGTCGCTGGTTGGTCGGCAGTATTTGTATTTGTATCTGTGCCTGTATTTGCGTCTTCATCAACTGTGCTCGTTGCAGACGCTGGCACCGCAAAGTACTTTTGATTGATCTTATCGTAAGTACCATTAGCTTTTATATTAGCAAGAGACTGATTGATCTTTGCTTGTAGCGGATCGCCTGGGCGTACTGCTATGGCAAAATTATCGTTAATATCGATCTCATCACCTTTTATCGCATATTTGCTACCAGCATTTGAGCTCAGCCATTCTATGGCAGGCAGCTTATCAGAAATCATCGCATCGACACGGTTTGAACCGAGATCCAAAAACGCATTGCTCAACGTATCATAAAGCTTCATATCGGCTTTTGGATACGTGTCTTCTAGCCATTGCGATGAGATAGTTGAACGCTGTGCAGCAATAGAATGCGAGTCGATATCACTGTTGTTACTAGGGTCAAAGCTGCTGTCTTTTTTGGCCAAAAAAACTAAGGCATTGCTAAAGTACGGATCGGTAAAGCTCACCTGCTGCGAACGCTCTGGAGTAACGGACATCGCGGCCACGATTGCATCGTATTTACCTGCTTTTAGACCAGGGATAATACCGTCCCAGTCCTGCGCCACAATCTCACAAGTTACCTGCATATCTGCACAAAGTGCATTTGCTATCTCAACATCAAAACCACCCAGTGTCCCATCGGCATTGGTATAGTTAAAAGGTGCATAGGCCCCTTCTGTACCGATGCGTAATACATCACCTGTAGACGCTGCCGTTGTTTTGGTAGCCTCTGGATTGGTATCAGCTGCACTCTCTTGGCTATTGCTACAGCCAGCAACGGTAAAGGCCGTCGCTAGTGCGAGCAATGACATAGACAGACGACTGGCTACAGTAATGTTAGATTTGCCAGTCGTGGTACAGATTGGGGCACAATGGTTGCTCATGATCATCCTTGGTTTTTTCTTGAGTAAACAACACGTCTTTAAACAACAGCAGTAAAACTGCTAGATATCGTATTAGTTAGCTGGCGCTTCTTCTTCAGCGACCATTACTTCTTCGACACTATCAGTTGTTGCTACCGCTTTTTGTGCTGCAGCCGTTGAGCTAGTACCAAAATAGCTACCCGTGATTTGATCATAGGTGCCGTTGTCTTTTAGTTCAGCCAATGCTGCATTGAACTTAGCAATTAACGGATCGCCTTTACGGAAAGCAATACCCATTGCATCATCATTGGTGCTGATTTCTTCACCTTTGACTTCGTAGCCTTTGCCTGCGTCTGTTTTTAACCAGTCAATACCTGTGACTTTGTCAGACATCATACCGCGCACGCGACCTGAGGTCAGATCTAAATAAGCATTGTCTTGCGTATCGTATAGTTTGATATCAGCATCTGCATGCTCGTCTTGTAGGTATTGCGAGGCAACAGTTGAGCGCTGTGAGGCAATTGGTAGACCTGTTAGTGACTCAACGCTTAAGTCATCACCTTTTTTACCGATCAAGATGATACCGCTATGGAAGTAAGGGTCGCTAAAATCAACCACTTCTTTACGCTCAGGCGTGATAGACATACCTGCGATAGCTGCATCAAATTTCTGTGCGTTAAGCCCTGGAATCAAACCGTCCCAATCTTGAGAGATGACTTCACACTCAGCTTTCATTTGCGCACATAATGCGTCAACTAGCTCAATCTCGTAACCAATCAGTTTGCCATCTGCATCGGTATAACTGAAAGGCTTATAGCTTGATTCTGTCGCAATTTTGATATTTAAAGGTGCTTCAGTAGCGGTGTCAGCTTCAGCATTTTCTGCTGGTGCTGAGCTATTGTTACAACCTGCCAGCATTAGCATCGCTGCGCTAAGCGGTGCTAGCCACAATGCTTTTTTACTCATTGATGATGTCATTGAAATTGTCATAAGTTTTATTCCTTAATATATTTACCAGCTGTATCGTCAATCACTGCTTGCTGATTTATGCTTATAAACACCGTTTATTTGAAACATGCTTGGTTTTAAGCATTACTCGCATCAAACGTTACTTGTTCTAAGCATAAATCTTCAGTGAGTCATTATTGACCAAAGTTCATTTGCTCAAGACGTGCAAGCTCACCGTTACTACGGATCTCGCTCAATGCTTTGTCAAAGTCAGCTTTGAGTGAGTCACCTTTACGTACAGCAATGGCAATATTGTCATCGTTATCAATTTCATCACCAACGATACCGAAGCCCGCTGCGTTTTCTGCTAACCATGATTTGGCAGAAACTTTTTCAGCCAATACGGCATCGCTACGACCAGATTTTAGATCTAGATAGGCATTGTCATAGTTGTCATACAACTGAACTGTGTTGCCTTCTTTGCCTTCGTAGTTATCCTGTAGATAAGCACCTGGCGTAGTAGAACGTTGACCACCAAGCGTTGCATCTTTAATCGTCATAGGATCAAAACCACCATCCGTATTGGTCAACCATACCATCGTATTGGCAAAGTACGGCTCGCTGAAATCAACTTTTTCTTGACGCTCAGCGGTGATAGACATACCTGCAATCACCGCATCATATTTCTGCGCCAATAAACCAGGGATAATACCGTCCCAGTCCTGTGCAACGATTTCACACTTAGCTTGCATTTGATCACACAAGGCATTGGCAACATCGATATCAAAACCTGCCAAACTGCCGTCGGCGTTGGTGTAGTTGAATGGAGGGTAAGCGCCTTCGGTAGCAATACGAATGGTTTTACCAGTGGTTTCTGCTGCAGGGGCGTCAGCGTTGGTATCGGTAGTTTCATCGGCAGGTTGGCTACAAGCGCTCAACATCAATGCAGCAGTAACGGTCATTGATGACCACAATAGGCGAGAATTCGACATCATACGTTCCTTAAATTCTGATGGGTTTTACATAAGTTTTTGACAGGATTTTCTGACTTAGGGTTCTGATATTTTTTTCTCTGACGTCCCTGCCAGACAAGCAATATAGATAGCAGAATAACAGACAGCCACGAGACGTGACGGCCTATAAACCTTTTGATAATACCTGAGTAAAATATCAAAAACAAACGTTTTGCATACTCATAGTTATCATTGGGCAATAAACAGTCAACAATGGTTACGTTACAGTGATTTTACATTTGGCAGGGCAAATGGTGACAAGCGTGTTGCCACCATCTGTATTGGACATGATATTAAGCAAAAAACTAATAATTAATAACTAAGTAGGACGATGTGATGCCATAAAGTCTTTGACGCGCTCAGAGGTAGGGTTATCAAAGACTTGCTCAGGTGTGCCAATTTCTTCAACCACGCCTTGATGTAAGAAGACGACTTTGCTTGATACTTCACGGGCAAAGCGCATTTCGTGAGTAACGATAAGCATCGTACGTCCTTCTTCTGCTAGCTCGCGCATTACCGCAAGCACTTCGTTGACCAGTTCAGGATCTAGCGCAGAGGTTGGTTCATCAAACAATAGGACTTGTGGCTGCATAGCAAGCGCACGGGCGATTGCGACACGCTGACGCTGACCACCAGATAAGTTCGCTGGATAAGCGTCTTTTTTGTCGAGCAGGCCTACTTTATCAAGCAGCTTTTCCGCATCGCTAATCGCTTGGTCTTTTTTAATCTTTAAGACCTGCGTTGGCCCTTCGATGATGTTTTGTAGAATGGTCTTATGCGGCCATAGATTAAAGTTCTGAAAGACAAACCCCACACGAGCGCGCAGGCTTTCTAGCTGCTTCACGTCTGCTGCTTGTAACTCACCTGATTTAGCAGGCTTTAGCATCAGCTCTTCGTTACCGATCAAGATACGACCATGATTGGGATTTTCTAGAAGATTAATACAACGCAGCAACGTCGACTTACCTGAGCCAGATGAGCCCAAAATAGAGATAACATCGCCATCATAGGCAGTCAGGGACACCCCTTTTAATACCTCTAATGAGCCGTAGCTTTTATGGATGTCTTGTAAGTCTAGGGCGATAGGCCGAGTCGGGTTTTTTGCAGTATCAAGCATGGTTCAGCAGACTTCCAATAAATATGAGTGAAAACACGAATAAAATAAGAGCTATATCTATATATAGTACAAGCATCTAGATGCATTATCGTAATATGCCTGATGAGGCAAAGAGAAAAATGCCATATTGTCTCTTATTACGCAGTAAAAAGGCAAATATTGTATTTAACCAACGGGTTAATCAGCTTCTAACAAACTACGAATACAAAAAGGCCCAGACTGCATTTATCGCTCTGGGCTTTATTTTATCACTTTAGAATACGAGGCGTTGTGTTATCTGATAACTGCCTATTTATAGTATGTGCTTAGTACATTTAATATGTAGCTAGTGCATTCTATAGTATGCAATTAGTACGTCGATACATGTTCTGAATCTTCAGTACCGTCCATCATATCCGCATCTTCTGCTGTCGCCACTGCCACATCATCGTTATTGGTAACGTCCATACCCTCATCATCGGCACTAGCCACGGCCACATCATCATTGTCACTCGCTGTCGCACTTTCTTCTACAGAGGTTTGAGCGTCTACAGTAGTATCAGCGTCAGTTTCCATCGGTGTCTCGTCTTTTTTGCTACAAGCACCTAATGCCAGAGCGCCTGCTACCAAGCCAACCGTTAACCAGTTTTTATAAGTTGTATTTTTCGTAGCCATGTTCGTTCTCCATCATTCATCACAATAAGATTAAGTACTATCTACTGATAGCCTTGCTGTTTTAATGCTTACTATACTGAGGATATCTCGCAGCTACCTTAGTATTTACAGCGCAATTCTGTTAAAAACACGTAAAGATATAGTGTAGTACTGATAATGCGATTATCTTAAATAAATACCGCTTAGCATGAACAATATTACTTTGAATAAGCCCTTACAAGAGCGTTGCAAAGCGGATTCTGTTCACAAAATCATCTTTACTATCGTCTCAATCTGCTCTATGTTAAATAGCATAATGACCTATCGCTATTTCAGTAGGCATTCAAAACTTCTTTTTTTGCGACATTTTTCGCCTTTTTAGGTACTTTTACCTATATAAAATTGGGCGCTTTTAGTTATAAAAAACTTGTATCACATAAGGAAAATAATTTATGAGTCAATCGAATACTACGGATATTACGACCTATATGCAGTCTGTCGGCAAGCAAGCACGAGCGGCTTCTCGCGCGCTGGCTGCTGCCAACACTGGCGATAAAAATTCAGCACTTTTGGCCATTCATGATGAGCTGGTCAATGCCAAACAAGACATCTTGGCTGCAAATAAAATCGATATGGACTACGGTCAAAAAAACAATCTTGATAGCGCACTCCTCGACCGCTTGGAGCTAAACGAAGCACGTTTTAACGGTATGCTACAAGGTCTTAAAGACGTCGCTGGCCTTCCTGACCCAATCGGTGAAGTCACTGACATGACCTATCAGCCATCAGGTATTCATTTGGGCAAAATGCGGGTGCCGCTTGGTGTGGTCGGTATGATTTATGAGTCGCGTCCTAACGTAACATTAGAGGCTGCCTCACTGGCACTCAAATCAGGTAACGCCATTATCTTGCGCGGTGGTTCTGAAGCATTTGAGTCTAACCAAGCCATTGCCAAATGCATCATTAAAGGTCTTAGCCATACTGATCTATCGGAACATAGCGTGCAAGTACTACAGACGACCGATCGTGCAGCCGTTGGTGAGCTGATTACTATGACTGAATATGTCGATGTCATCGTGCCACGTGGTGGTAAAGGTTTGATTGCGCGTATCAGCAACGATGCCAAAGTACCTGTGATTAAGCATTTAGACGGTAATTGCCATACCTTTATTGATAGTGATGCGGACGCTGAGATTGCGATTAAAGTCAGTGTCAATGCCAAAACACATCGCTACGGCACTTGTAATACGATGGAGACGTTACTGGTCGATGAAGCAGTCGCAGATGAGCTATTGCCTAAAATTGCAGAAGCCATCGTTGCTGCCGATGACGCAATGCAACTACGCCTTGATGACAAGTCACAAGCTATCCTAAATGAAAACGCTAAGCTTGAAGGTCATCTATCAGCTGCCACTTCTGAGGATTGGGATACTGAATATTTAGCTCCTATCCTAGCGGTAAAAGTGGTCTCAGGTATTGATGAAGCGATTGAGCATATCAATACGCACGGCAGTCATCATACTGATGTCATCATCACTGATAACTATACCAAGTCGCAGCGCTTCATCCGTGAAGTGGACTCGGCCAGCGTAATGATTAACGCCTCTAGCCGTTTTGCTGATGGTTTTGAATACGGTCTCGGTGCTGAAATTGGTATCTCAACAGACAAAATCCATGCACGTGGCCCTGTCGGTCTCGAAGGTCTGACTTCGCAAAAATGGATCGTTTATGGTCACGGCGAAACCCGTGCTTAATCATACTAGCATCGACTATCGAAACAAATAATCAGAAACGTCAGCAATTATGCTGGCGTTTCTTCGTTTGCATCATAAGTATTTTAGTTAAGGCATTTAAATTATAGGGAGCGGTACAACCATGCAAAGTGGCAAGATTAAGCACTGGAATGAAGATAAAGGCTATGGCTTTATCGATGTAGATAATCAAAGTGAAGATGTGTTCTTTCATATTAGCAAAGCAAGACTGGCGAAGCCTATAACGGTTGGACAAAGTGTCTATTTTAACAGTGCCCGTAACGACAAAAATCAATTGAGAGCCACTGAAGTGACCTCGTCTTCATTGAGCCTTGACCAAGATACTGCATCAGATGTTCCAAGCTATACCCCTACTAACGCTAATAGAAATAGCAATCAACGCACTCGTAACTCAAATCGTAGCTGTCACAATAGTAGACCCAATAAAAAAAGCTTAGGCTCTACGCTATTTAGCCTCATCGCTATCATCGCCGTCGCTTTCTATTTCTTTGGCGATTTAAATTCGACATTGTTTGCTGATAGCATCGAGTCGACAACGGTATCGCAGGACGTCACTAATAATACGAGTCAGGCCGCAGTATCAGGAATAACAGGTGACGCACAGGTCGATAATACGATTGCGCTTATTCAGCAAGGCGGCCCGTTTCCTTACCCAAATAAAGATGGCACGACGTTTTATAACCGTGAAGGCAGACTACCCGCCCAGTCACAAGGCTACTATCGCGAATATACCGTGCCCACCCCTGGTGTCTCTCATCGCGGCGCACGGCGTATCGTCACAGGTGGCAACCCACCTACTGTCTATTACTTGACTGTCGATCACTATGATAGTTTCCAAAGACTACAGGTGCCTTAATATGAAAAGAGCTGATATGAAACAAACGAATACGAACCAAGCCGATATGAATCGAGAAAGTGTGAACCAAGCCATCCACTACGTTAATCAAAGCCATGTTAATCAAGACCACATTAACCAAAACGGTACAGCACTGGGTACTAGCATTCCTGCGCAGGCTGTTACTATAGCCGTCGGTGACACGCTCGAAAAAACTGAGCTATTGACGAGTTTGGCCAAGGCCTGTGACTTTCCTAGTTATTTTTCGCACAACTGGGACAGTGCATGGGATTGTCTAACAGACAGTGAAGCAGTTCATTTAAGGCTGGATTTAACAGACGTCAAAAGGATAAACACTGAGGACTTCAATGTCTTTAAAAGCATCATTGAGGATGCCTTTAGAGAATTTGGCAAACCACAATTGTGGGTCATCGTGCCATCTGAGGATGAAGCTTATGCGTTAGAGATTTAGTCGTTAAAAGCCTATATATTGCAAGCTTGACCGCCGATAGTCACCGATAATTATTCGTCATCATAGAAACCTGAATTCGAGATAAAGCCATATTTATCCCGAATTCAGGTTAATTTATTTTACAGAAAGGATTAACCTATGGAGCTTACCTTAAACGGTTATTACACCCTGATATTGGCCACCTTAGTGCTGCTACTTGGGCGGTTTTTGGTGCGAAGAGTCAAGTTTTTAGAAGACTTTAATATTCCAGAACCGGTTGCTGGTGGTCTGGTCGCGGCGATTGTTGTCTATGCTCTCAATATGGTTTGGGGATATAGTTTTAACTTTCATCAAGGACTACAGACCGCCACCATGTTGATGTTCTTTGCCTCCATCGGTCTGAGCGCTGATTTTAGTAGGCTAAAAGCAGGCGGCACACCATTACTAATTTTTACTATCGTTGTATCAGTGTTTATTGTATTGCAGGATGTCGTGGGTGTGGCCATGGCAAGTGCATTGGGACTGGATCCTTTGCTCGGTCTGGTGACAGGTTCTATCGCTCTAACAGGTGGTCATGGTACAGCAGGCGCTTGGGGCATCACGCTAGAACAAGACTATGGTGTGGTCGGTGCGACGACGCTTGGTATCGCGGTTGCTACTTATGGTTTGGTCGCGGGTGGTATCGTTGGTGGTCCTGTTGCCCGTCGCTTGATTAACCGACTTGGACTAAAACCAACGCCAGCCAACCCTGATCCTAGCGATATCGAAAAAGTTGCTGGTGCACAGTCGTTATATAGTACCAAACACGATGAGGAGTCTGCAGGTAGTAATAAAGATATCTTTGAAAGGCCTGATAGCATGCGCTTTATCACCGCTTCTTCTACTATCGAAACCTTGGCACTATTCGCAGGTGCTTTGGCTTTTGCCGATGTGATGGCCATCGTTGCTGAAGGTACATGGTTTGAGCTGCCTACTTTCGTATGGGCATTGGCAGGTGGTGTTATCATTCGCAATGTGCTAACGATGGTCTTCAATTTTGATATGTTTGACCGCTCAATTGATGTACTTGGTAATGCGTCTTTAAGTCTATTTTTGGCGATGGCATTGTTATCATTAAAACTGTGGCAATTGACCGATTTGGCAGGCCCTGTGCTAGTCATATTGGTCGTACAGACCATCATTATGATTATCTACGTGTACCTGATTACTTTTAAAATTATGGGTAAAGACTACGACGCGGCTGTATTATCAGCGGGGCATTGTGGTTTTGGTATGGGTGCGACACCGACTGCAATTGCAAATATGCAGGCAGTCACCGATCGCTATTTGCCTTCACCTAAAGCATTCCTAATCGTGCCAATGGTTGGTGCGTTCTTTGTTGATATCGTCAATGCCACGATATTGCAGATTTTTACTAAACTGCCGTTTATGTAGGCTGATGCTGTTACAGAGTAAAACTTGATCCAACGAAAAAAAACCACCTAACAAAAGCTAAGCGGTTTTTTTGTATAAATAGGCAACTCTTTACAGATCGCTTCTACCTAAAGTTTAATAGCTATTTAGAAAATACCAGCCATCGAAAAGCCCGCCAAGAATCATCTTGGCGGGCTTTTTTAATTATTAAGTTACAATAGAATGTTCAATCACATCCATTATTTATACTTTTTAATTTCACCACTTTTCACACGAGCTATGAAAGAATTAACCTCTCTTTTCACAATTGGCATCAAGAAGTACAGACCGATGATGTTAAAGATTGCCATAGCGAACAGAGCCGCATCTGAGAAGTCGATAACGAAGCTAAACTGTACGATGGTACCGATAACAACGAAGATTAAGAAGATAAGTTTGTATATCATCTCACCGCCTTTGCCTTCACCAAAGAGGTAAGTCCAAGCTTTTAGACCATAATATGACCATGAAATCATCTTTGAGAAAGCAAACAACAATACCGCGACAGCTAAGAAATACTGGAAAATAGGCGCCGTTTCCATAAAGGCCGCACGGGTTAGATCCACACCAGTAAGCGCTTGGGTTTGCAAGTTTGCGGCAGTGTTCACCCCAGAGATAGTAATAACAAGCGCCGTCATCGTACAGATAACAACCGTATCAATGAAAGGCTCTAACAGCGCTACTAGGCCTTCAGTAGCAGGCTCTTTGGTTTTTACCGCTGAGTGAGCAATAGCGGCTGAACCAACACCTGCTTCGTTAGAGAAAGTTGCACGTTTCAAACCTTGAATCAACGCACCAATAAAGCCACCAGCCACACCAGCACCAGTGAAGGCACCCGTGAAAATCTCGCTAAATGCAGCGCCGATATGATTAAAGTTAGCAATCAGTACGATTACCGCCATAGTAATGTACAACAAGGCCATAAAAGGTACGACTTTTTCGGTAACGGTTGCGATGCGCGGCATGCCACCAATGATAACCATACCGACTAAAAATGCTAAGCCAATACCAAAGAATACACTGTAATCCGTTGGAATGCTAAAAGTAGAGCTCATGACTGCGAAAGCCTGGTTATCCTGAAACATGTTACCAGCACCAAAGGTCGCCAGTATACACATGAGTGCAAAACCAACAGCCAGAAACTTACCTAATCCGCCCATACCACGTTCAGCCATGCCGCGGCTTAGATAGTACATAGGGCCACCTGATACAACGCCAGATGGTAGTACCGTGCGGTATTTGACACCTAGCGTACATTCTACAAACTTAGTCGCCATACCAAATAGGCCTACCATAATCATCCAAAAGGTAGCGCCAGGTCCACCAATAGCAAGTGCTGCACCAACGCCTGCGATATTACCAAGACCAACGGTACCTGATAACGCAGTAGCTAAGGCTTGAAAATGGCTGACCTCGCCTTCTTCTTTGTTGGCGGGATTTGGATCGGTATATTTGCCTCTGACAATATCTAGAGACAGGCCTATTTGACGAAACTGAATAAATCCAAAGTAAAAAGTGAATACGAGTGCGGCAACTAATAACCAACCCACAATGAGGGGGAAGCTGACGTCTCCAAGAGGTACTGAAAAGAAAATAAGGTCGACGAACCAGCCAAATATATTGGCCATAAAGCCATCGAGACCTGCTCCAAATGCTGCTAAACCTGATTGTTCTGCTGCTTGCGCAAGAGTCGTGCTGAGTAATAGCATCGTTGCGACTAAAGATTATTTTTTCATGTAAATCCCTTTAGTGAAAATAACATTTATATAGTTATTCAATCAATTACAGCGATAC
>NZ_PJAS01000065.1 GCF_002836735.1 Psychrobacter sp. 4Bb | reverse complement strand
TCTCGCTGTTTTAGTGGGAAATGGTAGTTAAGTGAATCATTTACTTCGGTTGCAACGAATCAATTATTGGGCAGTGGCTATCGTCATCATTATTTTGGCATTGTCCTAAATGTTCTTCCAAAGCGTGTTCTAACAACAACAAGTCAGCCATCTTTTTTTGTACTGCGATCAGTTTTTTATTAGCTAATTCTTGTACTTTACTACATGGACTATCGTTTAACGCAAGTAACCCTTCAATCTCATTTAGCGTAAAACCTAATTCTTGAGAACGCTTGATAAAATGTATTCTATTTACCGTTTCTTTCGGGTAATGTCTATAGCCCTGCATAGGCTTTGGTGGTTGTTTAATTAAGCCTTTGCGTTCATAAAAGCGAATTGTTTCGACATTTACACTCAGTTCTTTAGCCAACATACTTATGGTTCGTTTAGACACGTTATCAATTACCTTACTGACTTTTTGTTTACTTACTTTATATCTAATTAAAGTGACCATCAATGAATACCAGTTTAAACATCGCTAATTGATTTTGTTTTTTCTTCTATTAAATAAGTAAAGTTACCGTTGTTACAACAATATTAAACCACAACAATGTATGGTTTATCCTTTTTCATTATCAAAGTCCAAATTAGTGTTATTACATGCAGTTCTACATGAGTATATCCCAGCGGAACCATCTAAAAAGGCTCACTAATCAATTAATAGACTACTCATAGTAGACTGCTGTAGTGGAACCACTTAACGAGTACTAAGCATCCTCAGTCTTTCCTTGGCCACATCAGCGATCAAATGCCTTGAGCACTTGGCCATTTTCTGAATATCAGAATAGCTATGGCCTGATTTGAGTAGACTAGCGATGATCTTGCGCTTTTCGGTATCCTTCCCACGACCGGCATACTTACCTTCTACTTTAGCACGAGCAATACCTTGCATCTGACGGTTACGGCGATCCTCATAGTCTTTTCGAGCAATGGCTGCGAGCATATCCAGCATCATCGAGTTAATGGCCTGCAATACACTGCTCATAAATTCTGTACTGCTTTCAGATTGAAGCGCCATATATGAGGTCGGCAGCTCTTTTGACACGATAGAGAGCTTTTTTTCTGATAGCATTCTTTTGAGCGTATCCCAATCAGCTTGGTTCAAACGTGCTAAGCGGTCAATCTGCTCAACCAAAATTATATCGCCTTCATGGGCATCATTTATCAGTTACATTAACTGTGGACGTATTAAAGTTGCGTCTGACTCGTTTTCAACATAGAAGGCGGCAATTTTGTGACCATGATCAGCAGCAAACTATATGAGCTCACTTTTGGCACGCTTGGCATCTTGATCTTTGATGGGCGCTCTATGCTCTGATAAACATAAACACCTAAAATAGTCTGTTATAAGTGGTTCCATTATTGCAGTCTATTATAAGTAGACTATTAATTGATTAAGAGACCTGTTTTGATAGTGCCCTTGGGGTATGGCTTTTGAAACCATTTTTCTTTATATTGTCACTTAGACAGGCTGTTATATTGTCACTTAGACAGGCTGGGCATTTGATGTATAGTGTCATTTGCATTTCACTATTTATCAATTTCTCAGCCTGTTTTTTTTCAGCCTACTTTTTGAACCACCACCCGGATATAAATGTAACTATGAATAAAACAACTTTTAAAATATCGAAGATGGACTGCCCTTCGGAGGAAAACCTAATCCGAATGAAATTAGAGGGCCACTCGAATATTGAACATCTTGAGTTCGACATTCCTAACCGTCAATTAACTGTGTTTCATCATGACAATATAGAAGGGATAGAGACTGCTATTCATGACCTAAAATTAGGAGACACCCTACTCTCGACCGAAACCATTGACCCCTCTGATCCCAACAATAATTTTAAAATTGATGCTGACTCTAGTCACAAAAAAGATGCTGAGCAAAGAAAGCTACTATGGATAGTGCTGGTCATTAACTTTGCTTTCTTTATTATTGAAATGAGCACGGGACTGATTTCTCGTTCGATGGGGTTGGTCGCCGACAGCTTAGATATGTTAGCAGATAGCTTCGTGTACGGAATTAGCTTATTTGCGGTCGGTGGAACGGTCATTAAGAAAAAACGGATTGCTAGAATTGCCGGATATTTTCAAATTACGCTAGCGATTCTTGGTTTTTTAGAAGTACTAAGACGTTTCTTTGGCAATGAGCAGTTACCTGACTTTTCTACCATGATAGTCATATCGATTCTTGCGCTAATTGCAAACTTGATTTGCCTCTATTTACTACAAAAATCGAAAAGCAAAGAAGGAGAAGAAGCCCATATGCAAGCCAGTATGATTTTCACTTCAAACGATGTGATTATCAATTTAGGGGTAATTGTTGCAGGGATTTTGGTTAATTGGTTACACTCTAGTACGCCTGATTTGATTATTGGTAGCATCGTATTTGCTTTAGTTATTCAGGGCGCCTTTAGAATATTGAAGTTGAGTAAGTAGCCAAGCCTAATAACTGAAGCAAATAGCTCAAGTAAGTAGCTTAATTAAACCGCTAAGTGTAAAGTAACTGGGTTTGAAGCAAATAAACATCATAAGGATATGAGACCTCAAGCAATGATTGAACAAACTTTAAATCTAGTCACCACCAAAGACCATCAGCAAGTTGCCGTTTGGCGAATAATAGATGATGAAGTCTTTGATAAGAATCTGGTGGTGGTCAACTAATTTAGGACACTAATAAAATTCAAACCTACATCGCCATTACTTATAACCCTGAGTCGAGAACGGATAATAATTATAAGCGTTGGGGCAACTTTTATGACCGCCAAGATCTGTTAGTAGGTGACGAGTTGTGTCAGGTGGTTAATTTTCAGAGACCTTCCTAAATTTTGTGTAAGTATTTAATCTAAACGTCAGTTACACAGAATCTGGGATGGTCTCACCTCATAAAATATCTTGATTTATTTTTATATGTCTATATTATTGGACTTATGGAAATAATAAATGCTACTACCAGCTTTGCTGCGCTCTCTCAAGAAACTCGATTAAAAGCTTTTAGACTTTTGGTTAGTCATGAGCCTGATGGTCTGCCTGCTGGTGAAATCGCTCGCAATCTTGGTGTGCCACATAATACGATGTCGGCTCATTTAGCCGTGCTTGCCCGGGCAGGATGGGTAAGCTCACAACGACAAAGCCGCCAGATTATTTATCGTGCGTCTCTTACGCATGTCGAAGATGTCATTCAATTCTTGTTAAAAGACTGCTGTGCAGGTCACCCAGAGTTATGTGGCTCTCTTTTGGACAGCTTGAGTGCCTGCGATATCAACCCATCCGACAAACCCAACAGCTAAGCTACTATTCTTTTAAGAATACAAACCCTTCTAACACTATAAAAAGGTCGTTATGACACCTATCATTTTTCACAACCCTAATTGTGGTACGTCTCGCAATACCTTGGCCATCATGAAGGCTTCAGGCGAGCAACCGAACGTCATTGAATACCTCAAAACACCGCCTACTCGTGAATATTTGATTGAGCTGTTAGGCTTGATGAAACTTTCACCGCGTGAGCTTCTACGTCAGAAAGGTACGCCTTATGATGAGCTTGGTTTGGATAATACTACGTTATCTGATGATGAACTGATTGATGCCATGATGACACATCCTATTTTGATGAATCGTCCTATTGTGGTGACCTCTAGCGGCGCAGCGCTGTGCCGACCTTCGGAGCGGGTATTTGAATTATTAGACAATCCAGTGAGTCGTTTTACCAAAGAAGATGGTGAAATAGTCCAATCTACTAAAGATAATAGTTTAGACGCCTCTGTCGATTTAACGGAGTTACCAAATATAGATGCAGTAGAGCTGCAACCGATTGATATTGAGGCTCTGATTGGTGCAAATGATCCCCGTCATCCACCAAGAATATTGGTGCTATACGGCTCTTTACGTGAACGCTCGTTCTCTAAATTAGCAAGTGAAGAGGCAAGTCGGGTATTGCGTTGGTATGGTTGCGAGGTGCGTACCTTTGATCCCACAGGTTTACCGTTACCTGATAGTACCGATGCTAATCATCCGAAAGTACGAGAGTTACGTGAGCTAGCAGCGTGGTCTGAGGGCATGCTATGGGTTAGCCCTGAGCGCCATGGCAGTATCACTAGCATCATGAAAGCGCAGATTGATTGGATTCCACTGTCATTAGGTGGCGTTCGACCGACTCAAGGCAAGACGCTGGCAGTAATGCAAGTCAGTGGCGGCAGTCAGAGCTTTAATACCGTCAATCAGCTGCGTATCTTGGGCCGCTGGATGCGTATGATTACCATACCCAATCAGTCGTCTGTTCCGAAAGCTTTTTTAGAGTTTGATGACAATAATCGTATGCTTAATTCGCCTTTATATCAGCGTATCGTTGATGTGTGTGAGGAATTAGTGAAGTTTACGTGGCTCACACGTGGTCGCTCCACTTATCTAACCGATCGTTATTCTGAGCGCGTAGAGAGTCGTGAGGAAGTATCACAGCGTGTAAATCAAAAATCACTCTAAACTCAAGCGTATCTAACGTTAACCTTCTCTAATACCATTGTTTTATTAAGGCACCTTTATGCTCGCATTAGCGATTTTTATTGTCACCTTGACCTTAGTCATATGGCAGCCAAAAGGACTGGGTATCGGTTGGAGTGCAATGGGCGGCGCAGTAGTTGCCCTGCTTTTGGGGGTGGTGCAATTATCAGATGTGGCTATCGTCTGGAATATCGTCTGGGATGCCACCTTTACCTTTGTCGCGCTCATCATCATCTCATTGATATTAGATGAGGCTGGATTTTTTGGCTGGGCGGCATTGCATGTTGCAAGATTAGGTAATGGTCATGGTCGGCGACTGTTTCCCATGATTGTGATTCTAGGTGCGTTCATTGCCGCCTTTTTTGCTAATGATGGGGCGGCGTTATTGCTTACTCCTATTGTCATTGCCATTTTGCTGCGCCTTGATTTTGCACCCAAATCAGCTTTAGCCTTTATCATAGCTACTGGCTTTATTGCCGATACCGCAAGTCTGCCATTAGTAACGTCTAATCTAGTCAACATCGTTAGCGCTAATTATTTTGATATTGGTTTTGGTCGCTATGCGGCAGTCATGGTGCCAGTGAATATCGTATCTGTTATCGCAACGCTACTGGTATTATGGCTTGTCTATGCGCGACATATCCCGAAGCATTATTCAATGGATAGTCTAAGCTCACCGCAATCTGCTATCAAAGACCCTTTGGTTTTTCGAGCGGCCTTTCCATTATTGGCCTTACTACTTATCGCTTATTTTGCCACCGAGTCATTAGGTCTTGTGATTTCATTGGTGACTAGTATCGCGGCGCTAGTGCTTATGGCAATCGCAGGTCGCTGGTGGCAAGGCGGTCGTGATACCAAATTTTCTGTGACCCACGTTCTACGTAAAGCTCCTTGGCAAATTGTCTTGTTTTCCATCGGTATGTATTTAGTGGTTTATGGCTTAAGTAACGCAGGACTCACGGCATATGGCGCGCAAATACTAAACTGGTTAGGACAGCAAGGTAACGTCATTGCGACGGTCGGCACAGGCTTTCTATCAGCTATCGTAGCATCTGTAATGAATAATATGCCGTCAACCCTCATAGGAGCGCTGGCAATTGATAGCGCCCAAGTTCCCACTGCAACGCGTGAGTTGATGATTTATGCCAATGTTATTGGTAATGATTTAGGACCAAAATTCACCCCAATTGGTAGCTTAGCAACATTGTTATGGCTACATGTACTGGCGGAAAAGGATTATAAAATCAGCTGGGGTCAGTATATGAAGATTGGCTTATTCATAACACCGCCAGTACTACTCGTAACGCTTTTAGCTTTAGTATTTTGGTTGCCTATGTTACCCAGTGTTTAAGTAAGCGGTCATTCTTATAGTACGGTGCCTGTATAGGGCACCGAACATAGATAGAATATGTATGGTAAGTACACCATGAAGTACACTGTGAATATTTCAGCGATTTAAAGCGTTGATAACATTAGCCCGCAGCTTAGCATTCAAGTCCTCACTAGGGTACCGAACCAGTGAAAGCGCCTGACAATCTACCATTAGACTATACCCAAAACATAAAACCTTTAAATGATAATCTATCTATCATTAGACTTTTTTATATTATTAAATGATAGTAATATCTTGTTATTATCAATGAGCACTAATTATTAAGTCTAAATAATAGAGGTGGGTTATGACTGTTCGTATTTATGTGAGAGCCAGCACTAAGGATCAAGACGCTACCAGAGCATTGGCTGATTTGGTGGCTTTCAGTACAAGTTATGATGATAACCATGTTGAGTACGTCGAGCATTTCAGTGGTACAAAGCTCGATAGACCATTATTAGCCAAGCTGCTAAAGGACGCTGAGCAAGGCGATATTCTACTGGTTGAAAGCGTGGATAGATTAAGCCGATTATCTCAAGATGATTTTGCAATTCTAAAGCAGCGTATCAAAGACAAAGGCTTGCGATTGGTGGTGGCTGATCTACCAACGACGCATACAGTTAATAATGGCATGACAGGTGAGATCCTAACAGTGATTAACCATATGCTGATCGACTTATTAGCAACGATGGCAAAGCTTGATAACGACAAGCGTAGAGAGCGTATCAAGCAGGGATTGGCTAACAGTGGCTATAAGCCCTCCGGTAAGAAGCCTAATACAACGAAACACAATCGTATTAGAGAATTAGACAGTCAAGGCAATATGACAAAAGAGGAAATCGCTAAGGCAGTTGGTGTTGGCGTAGCTACTGTTTACCGGGTGTTAAAGCCAGGCTCATAGCTGAGGTATTTTATTTTATTTTTGTTCATAAACAGCTGATATATAAGGCATTACACGCGAGGCAAGAAGGCTTTATTTGCAGAAATAGGTACTCTATTACTACGTATCTGTGTTAAAAACGGTGTATTTTCATCATTCAATTTCGTTCAATTATGCCCACTTAAAACGCCCCTCGATCTTTATCTAAAGACATCACAGCGTCATATAAAAATCGATTTAATGCATTGAGGCTTCATTATAATCATTATATTGCATTCATAATCGCTTTTCTGCAAAATGGCTTATCTATAATCGCTTGAGCCACTCATGATGAACACCCCTACCTCAGACCCTATTGGCGCAGCATGGCTTATCCGTCATGCAAGCATCGAGCTGGCTGCCCCTTTATATGTCAGCAGTAGTATCGGTGGGCGCAGACAAACCTATAAAGACGGTGACGTCATTCATAACGCTTATCAGGAAACCGCGCGTCCACTGGACACAATCATTGCGCACTTACAATTTCACATGCGTCATGAAGTACTGAGTTTAGAGTTACTGACTCGTCTGTTTGAGCAGATAGGGGCTGATGATGTACAAGCATGGGTAAACGCTGAGCCCACAGGCAGCTATGCCCGTAGAATGGCTTTCTTGTATGAATGGCTCATGGGTCAGCAGTTAGCAGTACCGAGTAATTTAGGCGGTAACTATGTGGACGCTTTAGATGCTAAGAAGCAGGTTACTTCAAGCCCTGCGCATGTCATCAAGAATGCTCGTTGGCGTATCAATGACAATCTAGCAGGAACCCGTCATTTCTGTCCGATACTGGTGAAAACAGAGGCCTTTACGCAAGCAGCTGCACTCGATATTGCCATGATGGTTGACAAACTTAACGATGAATTTGGGCAAGACTTACTGATGCGTGCCTCCGTATGGATGACATTACGAGAGAGTAAAGCCAGCTTTACCATAGAAGGTGAGGGAAAAGAATTAAAACGCATTGAACGTTTTGCCGATGTGATGGCACGGCGTACCGGCACCGGTGACATTCCGCTTGATCCTGAATCACTAGCAGAGCTGCAACAAGAGATACTCGGTAGCAAAACGGTTATCCAGCAGTATGGTGTCCGTCAATCACCAGTTTTTGTGTCGCACACTCAGGTGAATGGCTTTAAAGAAATTGTGCATTATATTGCTCCACCAGCTGATGACATTGCTAACAAGCTAGCAGGGTTACAGGTATTTATGGAAAAGACTGAGGGACAGTCAGCACTGATGCGTAGTGCTGTTGCCTCCTTTGCTTTTGTATATATTCATCCGCTGGCGGATGGCAATGGCCGCGTACATCGCTTTTTGATTAATGATGTCCTCAGACGAGACCAGGTCATTCATGAGCCGATTATCCTACCTATATCACAAGCCATTGCTGAGCATCCCTCAGACCGTCATGCCTATGATAAGATTTTAGACCGTGTCTCTGTGCCGCTTATGAAGCAAATCCGTGATCATTACAGCTTTGATAAAAAGGCAGTTACCTACCCTGATGGTATTCGCTCAAACTTAAATTTTGGAAATACTCACCTGATTCAACCTGCATGGCGCTTTATGGATCTAACGCCTCACGTTCAGTACTTATCAGGACTGATTGCTCATGTTATTGAAAAAGAGATGCATAACGAGTCACAGTACCTAAGAAAGCATGACCATGCACGACTGGCGATAAAAGAGATTGTTGAGATGCCCAACAGCTATGCCGATAGAATCATTCGCAGTATGCTGCAAAATAAGGGTGCTAAAAGTAATAAGTTACTTAAGGATTATCCATTTTTAACAAATGATGAGGTTTGGGACGATATTTTCTCTGTCGTTGTAGAGACCTTTAAAGATGAGACAGATGAATTGAATAGGTAGAACAGACCCTGCTATATGCAGGGAAGCCTACTTTGATAATCAATCTGGTATAAATATCATCGTTGCGATGATGATTCGGCTATAAGAGATTCGGCTGAAATACCATAGCCTAAAACGTAATCAATATTTTTCTTGACCCTATTTACGCTAATAAACTACTTAAAACAGACTGTATAAAAGGAACTGCTGATAACAGACCATTGTAATTTGACAAGCCTTGATACAGATAGTCAAAATGATTTTGAGTATTTGAGTATTTGAGTATTTGAGTATTTGAGTATTTGAGTATTTGAGTATTTGAGTATTTGAGTATTTGAGTATTTGAGTATTTGAGTATTTGAGTATTTGAGTATTTGAGTATTACTTCGCTTCTTTAGTTATGATAACCCCAGTTCGGGATAAGCGCTCAAAAAAAAGATAAAAAAAGAAGTCCAAAGTTGCTAAAGTAAGTTTACCAAGACAAACTTCACAACAAGGACTTCTTACATGGACAACCTAACCGAACTATACTGCCATATTGACGACTTTTATTAGCAATTCAAACCTGAGTTTGACGCTCATTTAATCGCAACGGGCCGTCAACGGCTAAGAGCATGCCAGATAAGTGTAGCAGAGATTATGACCATCTTGGTACTGTTTCATCAACTGCGGTATCGACAGTTTAAGTCTTTTTACTACCATCACATGCTTGGCATGATGAAACGGGAGTTTCCAAATCTGCCGAGCTACTCGCGATTTATAGAGCTTGTGCCGCGCAGTATCATACCACTGTGCAGCTACTTGCAAAGCATGATGGGCGACTGTACGGGTATCAGCTATATTGATTCAACCAAGATAGCAGTTTGTCATAACAAGCGTATCTACCGTCATAAAGTCTTTAAGGGACTTGCAACCCGAGGCAAAAGCAGCATGGGCTGGTTCTATGGCTTTAAGCTGCACGCCATTATCAATCATAAGGGCGAGCTTGTATCTGTTAAAGTCACTGCGGGTAATACGGATGACAGAGCGCCTGTTAAGGATATGGCAACGCCTGTGTTTGGCAAGGTGTTTGGGGATAGAGGCTATATCAGTAAAGCCCTAAACGCGTGGCTCACAAAACACAGTGATACCACGTTGATAACCAAACTTCGGCGTCATATGAAACCCCAATTACTTGAGCCTATGGATGAGGTACTACTCAATCATCGCTCTTTGGTTGAAACGGTGTTTGGAGAGCTTAAAAACTTGTGTCAAATTGAACACTCACGCCATCGTAGTGTCACGGGGTTTATCACAAACTTGCTGTCAGGTTTGATTGCTTATTGCTGGTTTCCCTATAAACCCACCATCAAAAATATGCCTCAGCAGGGACAGGTAGCAACATTGTAAATAGTATCAATGAGTTACAATGTGGCTTATCCCGAACTGGGGTTATGATAGCTATCAGCTTTGGATGTACTAGCTTTGCCCCTGACCCATTCTCTACGTAGAACGCAGCAAGTTTATGACCATGATCAGTAGCAAACTGTATGAGCTCATTTTTGGCACGCTTGGCATCTTGCTCTTCAGGTAACGTTTTATGGTGACTTTAGATAGGATATAGCTCTAAAACAATCTCGTTCCCTTCTGTTAATGTTGGAGCTTAGCCGTGCTCGATATTTTACAAGCAATTCCTAATTGGCATCTTGCAGGGCTGTTTTTGGCGGGTATGATTGCTTTTGTGATTTCCACCATATCAGGAGGTGGCGGTGCACTTTTACTTATACCTGTCACCTCTGCGCTGATAGGGATCTCGGCTGCGCCACCCGTGATTAATTTAGGTAATTTCATTAGTCGCCCTTCACGTCTTTATTTATTTTGGCATCATATCGACTGGTCGCTAATAAAGTATTATGCGCCAAGCGCTATCGTTGGTGCGTGGTTAGCTGCATTATTATTTAGCCGTCTTGATGGGAGCTGGATTCAGTTATTAGTGGGTGCATTTTTGATATCTACCGTCTTGCAGTATCGTTTTGGCAAAGTAGAAAAATCTTTTAATATGCCTAAACTGGGGTTTGTGCCTTTAGGTTTTATTACGGCGTTCATTAGCACACTCGTCGGCGGTTTGGGTCCTGTGCTCAATCCTTTCTATATGAATACGGGATTACAAAAAGAAGATTTAATCGCTACTAAAACAGCTAATTCATTCTTTGTAGGATTGGCTCAGATTGGTAGTTATACTTTTTTTGGCGTATTGACTGCCAATCTTTGGATTTATGGCTTTGCTTTAGGGCTTGGTGCTGTGGTTGGCAACATCATTGGTAAGCGCTTTTTAGCAGGTATGAATATCAAGCAGTTTAGAGTGATGCTGATCCTATTAATGGTCATTAGTGGCGTAGTGATGATTGTCCAAAACGTCATGATTCTGTTTTAAATTAAACCAAAGTTATCTGACAGTGAATATATTCATTATCACTGCTAGAGCTAACAATACTGATGTAAAAACAAGCTACGCGGACCATAGCTGAAACGCGGGATACTCAGATAGGGATAGATAACTAAGAATTCATTCGAGGCATGGTTGCCTGTGCGGTACTAATTCTAAATAGTGAGCAGCAAGCAAACCTTTGCCACCGTATTTACTCATGGTCCCACTGTTAAAAAGTCTTTAGTAGAGTTATTAAGCCATATACCTCTTCTGCGGGAAGCTGAAAATGAGCTGTCTGTTATGTTTAATCAAGACTTTCTATAGTCATCCGTCCAATTATTTCACTAGCAAAACACCATAGCCGTTTTTTACTTCTTTACTAATAGGTTATACAGCTATTGATAGCACCACTTTCAAAAGCTGTCCTACATACGGTTCTAGTATTATGAAACTTACTGTAATAATCATTTGTTAAGGGATCTGTTGATTGATTTCAATATTAACTTGAGTCTGTTCAGCGCTAATCACTACTGGGTTACCTGATAGATCACCCGACTCTGCGGACGCAGTCCCACTATGGCTAACACGAGCAACGACTGCTAACTGAGTTTTGTCGCTACGGGCAGATTGTAACGTGCGTTCTGGCATCATCGCATCAAGATCGCTTAAACGGATACTGGCTTTACCTTGCTTGATGATACTAATAGGTAAACGTTTGGCGGCAAACGGAGGGCCCCCTTTCACATCACGTATCGCTACAAACAACACATCATTGGCTTTAACCAATGGTAATAGACTCGCATCAATAGAGACGGTAACTTCGATACCTTGCGCGGCTTGCTGCTCTTGCTCGATGACATTAGCACTTAGCTCATCAAGGCTCGCTAGCGCTTTACTATGGTCACCTGGTTTGGCAGCGATGCTCTCACGTAAACGCTTAATCCAACCTTGCGCTTCTGCAAAGTTACTACCACGTGCCTCACCCATTGCCATTAGCATCTGCGCACCTTCATGCTGTGGATTTTTGGCAAGGACATCTTGTAATACACGGCGGCTACTGGCATCAAGCTGACCTTTATTGGCAAAAAAGCTAATCTGCGCATAAGTGGTCGCAATCTCTTCATTGTCTGGTGACAGACGGTAAGCGCGTGACAAAGCTTCAATCGCTGAGTCGGTAGCTTCAAGCGATAAAAACAGCTCTGACAAACGCATCCAGCGATCAGGATCATCGGCATGACGATAAACGTTGGTCTGCATCGCGCTGATTAATTGCGTACCATCTTCAATCGCCCAAGCTGGTGGCTGGTCAATCTTACCGGTTAATAAATCATCGGCTACTTGGGCAACTTTATCTTCTGCTGTCCACAAGTCAAACACCGGTGTACGGTCACCAACCAAAAAGTAAGCCAATCCTGCAAGTACTGGCACCCATACCATGATAATCAAACGGATCTTGATACCAGGTGCGACCATAGGTGTTACTTCACGCTGAGCATCCAATAGCTGACGCTCAAGCTCCGTTTTTTGATTTTGATAATGGGCGTCATCAATCGTGCCATTGTCTTTATCGGACTGTAATTCTATCAAACGCTCACGAAAAACGGCGATATTGATATCTAGTAACTGGTTATCGACAGGTTTCTCTCGTAAGCGTGACGCTCGCAACCATGGCATGATAACGATGAGGGCTAGTATCAGTGCAATAAATAAGCTTAGGGCAATAAATAAGCCAAAAGTAGAGAATATGGTCATTTTTTGTCCTCGGGGCTTGTGGTGTCATGAGCGTCATTATCGGTGCTATTGGCACGCGATAGCAGACGATCAAGTTCGGCTTTTTCGGCGGCAGTCAGCTCCGAGGCGGTATTATCTACCGTCACTCTACTCTGACCGCTCGCTACCAGCTGGCGGCGACGGCTTTGCCAAAACCACCCTATCAATAATACGATCAGTAGCAATGGCGGAAAAAACCATAAAATCCATGTCGATGGACGTACAGGCGGCTTGTAGCTGATAAAATCGCCGTAGCGCTCTTGCATATAAGCGCGAATCTCACCATCACTACGACCGTCTTTTACCATATCGTAGGTTTTTTGCTTTAAATCTTGAGCGATCGGTGCATCAGAACCTGCCAAGTTTTGGTTTTGGCATTTCGGGCAACGTAGCTCTTCGATCAATCCTCGGTATTGTGCTTCTTGTTGGACAGAATCAAAATCATAGACGTCAATCGCCGCATAGCTGGTCACACTTAGGAGACAGGCAAGTATTAAGCTCGCTACTTTTATCGTAACGGCCTTTATTGAAAGGGCTATCATTTGCACACCTCTTCAACCTGAATCGCATCTGGACTGACGTTATTATCATTGGCATCATTGAGTACCGTTAAGCAAGGCTCAATACGATCTTGCCAGTTACTCTCGTTAATCTCACCAACAATGTGCTGGCGAATAACGCCTTCACCATCGACAGTGAAAGTCTCAGGCGCACCCGTCAACCCTAAGTCCAAGGCAAACTGGCCGGACAAATCCTGAATAGACATGGAGAATGGGTCGCCGCCACGATTTAAATATCCTAGCGCATCACCGATGTCATCTTTGTAATTAACACCAACCAAATTGACTCCGCGCTCTTCTAATTGCATTAAAAAAGGATGCTCAATAACGCAAGTTGGGCACCAAGAGCCCCAAATATTCATCAAAAAGGGCTCATCAGGTAAGTTGTCATTGGTCATGATCCGACTGGTATCGGACAACAATGGCAGCTCAAACGCTGGTACTGGGCGTTCAAGCGCGGTATTGGTTACGATTTCAGTCGGCTGCCCCAAACGAAAATAAAGCATAACCATAACAGCAGCAAAGATGATCAGCGGGATCAAAAACCATATTCTAATTTGGCTTTTTTTCATTGTTCGATTACCTTTTGTTTCAGGGGGTTGCTCGGAAAAATGATTAGACTTAGTCATTTTGCTTCTCCCCTATTAGTGTCGTGTTATTAGTAGTGCTTTTAACATCTAAATCAGTAACCGTCGTAAAGCCTGACTTACTCGCTGCAATTTGTGCAGGGGTCTTGGATGTTTTGAGACGATAGCGCCTATCAAGCATACTCAGCAGACCACCCAATGCCATAATAATAGCGCCGAGCCATATCCAACGAATCAATGGCTTCACATAAATACGTACGGCCCATTTATTACTGCCTTCAGCTATAGGTTCACCAAGTGCGACGTACACATCACGCATCAGACTGTCATCAATCGCTGCTTCGGTCATTGGCATCATGCTAATAATGTAATTGCGTTTTTCAGGGTATAACGTAGTCACAGCACGGCTATCTTTACTCACTTCGACCTCAGCTTGGGTCGCATCATAGTTACTGCCTTTGACTTCGCGGAAGCCTTTAACGGTGAAGTCGTAACCTTGGACATGGACCGTTTCGCCAACACTCAATGCCACATCGCGCTCGATACTCAAGGTACTGGTAAAGGCAACACCGATGACCGCTACAATCACACCAATATGTGCCGTTTGCTGACCCCAGTAGCTTAAACGCAGCTTATTTAAGCCTTGCAAAAAGCTTGGTGCATTTTTGGTTTTGTCTTTGAAATCAACCACCATCCAGAACAGTACCCAAAAACTTACTGCTAGTGTTACACCAATATTAAGCATGGCAGATGGACTGACAAAGTAAGTGATGACTGCAGCTAATACTAGACTGCTCGCCGCAATGACCATACCAACGCCTAACAATGGACGCTTATCTTGTTTCCAGCGGATATTGGAGCCCATACCCATGGCAACCAGCAATAGCCATGTTAAAGGCACAAATAGCGCATTAAAGTACGGAGGACCTACCGATACCTGACCCAAGCTAAAGGCGTCGGCAATGATAGGATAGAGGGTACCAAGCAATACCACTAACGTTGCAATCAAAATGATGACGTTGTTAATGACTAAAAATGACTCACGCGAAACCAGTTGATACTGACTTTCAATCGTCAAACGCCAGCCACGCAGCGCAAACATCAGCAAACCACCACCGACGATGATGCCAAGAATCACTAAAATTACCAGACCACGAGTGGGGTCAGCGGCAAACGAATGCACTGAGGTAATAACCCCTGAACGTACAAGGAAAGTACCCAAGAGACTTAAGGCAAAAGCAAAGATAGCCAGCATAATGGTCCATGCTTTAAAGACACCGCGCTTCTCAGTCACTGCCAACGAATGCAGCAAGGCTAAACCGGCAAGCCAAGGCATCAGTGAGGCGTTTTCTACAGGATCCCAAAACCACCAGCCGCCCCAGCCAAGCTCATAATACGCCCACCAAGAGCCAAGAGCGATACCAACGGTCAAAAACCCCCAAGCCGCTAGCGCCCATGGACGCGACCAACGTGTCCATACTGCATCCAAACGCCCTTCCCACAATGCCGCCATACAAAAAGCAAATGGCACCGCTAAGCCCACATAACCCATATACAGCATCGGTGGGTGAACGATCAGCCCAAAATCCTGCAAAAGTGGGTTGAGATCTACCCCATCTACGGGCAGATTGGGCAAGGTACGATCAAATGGCGACGAGGTAAAAATCAGCATCGCTAGCATCATGACCTGCACACCGGCCAATATCACGAGTACCCGCGCGCGCATCGACAACGGTAAGCCACGGCTAAAATAGGAGACCAGCGCGCACCACGTGGCCATGATCGTCATCCATAGCAGTAGCGAGCCTTCGTGTCCGCCCCACGTTGCTGATAACTTATAATACCAAGGCAGCAAGGTATTAGAATGCTGCGTGACATAGACGAGACTAAAGTCATTAAAATAAAAGCCTGCCATCAATGCAACAAATGAAAAAATCATGGCAGCAAACTGCGCCCATGCCAAACTCGGTGCCAAACGCTGCCAAGCAACATGGTCACGCATAACGCCTATCGTTGGTAATACCACCTGCAAAATCGCCAAGATTAAGGCGGCTAGCAAGGCAAAATAACCCAATTCTGTGATTAACATACGGTCTAACCCTGTTTACTCTAATATGATTTAAGCTCACTGTAACGGTTGGATTTTTATTATTGGAAACTATTGAAATTTACTGCTATCTCTAGCTCCAATTGTTTTCGAAGTGTTTTGAAAAGCGTGCCGAAAGTAATAGACAATCATAAATATACAACCATCTTTTGTTAGGTAAGAAGAATATTGAATTAGTTAACCGGACTTATAACAGCCTAATGCCATCTAAATAAGACCTAGACGATCACACCTGAAAGACAGGCGCGAATCCACCGCCTGGCGTACGGAAGTTAGTCACCTGACCTTGATACACACGCGCAGCAGGTAGTAACAGTTTTCCGCCATACGTATAAAGACGTATATCTACCTTTCTTGTTGTTACGATGTCATCAATTTTGAGTGATCTCTCTCCTGCAGGGACAAAGGTCTGTGCGATATAATCTTCATCCAGAATGTTTTCGAAGACGCGTCGAGTCAGTTTGCTACCGCGATAAACGCCTTTGCTTCCATGACCAGCAACTGGCTTAAAAAACAGTTGCCGCCGAGTAAGCCACAACTCTGCTGCATCGTCTCTTGATACAATCTTAGTCCTCGGTACAGACCTTTCGAGGCACTCCACTGCAGCCTCATCCAGACCCCAAGAGCGCAATATTTGGGAGTCTGATAGCAATGTCAGGTTTTGCTTATTGGCCAACATAGCATGTACGCGGGGATTGGGTGTCACTACCACAGCACCCTCTAAATAAGCCTGCTTAAGCAATACATGGTCAGGGTCCTCAAATGCAAAGTCGACAAGCCGATTGTAAATCATATCGATTTTCTGGCCATGGGCTGTTAACGTACCGTCGATATACTCGAGTTCAGAGGGATCAAGTATCACAGTATCAATACCTCTAGCTTGGAGCAGTTGACAGGCTAACTCAAACTCTAAGAACATGAACTGACTCTCGGGGTCATTGTCCACAATGGCTATCCGATTGGGCATAGCAACAGCGGACTGTCGCTGCCACTCCTGCTTGAACATGTCAAACACTGCTTCCTCGAACCTATCTAGCATTTGATTGGTTGCAGCGCTTTGCTCTGAGGGGTTGCAACAGCGTTTTTGTGCGCGAGCGAGCAACACATTCAGAAATGCGCCACCGGCATTAGTATTGACCTCGATGAGCTGAGGTCCATCGCTACCCAAGTGAAAGTCATAACCCATGAGGGCCCCTATTGGGCCTGGGTCGAAAGCAGCTATTTCTGGTGCCCACGACAGCACTTGCTCTTGATACAATGGCAGTTCGGCAGCTGACTCGATAGCCCTGACGATTCGCTCCATCGCCTCTATCTCTGTTTTGGGAACGAACACGGGTGTTGCTGAAAAAAGCTTATTAAGCTCGTTCGCTCCTATTGGATTGTTTCTAGTTTCTACCAATTGATCTTGAAGGCTTGTATTAAGCGCTTTACGATCAAGGGTAATGCAGTAGCACTCTTGGTTAAGTCGATTTGCAAGACCGTCATTTTTTTCGTTGTTATTAGTTGGGTGTTCCATTTAGAGTCCGTCGCTAAGTAGAGTACTCACGCTGACATACTCTAGTAAAAAGTAAAAAGTAAAAAGTAAAAAAGGTTCTTGGCGTGTTTAAGTAGTGCTAGCTACTTTCTAATGTTTCATTCCCTGAGACTAAATCATTATTTCGTTCATTTTTAATTAATATCTTTGCTAAGAGTAAACCCAGCTCAAATAATAGCCACATAGGAATCGCCAACAACAGCATTGATACACCATCAGGCGGTGTCACTACCGCGGCGATCCCAAAACAGCCGACTATGATATAACGACGCTTATCTTCTAAACTTTGAGTAGAAACGATTCCGGCCATTATCAGCAATAAGGTAACCACTGGAATCTCAAAAGTCAGTCCAAACACCATAAATAGCTTGAGGGCAAAGCTCAGATAACTGTCAATATCGGTCATTGGTATAACGTTCTGCGGAGCGAACATAATAAAAAATTTCAATACCCCTTTGAGTACGACAAAGTAGGAAAAAGCAACACCAGCATAAAATAGAAATATCGAAGATAGCAGTACAGGAATGGCAATTTTCTTCTCTTTTTTATATAAGCCGGAAGCTACAAATGACCAAATTTGATACAGGATATAAGGCATTGCTAAAAATGCGGCGACGAATATCGTTAAGCGAATGGGTGCCATAAAGTTTGACGTTATATCAGTGGCAATCATGGTCGAATTGATGGGTAACTGCGCCACTAATGGGTCTGATAAAAGATTATAAAGCTCGCGTGAAAATCCCACCAATACTAAGAATATAATTAAGACGACCACGCATATTCTTATTAAGTGCGTACGCAGCTCGATTAAATGTCCGGTAATAGGCATATCGCCAAGCGTACCTAACGTATCTCCAGACTCACTATTCTGTGTTGTATCTGTTGGCGCCTCAAACTCTATATCTGTTATTTTTTCTTGTCGACTTTTTTGCCGTTTAAATAGGCTCACTGATCCGCCTCCTGTTTAATGAACGAGGAGGTAGTATTCTGTTGATGGTCTTTATCATAAGGGGTGATTGACTGATGTGAAGCGTCTAGGCTTTGGTTCTGTGACTGCTCAAACTTTTGCATACTGCCACGCATTTCTGCTAATTCGCGCTTCATATCCGACTCGGTCTGACGGATTTTCGCAAGTTCATTTTGCATTTGTTGACGTGTTTCAGCTAGATCAAGCTCAGCTTCTATTTCAGATTGTAGAGTGGATACTGTACGGCGCAGTTTGGCATACCATTGCCCAGCGGTACGTGCGGCTTGCGGCAGTTTTTCTGGGCCCAATACGATTAAAGCAATGACGCCAAACAAGAGTAATTCGGAAAACCCAATATCAAACATAACAGTCACATATATTAATAGACTACTTAGTGCCGCTATTTATAAGCGGCGCGCTTCATACTTTAGGCTGGTCATCAGTGGAAATAGGGCTGATTTCCATATCATCAGCCTGATTACCTACACGCGTATTTAAATCATTACTTGCAGCTGGCGTACTATTTTCATGGCTAAGCACATGATTTTTGCGAGCATTCTCGGGTTCTTCATCTTTGACCGCTTCTTTAAAACCCTTCACCGCACCGCCTAAATCTTTACCTGCATTTTTAAGCTTGGCAGTACCAAATACGACCACCACTACGACCAATAAAATCAGCCAATGTGTAATAGAAAAGCTGCCCATAACGGTATCCTTATATTTTGTGATCTTGTTTAGACCAGTATGTGTCAGTGTGCTTTAGAACACTTTTTACCGTACCAGAATTATAGTTTCAAACGGCGCAATCGCAGCGCGTTAGCAATCACCGAGAATGACGACAAGCTCATCGCTGCCGCTGCTATCATCGGACTGAGCAGAAGCCCAAATATGGGATAGAGCACACCTGCGGCAATAGGAACACCAAGTGCATTGTAGATAAAGGCAAAAAACAGATTCTGTCTGATATTGCGCATGGTGGCGTGGCTAAGCTTATAAGCTTTGGCAATGCCCATTAAATCACCTTTTAGCAGGGTAATGCCCGCACTCTCCATCGCCACATCGGTACCGGTTCCCATAGCGATACCAACATTAGCTTGCGCTAGCGCTGGTGCGTCGTTGATACCATCACCCGCCATAGCGACCAATTTACCGCTGTCTTGCATTTCTTTGACGATACGGTTTTTATCCTCTGGTGAAACATCCGCATGAACTTCATCAATACCTAATTTATTAGCGACTGCCTGAGCAGTTTTTTCGTTGTCACCGGTTAGCATCACAACTTTTAAACCTGCGTCATGAAGCAGTGAAATAGCCTCTTTAGTGCTTGGTTTAATAGGGTCAGCAACTGAAATAATACCAGCAGCTTTACCGTCTATAGCCACAAACATTACCGTTTCACCGTCTTTTCTACGGACATCAGCTTTAGTGGACAGCTCATTATCAAAACTATTTAGGCTTTCCATAAGCTTAGAGTTACCAATAGCGACTTTCTTACCATCGACCACGGCTTGTACGCCTTCGCCAGTAGTCGAATTAAAGTCAGTAGCTTTAGGAATAATGAGTGATCTTTCTTGAGCTGCTCTAACGATAGCTTCTGCTAAAGGATGCTCGCTAGCGCTTTCTACTGAGGCTACCAATGCGAGGAACTCGTCTTCATCTTGACCTACCTGCGCATCAATTGCGGTAAGCTCGGGCTTACCAGCGGTCAGTGTTCCGGTCTTGTCGACGACAATGGTATCGACTTTTTCCATACTCTCTAACGCTTCAGCATTTTTGATGAGGACGCCGTTTTGCGCGCCTTTGCCGGTACCAACCATAATGGACATCGGCGTCGCTAGACCAAGGGCACAAGGACAAGCAATAATCAGTACCGCAATCGCGTTAACCAAAGCATAGGTCATAGCGGGCTCAGGGCCGAATATCGCCCAGACAATAAAGGTTATGATAGAGGTGACAATAACAATAGGTACGAACCAACCCGCCACTTGATCTACCAATTTCTGTATAGGTGCGCGGCTACGCTGGGCTTCAGCAACCATTTGTACAATTTTAGATAATACTGAATCTGCTCCAACATTGACCGCTTCGACTAATAGCGTTCCGGTGCCATTTACCGTACCACCAGTCACTGTATCTCCTGCTACTTTTGATACAGGGATTGGCTCACCCGTCACCATTGATTCATCAACATTACTATTACCATCGATCACTGTACCATCTACGGGTAGTTTCTCACCTGGTTTAACCCGTAGCTTATCGCCAGTGACGACCTCATCAAGCGAGACTTCGACTTCTTCACCGTTTTCATCGACACGTCTTGCGGTTGGTGGTGCGAGCTCAAGCAAAGCTCTAATCGCACCTGAAGTTTGACTTCTAGCTTTGAGCTCTAATACTTGACCCAGTAGCACCAAGGTCACAATGACCGCTGCCGCTTCATAGTAGACTCCGACTTGACCAGAGGCATCTCTGAAACTGTCTGGGAAAATATCGGGAAAAAAGGTCGCGACAATACTAAAAATATAAGCAGCGCCTACGCCTATCGCAATCAAGGTAAACATATTTAGATTGCGGCTTTTTATAGACTGCCAGCCACGGACGAAAAACGGGGCGGCGCCCCAAAGCACTACAGGGGTCGCGAGCACTAACTCAGCCCATTGTAAGATCTTTGAAGAGATACCATACTGACTAAAGTCAACTCCAAACATACCGCTCATCACATATATTAATAGCGGTACAGTCAACACGGTACATATCCAAAAACGACGAGTCATGTCGTCAAGCTCTGAGGTGTCCTCTTCACCGATAGTAAGCGTTTCGGGCTCAAGCGCCATACCACATATCGGACAACCGCTATTTCTAACGTCTCTCACTTCAGGATGCATAGGACAGGTATATACCGTGCCATCGTAATCAGCAGGTACTTTATCGTATTTACCGCCTTTAACAGATTTTACTCCGCTACTATCAGTATCCTTTCCATGACAGCTAGCGTGACTATCATCTTTAGCAACTTCGTCTTCAGGTTTAAGAAACATGCCACATATTGGGCAGTCACTTTTTTCAACATCTCTTACTTCTGGATGCATAGGACAAATATAAATCGTGCCGTTATAATTTTCTGGTATCTTGTCGTACTTATTGCCTTCGACAGACTTTAACTCAGTACTATTATTAGCATCCGCTTTATGACAATGCGCATGACTGCCCTCATTACTGTTGGATTCAGCAACCTCGTCTTCAGGTTTGAGAAACATGCCGCATATCGGACAATCGCTCTTCTCAGTATCTCTAACCTCAGGATGCATCGGGCAGATATAAACCGTACCACTATAATTTTCTGGTACTTTATCGTACTGACCACCTTTGATAGATTTTTCATCGGCAATATGTTTCATAAAACCACTCCTTGAAGACAATAAATATTTATAATAAGTACAACTCTTAAAGCACTATCATCAATCCTCGATTGCTATTCATCTAATCATTAATCTAAAAACCTCTAAAAAATAATTTCTATACTTTTCAATTGGAATTTAGTTTTTATCACGCAAATACTTGAGCAGTGCCATGATTGTTAGTACTAGTACTGCGAAAAATAGTAGGGTGAATAACAAACAGATAAGCATCATAACCCAGCCCATGCCATACATCATTGAGCCGTTCATCATGCCATGCATTGACCCATTCATTATGATTTCTCCTCAGTCTAAACTGTGATCACTCCAACTCTTCAATTAATTTTTACTCGAACCGAAGAGGTTTACTGACTGTTAATATATCAATATCTTTAGCGCACTTTGGCGAACCAACGATATAGTGGCACGAACAAGATGGCGAAATACCAACCGTAAAGATATGATTCTACAAGTCCAATTAGAAAACCTGTCCATGTTAACCACTCAAAGCCAGGTAGTAGAGGTGCCCAAGCTTCGTGCATCGCTATCTGTTCGGGTGCGAGTAAACCAAAGCCTATGCATAACAGGTAACTAATAAGTAGAAACAACGATACACTATTGCCAACAGGGGCAATCCTTAAAGTACTTGTTGTTAAGTTTGATTTGACCATCTTAGTAATCCTCACTATTGTATGATGTGGTTCAAGCTCAAGATAACCAATCGTATCTAACCATGCTAACTCTAAGGATTTGTATGAATTAAAGCTTTATCCTGTATTGATATTACTTTTTAACTCGTGCGGCGGCGGCAAGTTGACGCCATTGACCCCATTGAGGAATAAACATTGGCACTTGCTGTTTGTAAGCAAGGTAGTCTTTACCAAACTCTTCAAACATATGCCGTTCCTCACGTCGAGCTAACCATGTGTATACAAGCACAATCACTGGAAACAGACCGATTGAAAACAGAGTTGGCCAATGCACCACACCCTCACCGAACAGTGCAATAAACAACCCGGTGTACTGAGGATGACGTACGTAGGCATAGAGTCCATCAGTTACTAAACGATTTTCCCCTCGTGCTTTGTGGACTTGGCGCCAACCTTGAGCAAAAAGACCGACTCCTAAAAATGCAATAGCATAGCCGAGTAGCATTGAGATCATCATGCCTGTCTCACCTAAACCAACAAGGGTCGACCATAAGCTAGCGCTGACATATTGGCTGTCCAAACCAAAAAACCGTACTAATAAATATATAGTGAGCGGAAAGCCATACATTTCTGCGTAAAGTGCAATAATGAAAGCCTGAACTACACCAGCACCCGCCCATTCACGCCAGTTCTTTGGTGCGAAATAACGGTAAAAGAACCAAGAAATCAGAACAATAACAATTAGTGCGAGACCCCAAGTTCCAGCGTGATTAAATGACTCATTCATAGCTTACTTTCCCTGTTGTCTTTATGAATATCGTATTGCATGAAATCAATTCTTGAAGATAGTAAGCAGACGCTTAAATCTATGCAATTTTTAACCAAACAATTTTCTGTAAACTCTTTGATGTTACTGTCAATGATGGTCTGCAAGCGTATCTTTTTCGATAGCTTTTTTCCTCGCTGAAGATTTCAGGTAAACCTGCTCAGCCACAGCAATCACTACAATAGTGACGACTGCTACGCCAAGTACGAATGGATCTGAGTTTAGTTTAATCCAGACAAAACCGCCGAGAACCAACAGGTCAAGAAGTATGGCCACTATAGGCACCCACATCACCGCCTTTATATCCTGACGAAGGTATCGCAAAACACCCCAATGAATGGCGATATCCATAATTAGATAGAAAACAATGCCAAGCGCTGCAATTCGTGATAAGTCAAATAACGTCGTAAAAGCTAAACCCAACACCACAGTATAGACCAACGTATGTTTTTGAACGCTTCCCGGCATTCCCAAATGACGATGAGGCACCAGCTTCATCTCAGTCAACATAGCAAGCATACGAGAGACTGCGAAGATGCTAGCAAGGAGGCCGCCAGCGGTAGCTACCATTGCGATTGCAACTGTGAACCATAGACCATAGTCGCCAAGTGCTGGGCGTGCGGCGGCAGCCAAGGAGTAATCTTTAGTTTCGATGATTTCGGCAAGAGATAGATTACTAGACACCGCGAAACCGACTAGAGTGTAAATAACTACGCATATTGCGATTGATATTACAATGGCACGGCCGACGTTGCGATGAGGATTTTTTACTTCCGAGCCACTGTTGGTAATCGTGGTAAAGCCTTTAAATGCCAGTATGCCTAGCGCCGTTGCGCCAAGAAAGTCACCAACAGTATTAGTGTCACCTAATGTAGAAGAATCAACTGCAAAGCTATCAGCTAGCCAGATACCAACCAACCCGAATATAAGAATACCGACAATTTTTATAATACCGATAACCGATGCAACCCCCTGAATCCAACGATTACCAAGTAAATTGATAAAGAACGCAGCAAGAATAAGCGCGGCGCCAAGGATGGATACCATGCGACCGCTGTCATCGCCACCGAATAACTGCATAGTGTATGACCCGAACGTCCGGGCCAAAAAGCTCTGCGCTATAACCATGGAGAAATACATCAGCAGGGCATTAAATCCAGTCGGTAAACGATCTCCGTATGCTTGATGCAGGTACATTGCAACACCGCCAGCCGACGGGTAAGCGTTAGAGATTTTGATATAAGAATAGGCACTAAAAGAAACAACGATTGCGGCGGCTAGAAAAGCAAGTGGGAAAAGCGAACCCGTCATCTGAGCCATCTGACCGGTCAGAGCGAAAATACCAGCACCGATCATGACACCGGTACCTAGCATAACTGTTCCTGATAATGTCAAACTATCCTTCTGATAGCGAGTCGTTCTATCTTGCTTCATACTTATTCGACCTTAATCTATTTCTTCGTAGAACTTCAGTTTTACAGGTTATTTTTGAAGTAAGGAGTAGGTATAGTTAGAATTAAAAGACGCGATATAGTAAATAGTTTTTAAAGAAAAGCTTACTTATTGGTATCATAATATATTATTCCAACTCATCAATAAGTGCTTGCATCTCACCGATTTCACGCTTTTGTGCTTCGATAATGTCATCAGCAAGCTGACGTACACGTGGATCTTCGATATCAGCACGCGAACTGGTCAAAATAGCAATCGAGTGATGCGGTATCATCGCCTGCATCCAATCCACTTGATCGACCGTTTGCTGAGAGCGTACGCCCCAAAGACCAAAGGCAAATAAAACTACGCTAACCCCATAAACCATCAAGTTTATCTTGGTTTTTTTATACATATTAGTCATAAAGGCGAGCATGATAATTGCCATTACCGCGCCCATATACAGCGCCATATAAGCTCGGGTTTCACTAAAGTAAATATGATCCCACTGATAGGTGTTAAAATACATCATGATAAACATCACCACTGTGGATGTTAAAATCATGATTGTGAACTTTACATAAGGGTTCATTTGCTTCTGTTTATTATCCATATGGTTATTCATATTCTTGTCCTTAATTTAGTAAAAAGGCACCTAAATAAAGAGGTGCCTTTTTTTAGAGCTAGTGTTATAAACTGTTGTTACTTACATGGTTAACACTAGAACCAAAACATCACACCAGCAGTCAGACTATTAGAATCAACGGCTACGTTTTCTTGGCGGCGTAAGTCTCGTGCATCCCCTAAGGCTGATGCATAACTAAAACCAACGTAGGGTGATAATTGACGACTTAGGGTTTCATAAGCTAACCGAACTTCAGTTTCAAGCTCATTAAAACCTTTAGTAATACCGTTGTCAGTATCATCTTTACTGAAAGCAGTCAACTGCACTTCTGGTCTGACCACCCAACGCTGATCTAAGCGCCACTCGTACGCTGTCCCAAGATCAAGCTGGACTTGACCATCAGTATATAGATAAGCTCTTGCGTCAGTCTCAACGAAGTACGGCGCCGTACCAACAATGCCTGCCATGATTGCGGACTTATCGTTTTCAGTATTATAAGCAATACCCGCTTCTCCATTCCAGAAGATACCGAGCGGCTTCCAATAAGCGAGTGAGGTTAAGCTATCGATCTCTTTATCATCGTTAGTTTGAGCACTACCTTCACTGCGTAGAGTGACACGATTACTATCAGTACCGTACCACGTATCAAACTCAAAATCGATTTGGTCATTCTCAAACTGATAGCCCAAAGTTTCTACTGACACACCCCATAACGGTAAGCTATCCATCATCACAGGCTTACCAAAGCGACCATAGGGAACGCCGTTTGAATAGTCAGGACTGCGAGCATCAGCTGGAGCTTTACCACCTTGCGTACCTGACATATCCATACTGCCATGGTCCATGCCTGACATATCCATTTTGCTATGGTCCATGCCTGACATATCCATTTTGCTATGGTCCATGCCTGACATATCCATGCCACTGTGATCCATATCTGACATGTCACCTGACATATCCATACCACTATGATCCATATCCGACATATCGCCTGACATATCCATGCCACTATGGTCCATATCTGACATATCGCCTGACATATCCATGCCACTATGGTCCATATCTGACATATTGCCCGACATATCCATGCTGCTGTGATCCATATCTGACATATCCATACCAGACATGTCCATGCTGCTGTGATCCATGTTCGACATCTCAGCAGCGTTTGCTAAAGGTGACATTAGTAGCATCAAAGATGACATGCCAATAAACGGTAGACCTACTTTATATATTTTCATAATAAGGCTCATATTCGAAGGTTTATTAAACAACGGCAACTTCTCTAAACATCCCTGCTTCCATGTGATAGAGCAAGTGGCAATGCCATGCCCATCTGCCAGCTTCTCCGGTGACATCAAAGCTTATCTTTTGTGCAGGCTGTACCATTATCGTATGCTTACGTACTTGAAACTCACCTGAAGGCATCCGCAGATCGCTCCACATACCATGCAAATGCATGGGATGATTCATCATGGTGTCATTGACTAAGGTAATACGTACGCGCTCACCCGGCTTAATATTGACCGGTGCGGCATCTTTGAACATAACCCCGTCTAGAGCCCAAATATAGCGCTCCATGTTTCCCGTCAGATGTATTTCAATCTCTCTGGTGGGTTTGCGCTGCTCTGCCATTATCTCATCGCCGACAGAGCGCAACTGACTATAATTCAAAACCTTTCTATCAATGTTACGTAGATTAATACCAGGGTCATCAAGGTTCATACGCGGACTATCAACGCGCATATCGGACTTAAAGTCATATTCTGTTTTGGCATGTTTAGCGTTATAGCCATTCGATCCCATGGCGCCCATCATGTCGGCCATCGTCAGCCATTCGATTTTGTCCATAGCAGGTATCGCAGGACGAGCACCTTTTTTGGTAGCAAGCGTTGTCGCAACATAGCCTGACCGATCTATGTTTTGAGCAAATATGGTATGCGCGTCTTTAGTGGGCGTCACGATGACATCATAAGTCTCGGCCACCCCAATACGGAAATCATCGATATCGACGGGACTGACATCAATCCCATCCGTCGCGACGACTTTCATTTTTAGGCCGGGGATGCGTACATCAAATATCGTCTGCGCTGAACCATTAATAAAACGTAGTTTGACAGGCTGTCCAGCCTTGACAAGTTGCGTCCAGTTAGCCGCTGTGGTTTTGCCATTGATAAGGTAGGTAAATGTGTTTTCACCCGACAAGTCCGTAAAATCAGTGGGCATCATGCGCATCTGATTCCAACTTTTGCGCTTATCAAACGCGGTTTTCAGATCCGTTTCGGCAATATCGGACAATAGCTTTTTAAAGTCTGGCAGATGATAATTATCAAAGTCAGCACGCTGCTTAAGTAGTTTTAGCAGATTATGCGGATCGCGATGCGTCCAATCACTGAGCAAAATGACATGGTCTTCCTCGATAGGATGACGTTCGCGCCCTTTCGGCTCAATGACGATGGCCCCGCGCATACCGGTTTGTTCTTGGAAGCCAGTATGCGAGTGATACCAATAAGTGCCTGACTGTATCAGTTTAAATTTGTACGTGAAGGTGCTACCCGCAGGAATACCATCAAAGCTGATACCCGGTACGCCATCCATCTCAAACGGCACTAAGAGGCCATGCCAGTGAATAGAGGTCGACTCATTCAGCTGATTATGGACTCGAATGGTGACCGTATCGCCTTCTTGCATCTTAAGCGTTGGCGCAGGCAGTGAGTCATTTATCAGCGTTGCCATGCTTGACTTGCCGTTGACCGTTATCATCTTCTCACTGACATAAAGATCAAACTCTTTGCCTGTCAGTATAGGTACAATGTGATCGGCTCTATCACTATTGACTACGACATTTTGGCTTTTAGTTAAAGCACTATTAGCCATCGTCGGTAGTGTGGATAGCATCGACGCGCCGAGCAAGGTGGATGACCCTGTCAAAAAACGCCTGCGGTTAAATCTGTTTTTATTCATAATATTGACCTAAGTTAATCCATGAAATGAGAGTTGAACTTATATATCTGATAACTTATTAATAGAACTACATCTGCTGCGCTGGCGACTCAATAGCCGCATACACTTGAGTGCTGCCATCCTTGTTCAATTGCATGACTTTATAGGGCATGAATTTACCTTCATACTCCATACCGGGGCTACCAACCGGCATACTCGGTACGGCAAGTCCAATAGCTTGTGCAGGAGGATTTGCTAAGAATTCAGCCATGTGTTTAGCAGGAACGTGACCTTCAAAAACATAACCATTAGTAGTGACGGCGGTATGACAAGAGCGCATTTGCTGCGGGACACCGTAACGCTCTTTAAATAAAGATAAATCTGTAACGTCTTGCGCAGTTGCGCTTAGACCATGACCTTCGGCATAGCCTACCCATTCTTTGCAGCAGCCGCAGTTGGCATCTTTATAAACTGTGGCTGAGACGTTTTTGAGTAATGATGACGAGCTGTTAACGGGAGCATTTGTAGGAGCAGAACTTTCATTTTGTACTTGTGCATTCTGGGTAGCAGACTGTTCAACCTTTACTGGTTGAGAATCAGAGCCACTGGTATTAGATTGGCTGCAAGCGGCTAGCGTTAACGAGAGTGACGATGTCACCACCAATAAAAGGACACGACTGGATAACCAGCTATGTCCATTAGAAAGCACATGTGTGTAATGTCTCATTAAATTACTCCTAAACGTCTATTATTATGCTCGATATTCTAAAAACTTACACCCTATATTTAATTCTTATGTACTTAACTAAAAACATTAAATGCAGCACTGTTCAGTACTGCATTATTAATATAATAGCGACAACCGTGAGTTAGGAGGCTTTCATATCTAGAAAGTATTAATGCTGCATTCCAGATTCATCATCCGACATATTCATATCACCGTCAAATGACATGTCCATCATATCGCCATCTATCCTAGTGGTTAGCATCGTGTACTGAGCTTCATCTAATTCAGGTAACGATCTAATGAAGGCTACCATTGCCCACATTCTAGCGTCGTCATGAGAAGCACCCCACGTAGGCATTCCAGATGCCATAATACCGTGCTTGATTGCCCAAAAGCCTTGCTTTGCACCGTCTTCTGTTTGATAACGTTTGACAATATCAGCCTTGGTAAAGTTGGGCGGCTTTGGATATAAGCCCTCACTAAAGTCAGTTTGTGCCACTCCCGGAGACAAGTGACAGCCTGCACACATATCCTTATAGTCCGCGCCCCCAGAAATGATATCGACCTTCTCTAAGTCTGGTACCACAATATCTTTACTGGCATTTGCTATGGAACGATTGCGAGCGGTTTCCAAAAAGCTAAACATCATTGGGCTATGCTCTTGGTCAGCTCCCACATTGACAACACCACTAGTAACAACCGCAAACACGCCAACGATTGCCACAAATACGGTAAAGAGCGCACCCAATAAAAATTTCATATGTTTTCCTAAAACTTTATTTTCGTTAAGTGTTGACTGCTATTTAGCAGAGCTAAAATTTTTAAGATTTACTGTCGTTAGTAACGCAGTTTTTTTGGTACATTTGCTTCATTTTACCCATGTTAGCCATCATTGCTTTCATAGCAGGATCTTTCATATCCATCTTGCTATGATCCATTTTTTCCATCATTTGCATGTTTTTCTCCATCTTTTCACAACTCATACTATCTTTTTTCGCATGCATCTCTGGAGAATGCGCCATAGCTGAGGTTGAAAGGATTAGAGCTACAGCAGTGGCAGCGATTGATTTAGATAATGACATAATTAATTCCTATTTATTTTATTAACGCCTGAGTCTGTTTAATGTCAAGACTGTTAAATTGGTTTAGATGATACCTTATTCTTTCTGACTGGTAGATGACAATAAGATTACAATATTGTCATCTTAACGTTTCTAGATTTTAATTCTTAATAGAATCCTTTAGTATGACTTGAGGGCTTCTATCGCGATCGCGACCATATTTGTTCACGAAATCCTTTTCAGACTGCAAGTGCTGATCTTGATGCTGAACTTCACAAGCAACTCTAGCATCGATATAGCTTTTCATTTCAGCATCCGATACATTTGCATTATTGTGATCTAGGTTTTTAGCAAACTTGGTAACGTTATCGCAGCTATCGATAATTGAAGTGCTTAGATTGGTCGTATGCGCATTAGCAGTAGTAATACCTATAAGTACAGATACCGATAGCAATACTACTTTTTTGAATGAACCGTGAATTTTCATATAAAACCTCTTTTGTAAGTTATTAGGCGTTTAAATTGATTACCTGTGAAAATAATTCGTAGTAGCTAGATATTAGGAACGAGCAACTATGTTTCATTCATATAGATTAGCAAATGAAGACTGACAATCTGATTACGAGTACATGACATTTTTGTCAGTTACAAAACGTTTTTGTCATCTATATTGATTAGGATGTCAAATAATCATAATCGTGTTGAGGGGTTACTATGAAAATACTACTGGTAGAAGATGAGTTGAAACTAGGCGAGTATATAAAAAAAGGCTTAAGTGAAGCAGGCTTCATCGTGGATCATCACATGACAGGTTTAGATGGCTATCATGCGTTAATGACTGAAGATTTTAGTGTGGTTTTGATGGATGTGATGCTGCCTGACGTCAGCGGCTTTGAGCTGATACAGCGCTACCGTGCTGCTGGAAAGCATACGCCTGTTTTATTTTTAACCGCTAAAGATGATTTAATCGATCGGATCAAAGGCATTGAAATTGGTGGCGATGATTATCTGACCAAACCTTTTGCTTTTGCCGAGCTAATTGTCCGAATAAAAAGCCTATTGCGCCGTGCCAATCAATCTGATTATAAAAGCTCGGTCATACACATAGCTGATCTGAAAATGGATATTGCCAAACGCACCGTTCATAGAGGCAACACTAATATAAAATTGACTGCTAAAGAGTTTGCTTTATTACAACTTTTCTTAGAACGTCAAGGTGAGGTACTGCCGCGCACTGTGATCGCCTCGCAAGTATGGGATGTAAACTTTGAAAGTGATACGAATGTCATTGACGTGGCTATAAGGCGCTTGCGGATAAAAATTGATGATGGATTTGATATAAAGCTGATTCATACGGTACGCGGAATGGGCTACAAGTTAGAGCCACTGGCTGTCGACGTGGATAGTGGCATGGGCGACGATAGTATTAATAAAGACAGTCTGGCATCAAATGAGACATAAATCTAAGAATCGGCGTTGGTCACTGTTATGGCGTACTGTTTTTTTACTGACAATATTTGTTGTTATCTCTCAAGTTGTTATTTATATATGGGTTCAGCGCTCTGTTAACGAGCACTTTGAGCAAATGGACTCAGAGATTATTACCCATGCAGCTTTTAACCTGCGTAAACGTATGGTTAGTTTGGAAGATCACATAGAACCATTCACAGTATCAAAATCGCAAGCGCTAATTGATGCCAATCATCTACATTCTTCTTGGCTGGATTATGATTTAAAAACCTTAGTATCAGATAAAAATGGCAAATTATTATCCAGCGATCCCAGTAATTTCATCAATGATCTACCGGCAGATTTTAGCTTGTTACAACTATTGCAGGACTATCGCGATCAGCAGTTTATGATCAAGATAAATAATAGGCATTACCGAGCCATTATCATTACACATCAAGAGGTTTTGGCATTTATTGCTCTACCTAGCGATGTGCATCATCAATATCTTATCCAGTTTAATCGCCAGCTGAGCTTGATACTTATCGCCATTACCTTATTATTGGTTTCAGTAGCAGCACTAAGTGTACACTGGGGTTTTGCTCCCCTAGCTACTATCGTACAAAAGATGAAAGGCATTAATCTTCAAAGGTTAGATGAAAGAATTGTGGTTGGCGATATGCCGTTAGAATTACGTCCACTAACGGAGTCTTATAATTCTATGATGGTCAAGCTTGAAAGTAACTTTGAATCATTATCACGGTTTTCAGACAATATCGCCCATGAGCTACGTACGCCAATAGCGACGCTGAGTACGCAAACGCAAGTCATGTTAACTAAGCCAAGAGAAAGCGACGAATACATTGAGCAATTGCATCATCAGCATGATACGTTAAAGCAGTTATCCGCCATGATTAACGATATGTTATTACTGGCAAAAACTCAAAAAGAGCTGAGTGATTCGCAAATCAGTCATGTCGATATAGAGAGCTTGATCACAAAGCTTATAGATTATTATGAGATGATTGCTGAGGATCGTGAGATAATCTTTGAAAAATCGGGTGATTTTAAAACAGTACTAGGTGATAAAGGCTTATTGCAACGGCTGTTTGCCAACCTGATGTCAAATGCGATTCATTATGCGGCTAGTAATAGCACTATTATGATATCCGCTACTGTCCTCACTTCAAGCACCTCGCTTAATGCGCCAAAAGACGATATTCAATCCCCAGAGCAGCTCTGGTTAAGAATAACTATGACCAACCGTCTAGACAAACCATTAAATCAGATTGAAGCCGATAAACTGTTTGAGCGATTCTATCGTCATGATAAAACGAATACGATGCATTCAGGAACAGGCTTAGGCTTATCTATTGTGCAAGCTATCGCCAATGCTCATAATGGCAAAGTTAGTATTACTATCAAAGATGAGTGTCTTTTTGAGGTTGCTGTAAAGTTGTTGATTGCCAGGTAGTAAATACCTTCATACTGTCTATGAACCGCTCAGATTAGATCGAAGGCGAGTTTACTTGGAAGGTCTCTCTATCCATAAGATGAGATTCTGACTTGCGATAGTTGTACTTTTCAATTGTTGGACAAAAAATTTCTTATATAAGCCTATTTCATACATTCTATTACCAATAATTATGGTGCCTTTATGATGATTCATCCTCAGTATGATCCCGTAGCGCTTTCCTTGGGTCCATTGGAAGTGCACTGGTATGGGCTAATGTATTTGCTAGCCTTTGCTGCCGCTTACGGTTTGGCTTGGTATCGCAGTACCAAACGCGACAATTGGACCACCGACATGGTCTCTGACTTAGTCTTTTATGGCGCGCTTGGTGTCATCTTAGGCGGTCGTATTGGCTATGTGCTGTTTTATCAGTTCGGTGAATTACTCCAAAACCCTGCCTATATATTAAAAGTCTGGGAAGGCGGTATGTCTTTCCACGGCGGCTTTATCGGCGTCATGCTAGGTATGTGGTTCTTTGCCCGTAAATATAAAAAGACTACCTTTCAAGTATTCGATTTTATCGTTCCTTGTGTACCAACCGGCTTACTGTTTGGGCGTATCGGCAACTATATCAATGGCGAATTATGGGGTCGCGTCTCAGACGGTGGCTATAACTGGCTGACCTACTTTCCGCAAGCCGCGGCGTTTGATATGGAGCAATTACAGAGCAATCCACAATTGCAAGAATTGATGATTGAAGTCAATGGTCAATACATATTGCCTCGTCATCCATCACAGCTATATGAAGCCTTTGCCGAAGGTCTGCTGCTATTTATATTCTTATGGTGGTATTCATCAAAACCACGTCCACGTATGGCCGCCTCCGCTGTATTCTTACTAGGCTATGGCATCAGCCGCTTTATCATTGAATTCTTCCGCCAGCCAGATGCTGACCAAGGATTCATATTATTAGGTTGGATGACCAAAGGGCAAATCTTAAGCGCGCCGATGATTATCGCCGGCTTAATCATGCTGATTTATGCTTACAAACGCGGTATTTATGATTGGGGTAAGCAGTCTGCATATTAGAAATAAGTGTCGAGGTGCATGAACAAATAAATATAAATGCAGTTCTAACAAGATACATTCCATTTGCAGAATTAATACCTATGTTAGTACAAGGATTTTTATTCCTAAACCTAATTTTTTCATCAGATAGTGGAACTTCAAAAGCTAAAAATAAATTTGGATATGTAACTTTTTATGTCAATGTAACCTATTTTAGATGTTATCTGTCTTTAAAATAACCAATTTCTTAGAAATTAATACAAGGAACTACATGATGTATCGCAACAATTACGAGCCTTTCCTAAAAAGTGTGTAACTGCTTATAATCCACTAACAGGAGAATAAGCAATGACTACTCAATCTGACATTAAAAAACTGGCCGAGCAAATGGCTGGTAGTATGAAAAGCTTCGATGACATCAAAGACTTTCAGAAGCAACTCATGCAGTCCTTTATCGACACTGCCCTTGAAGCTGAGATGGAAGATCATCTCGGCTACCCCAAGCATGAGAAAGCAGATAAACCAAACAAGCGCAACGGACACACTAAAAAGACCGTCCGCAGTGATACAGGCGATCTTGAGATCTCCACCCCAAGAGACCGTCATGGTGACTTTGAACCTACACTCGTGCGCAAGCATCAAACCCGTATTAGCGGCCTTGATGATAAAATCATATTCCTTTACGCCAAGGGTCAAACCACCACCGAGATTGTAGAGAGCATTAAAGAGCTCTATGACGTCGACATCTCAAGCTCTCTTGTCTCAAGAGTCACCGATAACATATTAGAGGACATCACCGCTTGGCAGAACCGGCCGCTGAGCAGTGTTTATCCTATCGTCTACTTAGACTGCATTGTCGTCAAAGTTCGTCAGGACAAGCAGATCATCAACAAAGCTATCTATCTGGCCTTAGGCGTTGCTCTTGATGGTAAAAAAGAGCTGCTTGGCATGTGGCTATCAGAGAACGAGGGCGCTAAATTCTGGCTTGGTGTTCTCACTGAACTACAAAACCGCGGCGTACAAGACATCTTAATCGCTTGTGTTGACGGTCTAAAGGGCTTCCCTGATGCCATTAACACCGTCTATCCAAAGGCACAGGTTCAGCTGTGTATCGTACACATGGTGCGCTATTCAATGAAGTTTGTGCCGTGGACGGATAAAAAGGCCGTAGCGGCTGATCTAAAGGCCATTTACGGCGCTGATACCCTTGAGATGGCAGAGGCCAATCTTGAGCACTTTGATGAGGTGTGGGGTGATAAGTATCCGCATGTGGTTAAGTCTTGGCGTAATAACTGGGAGGGCTTAACGGTGTTCTTTGGCTACCCTAAAGACATTAGAAAAGTCATATATACCACCAATGCTATTGAGTCGCTAAACAGTGTGATTCGGACAGCGGTGAATAAGCGTAAGGTGTTCCCGTCTGATCAGGCAGCGTTTAAAGTGGTGTACTTAGCCACCCAGCAGGCATCCAAAAAGTGGTCGATGCCTATTCGTAACTGGACGTCTGCTCTTAATCGCTTTATGATTATGTTTGATGATCGTATCAGTAAGCATTTAATCTAAAGGGCAGTTACACAGAATTCGGGATGGGCTCACAATTACGTAAGATTACATAGTTCCTTAGCGAATTAAAATTCATATTGACACTATAAATTAGTATATTATTTTAATAATTGGTTAAACCCTATATAGCATAATTACTTCACCCACTAAAAAAACGTTTGAGGATTAAATCTAAATTAAGGATTTAATCCTCAAACGTTTTTTTCTGCTTATCAAACAGGAGATATTGTTGTCAGGTTGGTCAGCTATATTCTATAAATGTTACACGAAATTACATTATAAAATAGGTATTTTTTATCATTTTATAAGCTTAAAAAGAGCTTTTATCAGATTTTTATTAGTGATGACATGCTTTACAGCCTATGCTAAAGTCCGATTTGTGTTTTGGCTAACAGTTTGATTTCCAATAAATTTATAAGGTTTTAGCGAAATCGTTGATAATGCCGGCCGCCTATGGAATAAGGGTTTGCAGCATAATTATTAGTCACCACAATGTGTATATTCTTGAGTTGTTGAGATTTAATTGACTGCTCTGTTATGGGCAACAGACCATTTTGAATTAACCGTAGGTATTAGATTTATGAAACAGGCCTTATTGATTTTGTCAGTACTGGGTATGGGCATAGCACAAACGAGTACTGCTGCTGTAACGACCTTTCAAACAAGTAATAATATAACCAATATTTCTGCGGCATCAAACTACAGTTCGTCAAAAAATATTTATAGCACCAAAAGTGGTACTTATGTTTCTAGCAATGATGAAATCAGTCAAGCAATTAGCAACTTAAGTGCGCAGGCTCAACAAAAAGAGAAACAGCTTTCGTTATCAAGTAGCCGCTTATATGCTGAAAGACAACAGCAGCAAGTCAATACTATCCCTGATAGCAATTCAGCACCCGCTATCGCTGCTGCTCGCGCTTCACGAGTGGCTCTATCTAGCAGCTCTGGATACTGTGCCCGTTACGTACGTAAAGCACTACAATCAGCTGGTTATGAGTTCACTCCAAATCCTTCAGCCTATCAGTACGCTACTCGTGGCACACTTGAGAAAGCAGGTTTCAGCAAAATCAGCAATGATATGCCAACCCAAGTAGGTGATGTTATTGTCTATGATCGCTCATCAAAGCGTCCACATGGCCATATTCAAATTTTCGATGGTACAAATTGGATTTCTGACTTCCGTCAGAACAGTATCAGCCCATACAGTGGTGTCTATGCTTATACGACATGGCGTGATTCAAAATATGTGGATGACGCATCCGCATCAGATCGTAATATCTACCTTGCTATGAATGATAAATAAGACCTGAGAAGTCAGCACAACATATTTATTGCTTTTCTCCAACCCAGTAGTGATCTTACTATCATTGCTGGGTTTTTTTGTGCTTAACATCAGGGTGTATTTAACCTTTCATGATTTGATCAGTCAGAAATAGACACTACTGATATCATTACTCATTACAAGAATTATCGGCAAGCGCGTTTAAGATGCCACATGATACCGCTTGTGCACTACCTGCACATTTCTGGCGCAAAACTGAGAAATTTTTGGATTGCTAGCATTACAAGACAAATTACGAAACGACGCTCATGAAGATGTGGCTTAGCTCAAAGCGTATGGGTAAACCACCCCGAGTTCGTCGTACTCTCTAAGACTGTTTAGTCTCCGAAAACCTGAGGCGGTTCAGATGGTTTTTTGAGAGATTATGACACTCTCAAAGCGATTTGAAGTACTTGAGAAAGTTGATTATGATAGCACCTAAAGATTTACCAGAGTCATATCGAAAGACTAAACAAAAAAATGCCTCTGGGAGTTGACTCCCAGAGGCATTTAGTTTTAAATATAGATAACGGTTACAGCGTGTTGACGCACCCTGTAACGAACAAATAAGCACACAGACTGCGTTATTTGAACAGCATTAAATGCCCGTTTAGGGTCATTTTATCCAAAAACTGCTTTCATATCAACCTTATTCACTATACATTTTAAAAACTGCTTGTTCGCTCGTTACATCCTTGTGCTGCTCTCTTTGTACCCGTTACCCGTCAAATGGGTGGCAGGCCTCGGCGACGACTGCGTTTGACACAGGGGTAAGCTCTCGACAGGGGGTTCTAGACATATTGAGCAACGCAATGAGTGGTTACTCGTGCATATCGTAGCGGTATATTGGGTTTATGCCCTTGCTAGCGTATGACAGCACAGTAGCGGTTAAGAGCGTGTCTAGGCGGTGCTATCAGCCGTAATCTTAACAACCGTAGCTTGATACAGTGATACGGTCTTGATGACGCGATGGGCGATGAAGTCGGCATGACTAATCACATCAAATCCAAGGAATGCACTAAAGCGATTGTGAGTATTTTATCTACTCATAATCGCTTTAGGGTGAGTGTTCCTTGAAATCTGCTCAAGGCTCCAAAATCAGCATAAATTCACTTAGGCTAATTTAAGTAGTATATAGCCCACTCGGCTATATACTATAAGAGTCCAGAGAAAAATTTAGAATAGTTATTATACAGCAGTCACTTATTCAGTGAGTCGATATTGTCATGGTTGATTCATAAGCTTAGTGTGAATAGAACGAGATCTATGCCTTGGGTAAACTACCTCCCAAACTTATAACTGTTCTTTATCTTGAAATCCTAATTAAACTGAAACCTCGAATACTTTTATTTAGTCAGCATCCAAAGTATTATCTTTGTTTTGAATAAGTATTAGAGCATCTTGTGCTTTCTTAAGTTGATCTTGTAACAGAGTCACTTGTTCCTGCTTTGATAAATGACGGCTTGATAGCTCGCTATATTGTTTATTCAATACGCTATGCTCGGCTTCAAGCTTAGCCTGAGTTTGAGTCAGCTGATTATTAAGTCCTGATAGCTTGTCACGTTCAGCGGTGACTGCCTTTAACTCTCCTTTGATCTCTGCGGTAGCCGTTTGTATATCATTCCGCTCAGTGGTGACTGCCTTTAGCTCTGACTTAGTATTTTTAAGTTCAATCTTTAAACGTGCAATCTCTGCCTTATCACTATCAGCTGTGGCTTTAAGCGTGGCTACCTCACCAAGACTGCTAGTCAGCTCTATAGATTGCTTATCTAATGCATTACTCACCTCTGCAAGCTGTGATTGCGCGGTCTTAGCCTTAGTGCGTTCAAGCTCTAATTCATGCCTAGTATCTAATAGCGTCTGTTTGGTAGCGTCATGGTCAGCTGTGGCTTGCTGTGCGCTTTTAGTTGCTGTTTCCGCAGTGCCGGTCACCTCGTCCAGTTGCTGTAGTAAATCCGCTTGTTCCCCCTCCAAGGTCTTAACCGCTTCTTGCGCTTCGTCCATCTCTGCTTGTGCCTTGATCTTAACCACCTCTAAAGCTTCACGCTCTTTAGACAATCTATCATTAGCCATATCAATAGCCGTCTGCCACATATCAGCCCCAAGCGTGTGCAAGCGTTCTGTGATACCACTAGGTAAGTCTACTTGCTGTAGCTCTTGCTCTTCTTGCTGTTCTCGCTTCCAGCTTTGCATAGCATCACTGATAGTCGTGAATGATCCACCGCCTAGCGCCTTACGCACCTCTGCCAGTGTCGGCTTAACCCCTTGCTCTTGTAATTGGTCTGCTGCTGCATGAATATCTTGTATCGTGAGTGCCATGATTTTGTATCCCTTAATAGTATATTGTAGTATGTTGTATATAATATACTACAATATACAACATACTACAATATAGAATGTAAAAAAACCCCAAGTAATCTTGAGGTCATGTGCTTGTTATTTAATGCCTAGTGATCGGTTAGGTATTCTTCTAGGGCATCGTTGATCATGTCTTGATAGTTACCGCCTGTTTGCTTAGCTCTGTCCTTGAATTTGGTAAGGATACTTGGGCTAATGACACTGGTTTCCGTAGACAACGCTTGAGATTTGATACTGCCACGGATCGCGCCTGACCAGTCGGTGACTTCTGGAATGTCCGATAAATCAATGTCGTCATCGCTAAGCGTGGCTAGATGCTCTGAGTCTGCTTGCTGCTTAGCAGTTAGTGGCGGTAATTCGTCTATTTTATCATCTAACGCCGTAAAACCACGTCCTTCTAGGGCGTGGATATCAGGCGTCAGTCGTTGTCGCCCAGTATGGCGAACCCCTTGATACCCAACTGCATTGAGATCATAATTACTCCATGAAAACGCTCAAACTACGCATCAAAGACAAACACGCCACTCAGCTCAATATCTTAGCTGGGGCAGTCAACTTTGTCTGGAACTACGTCAATGAGCTAAGTTTTAAACATTTACAGCGCACGGGCAAATTCTTTTCAGCCTATGACTTGGCCGCTTATACTAAAGGGGCGGGTGAATACCTGAATCTGCACAGTCAAACCTTGCAAGCGATCAGTGAGGTTCACGCTAAATCCCGTAAACAGTTTAAAAAAGCCAAACTCAACTGGCGTACCAATAACCCAAAAGCCAAGAGAAGAAGCTTGGGCTGGATTCCGTTTAAAAAGACCGCCATTAAGCACCTAACAACCCGTCAGTCAGGCAAGAAAAGCCTTAAATCTACTATTCAGCTAAGCCTCGCTAAAGGCAAAAAGCTGATCATTGATTTGTGGGATAGCTATAACCTCTCGCTCTATACCATCAATACTTGTGAGCTGGTACAAGATGCACGAGGTCACTGGTACGCCTGTATCACCGTCAAAGAATTTCCAAAAACAGTTTGTGGTACGGGCCAAGTCGGTATTGATTTAGGCTGTAAAGATGCCGCAGTCAGTAGTGAGGGTGATCAGCTACAAATCAAAGTCACCCATCAATACGCAGAAAAACTGGCCATCGCTCAACGTGCCAAAAACAAAAAACGGGTTAAGGTCATTCATGCCAAGATTAAAAACACCCGCCAAGATCTGATTCATAAATTCACATCAAAGCTTGTCAAAGCCAACAGCTTAATCGTTGTTGGTAAAATCAAATCAAACTCATTCACTTCATCCAAACTGGCCAAATCCGTCTATGATGCTGGTTGGTTTGAGATTAAGCGGCAACTGGATTATAAATGCGCGAACGCAGGTTGCCACTATATCGAAGTCAATGAAGCGTACACCACCCAAACCTGCTCGTGTTGCGGCTCTCGCCAAGACAGTCCGAAAGGTAGAGAAGGTCTTGGTATAAGAGCATGGTTTTGTCGTTCTTGTAAAACGACCCATAACAGAGATGTTAATGGAGCAAAAAACATTCTCGCGGTCGGGCTTGGCCGTCTTTAGTAGGAATCCCCGTTCCTTTAGGTCGGGGAGGAAGTCAATCTGTGGTAACGTGATCAGAGGTATAGTCATTATTAGCAATTATATGGCGTCGTATGACCACATAAGGTTTGTTATCGAATGTTTAGGTCGAAATACTAACCAATATATTTAGACGTCTCTACAGAGCTTTCTCGTTCGTTTTAGGACACATAGCCAGAATGGAAAATAAAAAAGTGCCTGATTCTTAGGATCAAGCACTTTTGTGAACTAACACTGTTTACTTAATAATGATATCGGCACTGAACGATGATAATGGCATCATCTTGAACCTCATAAACCAGTCTATGCTCTTGATCAATGCGACGCGACCAATAGCCTGCCAGATCGTGTTTGAGTGGTTCAGGTTTACCAATACCCTCAAATGGGTCACGTTTGATGGCTTTAATCAGCTTACTTATTTGCTTGACCTTCTCTTTGCTGGTTTTTTGCCAGTATTCGTAGTCCTCCCACGCATCCTGTGTCCAAGATAAGATCAAGCGTCCACCTCATCATCACAAGTCAATAATGCGTCATCCGTATTGATGTCATGCTCGATTAAACGACCCGCCTTAGCATCGGCTATAGAGCGTCTGAGGCGCTTGGCATTAGTGGGGCTTTTTAGCAGATGAAGCGTTTCCTCATATGAATTAAACTCTTCTAAACTCATGAGTACCGCAGGTTTGGCGTTTTGTCTAGTAATCACGATCGGCGATTTGTCGGTATCTACCTTATCGATATATTTGGCTAGGCCCTTTCTAAAATCAGTGTAGTTCACAACATCCATAACGATTACTCCGTGTTTGGTCATATTTATTTGTATGACTGATATTATATACCATAGCTGTACTTATATCTGTACAGTTATTTTTACACTGATTTATTTATGGCGCTGGCCGCTCAATCCGTAATCACCCGCAGAAGTTTGTGGCGGCGTATTAAGATTAGAGGGTTTTTGATAATCAAAGGATAACGGCACGGTATTGGTTTGCGCCACTTGAGTTAAGAACAATTTGATTGCTTGAGACGGCGTTAATCCATAGCTTTCAAACACGGCAAAGGCGCTATCCTTGAGCTCTTGATCGAGCCTGATATTATAATTGGTTGTCGTCATGGCATTACAAATGGCTTATATATGTACGTACAATATAAACCATTTGTAATGCCAAAACTACTAAGCATGCTTTTTTCATATTATGATTTCTGCTTAGGGAACGTATAGCCTATCGCCAGTAAGTGCTTTTTGTGGGTCTTTAAAAAAGCCTCATCTCTTAATTGAGTGTGTAACCAACTAATAACTTCTTGAGTGCTTTTACCTGATGGTGCGTAACTACCAAACGGTGAGTAGTTAGCCAACAAAGGGGCAAAACGATCAATTTGCTTAACGGTTAGAGGTGGGATATCTCTATCCTCATTATTCTGATTTAGGCCCTCCTGTCCTTTTTTCTTAGTTGGCTTGGCCTTGACGGTGAATGTCAAACCTGTAACTGTGCGTCCACGTTTGATGTTTTCATAGGTGATTTTGATGTCGGTTTTCTGATTAATTTCTTTTATGGGTCCATCAACTGCATTCTCTTTCAAATTGTTGATGCGCTCATACGACTTAGGCGTGCCAAGTTCTTGCCTATATTGATCTAAAGTCATAGAAAAACCACCCTTCCCCTCAGACTTTTTTGCTAGATGGTAAAGGTCTAACGAGTAAGTCAATTTGAGGTTTAAGATATCTTCTTTTAAATATTTAGTGTAAGGGTTGAGCTTATCAAAAACCTGAAGTAAGTATATTACCTCATCTGTAAAATGCATCGATATATAGCCATCTGCATATTTCGACCTGATTAGCCATTGAACCTCTGTATCATCACCATCCTTATCCTCATAAATGAATGTACGCTTCATTAATTTTTTGCTAGCTGATTTCATTTGCTTATAAGCCGAGTTTCTATCTATTCCGCTAAGCTTAGCAAATTCAGAAGACGCAACCTCTATCGGTGTTTTTTCAGTAGCATTATTAACCCTAACCAATGGGCTCGCTAGAATAATGATGCGCTTCTCATCAATAGACATCTCTCTAAAAGCTTGAGTAATTTTATTCTGCATAACAATCCATTTTTCAGGATATTTTTTTTCGTATAGCTCGACATCATTCATTATGACAACCTCATTATGCTAGTTACTTTAAGATACTAGCATAATGCGGGATAAAAGTAGCATTTAAACGGGATAAAAGTAGCATAATGCGGGATAAAAGTAGCATAATGCGGGATAAAAGTAGCATAATAGAGTGCGTAACCCTTTAATAGCAAAGCTTACAGACTGTCTAAAAGTCTTTAAAAGTTTTTAAAAGTAAAAAATATATTTTTATTTTAAATAATAAGGAAAAAACCAAAAAACCGACGGATTTAAGATGATAATTTGATCGACCAATCACTTGTAAAACTGATCAGTAGCTCAGAATGCAATTGTCCACTTACTTAATGTTATTCCACGTTCGCATGGTTCGGATCAAGCTTAGATCTTTGAAGATCTTCAAAAGCATGGTCAAAGATATTTTGAATATCTTCGTCTGTCATTCTGGACAACCCTGTTTTCACATTCTCAATATCAGTCTCATTTTTTGTAGATAGTTTGTCTTCATTTTCAGTAGCCATTATCGACACATCTGTAAACACTTATCAAACCGTTGCTAAAAAGCCTAGAAACCACTCTTATATACGTTTTACGCTCTGTCCGATACGATGGTAGCTAAAGCTATTCTAAAACGCTTAAAACAGCCGATAACCGTCTCCTAACCTTTCGCTAATTAGTAGACGATCCAGCTGTACCTTCAATTAGGCGATTTCGAGTAGCTACTGTGATGATGAATAAATATCAAGCAATGAACCGTGGTCACTGTCCTGACTGTTTTTAGGTGGTGTAAAGCTGCTTGGTACCACCTCAGCTTTACTTTGTATTTTATTGGCAATTGCTTTCAAAAATTCACGGTGCTTTTTCAAACGAGCATATTTTTCATTATCGTGTGCGTCTAAAAAAATAGCTTGCAGTTCATGATTATCATCATCGTCTAATGCGTTGGCCAACCACTCCCCCAATATTTTATGTGCTTCAAGCCTGTCCTGATCAATCTCTTTTTTAAGAGCCTGTAATTGCTTAATCTTATTTGCGAATAAATCATCTGATATTACTGACATTACCTCATCCTTTTTTTAGCCAACTATGATAGAGTTGATCCTAGCAGTACATACATAGGTATGCAAGGTAGTAAAATACACAAGACCACATCTTTTCGTGGGCGCAGTAGTATTTTAACCCTCTGTTAAGAGCGAACTTAGGAGTTTATGTAAAAAAGACCCACAAGGGGTACTGTTTTTTTACATAAACTCCGTCGTTCGGCAGGGGGCGAACCCCCTACAACCCCCAAAAAATCATCTCTCAATATTGGGTTTTTTTGCTATGAATAATAAAGGATTTCATCTATCGGTTAGCGCTGTTAGTAAGGCGAAAAATCATAGCGTGGTGGCAAAGTCGGCTTATAATTCTGGCTCAAAACTGGTTGATGAACAGTCAGGAGTCGTCCACGATTACACCAGTAAAGCTAAAGACAAAATCTTAAATTTAGTGGACAGTGATGGTACTAAATACACGCAAGTTGTTGAGAAAAATGTGGTGCATACGGCGTTGTTAACGCCAACTATTGCTGGGGATCTAGCAGTGACACGTGAGGGTTTCTGGAATGATATTGAACGCATTGAGACTCGTAAAAACGCGCAATTGGGTACTGAGATTGATGTGATGTTTCCTGATGGGATCACCGCGGATCAGCGTATAGTTCTGGTCGAGCGCTACGCTCAAACCTTATCTGATCGCTATAACGTGCTTGTCGATGTGGCCATTCATCGGCCCCACAGTCACGAGAAACATGTGGGGGAGGTTGAAGTGGTTGAGCTGACCAGTCGTAACTTTCATGCCCATATTTTACTCTCAAGCCGTGAGATAGTAGCGGATGTTGAGGGTTATGCTTTATCAGCACGCAAGAATTGGTTGCAGTGGTCAACGGAGGAGCGGTTATCTAAGGGGTTAAACGGACGCGGCGATGAGCTTAAATATCAACGCACCCTTTGGGCGGATATGGCCAATGAGCTACTGCCTAAGAATAAAACCATTAGTGAGAAATCCTACCGTGAGCTGGGCATCAATCGTTTACCAAAAATGAAACTGGGTAAATCACTATATAAGGATATTCTCAAAGGCAATCGTTCAGTGATTCACGAGTACAACGAGACGATTGATGAGATCAATGCTTACATTGAAAAAAATGGTTTAGTAATTGAGTACGACGACAAGGGACGTATTGACCTAGAAAGCAATGAACAAGAGGTTAACGGCGTCACAATACATTATAAAAAGCGTAAACCCTTTGCGCGAATTGAGCTCAGTAATATCCGCTTTGTAGATCCTGCCGCTGAACTTGAACCCGCTATCCCTAAAAGTAACAGTCAGACGCATAGTGATGCGGCCAATGATCACGTACTTGATGAGCTTTTAGCAATCTCAGCCGACTTTGTGAGTCAAAAAAAGATGGTACGCAGCGCCTTATTTTCAACCATTGATGCGCTGCATGAAGAGTTAGCGCACCAGTCTAAACAGATTATTACCATTGATAAAAACATTAAGAGTACCCAGCGGTTCACCGAGGAGGTGGGACAGGATTTTAGTGACCCCCGCCAAAAAATGATTGAGCTTGCTAGGCAGATAAGCACAAAAGAGCAAAGTGAGGCACTAAAGGCGGCTTTAGCGTTGGTTGAGGAGTTTAGACAAGATGATACCCTACAAACAGGCCGCGCTGTTAGCCGTCTTGAAGAGCAGCTGTCACAGATTGATAAAACGGTGCTGAACAATAAAACGGTTTTAAAAAAGCTGATCCCGCTTAATAATGAAGTCATTGCTGACTACAAAGGGTTGAAGGCCACGCTAAAACCCTTTGCCGCAAAGCTGAATAAACTGGCGACTGGCTTTAAAGCTCTTGATGAGATTGATATTGAAAAATCCGACTTATCCTTACAGTGGGATCAAGCGTTTTCGGATCTACAAGATATAGACGTCACCAATAACATGGACACTTATCATAAGTTTGCCGCATTTGCAGATCTGGATGTTGAGCGCTTTAAATATCTTCAAAAAGAGCGTGAGGTGCTCAGTACGTTAAAAGCGGTAGAGATAAACGCGGATGCTGATACTCGTTTGACGGCATTGGCCGCTGATGTTAAAGCGTTTAAGACCACCAATAATGAAGACATCAAACAGTTAAAGCAGCAAATTAATACCAGTAAAAAGACTTATCAGCGCTTATCACCGTTTTATGAGCAGCGTATCGCCTTACTGGATCAAAGTGAGGCGGTGATCGTGCAAGATGATGATTTATACGATGAAATCATAAGTACCAAGACTACTCAGTTGAATGCAGATCGGCTTGAGGACTGGCGCAGCCGTACTATGGCGCTGCAATATCAGCTCAACAAAGCGCATGAGCAAGCAAAGCTTAAGAAAGAGGCTGAGCGCGCACGAGAGGAGGCTTTGATCAGGCGGCGAGAAACCTTAAAACAGAGGCGGCAGCAGGCATCTCTTAAGCGTCAGCGAATCAATGAGACCAAAGCATATCGAGATCGATTTGACAATTTAGTGGTACGGGTGCGTAACCGCGTTAATACCCTTGATTTTAAGGCCGTTGATGCACCGATCGAAGTGATCAACGCGGCTGAGGCGGTTGCCGCACAAGCATTTATATTCACTACTCTAAAACACACTGACAGCTTTACGACACTACAAAAAAGTTTACGAGACACCGATGCCAAAAAAATTGCAACGCAGGTGCAGAAGACAGCAACGACGCTATGGCAACAGCTTGAGCGCTTGCCTGACAATCAAGATAAGGTCGAGGTGTTAACGAAAATCAATGAGCGCTTTGAGCACGTTCCTGCTATCACCATAGATGGGGCAACGCTCACACAAACTGTGACAGATCACCTGCAAAAAACGAAGAACGCCATCCAAGCGCATGAACAAGCACAAACACGCCGCTACTCCTCACCACGCCCATTTTAGGCGGCATTATAATAATGAGTACCCCATGAATAAAGACAATAGCAATGAGCAAGACATACACGATCAAATTGTTAACCTAGTGACTTCATTGACTCCGGTCATTGGGGCCTTGCGTGAGCTGATTAAGCGAGCCGATGATGCGGTAGCGAGGCGGCTTGAGCGTTCGCTTAGCGGTATTGATAGCAAGGTGAATGAGGTGTCTTCTGCCATTGAAGAATTAGGTAGTAGCGCAAGCACGACTTCGCAGGCATTGAGTCAGTATCAAGAACTCGTGTTAAAGCAGCTACAAGCGGCAGTGACTGCTTTTACTGACAATGAGATGCCGCGTCGTTATGATGACAAAATAGCAGGCATCATCACCGATATGAAACAGCAGATTGATACGGCTGTAGAGTCGATCGTTACTGCTAAAAACGACAGCATAGAGGTACAAATCAGTACCATGCAAGCGGTGGCTGATAAACTTAGCGCAAGCGCTGACAATCTAGCCCTATTCACCAATCAGTACCAAGCTGGTCATAAGCAGATTATTGAAGATATTGAGACCTTTGAGACCACCACCAAAACGCGGATTGAGCAGGTCGAGGCTAGAGCTAGTAAAGACTTGGACAAAATTCATAAGTCCATTGAGACTATGAGTATTAAAAGGATTGCAGCCGCTGTCGCAGCGGGTACGATGGCTGTGATAATAAGTTTGGTGGCCCTGGTATTTTGGTATGTGCCAAGCTTTGATGAGATTGCAGAGATGAAATACCAGCAAGCAGAGCTACAGCGCGGCATCGATGAGCTTGAAACGGGTTGGAAACAGGCCTTTAATAATGCTCAAAGTGCGCAGTTTATTTTGGCTTGTGATGTTAATAAAGAGCAGCCTGATGCAATCAGCTGGTGCGTTAGAGCAGACAGTAAGAGTGTTTTGAGAGATGAGAGAGGCTTTGTTTATTATAAAATAGCTGGGGTGCCGCGTGCAGAGCCGACTGAGTAAAGACGTATGGTAATAGTGAGCTATATTGCCCAAAAGTGCGTCTTCTAAAACATATAAGACTGAAAAAAGGCTTGTTTGATTGTCGTTATCTTTGTCTATATTAAAAAGCCAGATAATGACACTTTATCTGGCTTTAAGGGTTATTGTTTCTTGTTAAACAAGAAGTCTGTAAATATAAGCTAAAGTGACTAGGCTGCTTGGTCAGTATGAGCTGTGACCAACTCTATAAAGGCGGTTTCAAGGGTGCTTAACGTATAATCATCAATCATAAGACCGTCATCTAGCTGTCGTTGCACCCAGACATAAATCGCTTCATCATTATAAAGGATAGCGTCAACACCAAGTAATGATGCCAGTTGTACGCCCTGCTGTATTTGTAAGCTGAATAACAGCTGAGAGGCTAAAGCTTTAGTCTGTTCACTAAACCATGTGCAGCTGTTGAGCCGCGATAAATTAGTGTTCATAGATATTCTCCTATAGATTATTGTATGTAAATAATGGATAAAATGACCTACTACAGGTCAAATTATACCTATATTTTAATCTATTGCAAGAGAAAATGACCTTCTAAAGGTCTTTTTATGCGTCTAAAGGTGATAATGTCTTATGAGCGAGGGTGTTCACTCAGGCGTTTCACTGCTGTCCTCATTTATAATTTCATATAAATCACCAACATTGATTCTAAGATACGTGCATAAAGACTCGATGACATCTAGATCAACTCGGGTGGCTTCTTCATGATACATGCGAGTAATGGTGCCACGATTGATACCAGTATCTCTTGCGACATCGGCAATTTTAAGGCGTCTTTCGCCCATAATGGTCGATAAGTGACACTTCACCATAGTGGTTTCCTCATTAACGATTGGTGGTTTTTGATTGGTGAGCGGATTATAACGAATATGAGCGGCTAAAGTATTCCTTTTAGTAGCTCAAATTGATATCCAATAGCGGCAATTTACCTAGTAGTAGGCAGTTTATTATGCTGTCTTTGATACAGGACGTCTATCATGATGGATATGCGCTAGTTAGAAAAGGTGATGCTATTTTTACTATGAAGTAT
>NZ_PJAS01000064.1 GCF_002836735.1 Psychrobacter sp. 4Bb | reverse complement strand
GGTTCAAGACTTAACTCATATAAATATGATTATTAAGACGATTTTGACCACATTAAGATAATTGTTAAAAGGTTGCACATACTAATGTGCAGATATTATAAGAAAATCGCGGCCAATAACAAGTCTTTTAACAAGTTATTGGCGTATTCTTCGGTGACAATACACAGACATACTCTATATTGTCACTTTCAGTAAGTTTTATTTACTCGTCATCATCTTTAGAGTTGAACTTAGAGATGATTTCAGCAGCAACTGATTTTGGAATTTCAGCGTACTTTTGGAATTCCATTGAGTAAGTTGCACGGCCTTGTGACATAGAGCGCATTTGAGTGGCATAACCAAACATTTCCGCTAATGGTACTTCAGCACGAATCTGTTTAGTACCGCCAGGTAGATCTTCCATACCCTGTACCAAACCACGACGACGGTTAAGATCGCCCATGATGTCGCCCATGTAGTCTTCAGGTGTTTCAACTTCTACTTTCATTACTGGCTCAAGTAGCGCTGGGTCAGCTGCTAAGAAACCTTTTCTGAAGGCCATAGAACCAGCCATCTTAAATGACAATTCATCAGAGTCAACGTCATGATAAGAACCATCATACAAGGTCGCTTTTACGCCAACTACTGGGTAGCCTGCAAGTACGCCGTTTTTCATGCGCTCTTGAATACCTTTATCAACAGCACCGTGGAATTCTTTTGGTACTGTACCACCAACAACTTCTTCAGCGAATTCGTATTCAGTATCGCCAGCTGGATCAAGTGGCTCAAGACGTAACCAAACATGACCGAACTTACCACGACCACCAGTCTGACGTACGAATTTGCCTTCTTGTTCAACCGTGTTACGGATCGTTTCACGATAAGCAACCTGCGGCGCACCGATGTTTGCTTCAACGTTGAATTCACGCTTCATACGGTCAACTAGAATCTCTAGATGTAGCTCACCCATACCACTGATGATTGTCTGACCAGATTCTTCGTCAGTGTGTACACGGAACGATGGATCTTCTTTAGCCAAACGGCCAAGAGCGATTGACATTTTTTCTTGGTCAGCCTTAGTTTTTGGCTCAACAGCTAGAGAGATAACTGGATCTGGGAATTCCATACGCTCAAGAGTGATCACGTTGTCTTCATCACATAGCGTATCACCAGTAGTCACATCTTTCATGCCGACTAGAGCTGCGATATCACCAGTACGAATCTCTGCAAGCTCTTCTTGAGAGTTTGCCATCATCTGTACGATACGGCCAACACGCTCACGCTTCATCTTAACTGGGTTATAAACACTGCTACCCTGCTTCATTACACCGGAATAAACACGTACGAAGGTTAAGTTACCAACGAATTTGTCATTCATGATTTTGAACGCTAGTGCTGAGAAAGGTGCTTCATCTGATGCTTCACGGCTGCCTTCGCTTTCGTCTTTGTCATCAAGAATACCTTTAATAGCAGGTACGTCAATTGGTGCAGGTAGATACTGAATAACGGCATCTAGCATCTTCTGTACACCTTTGTTCTTAAAGGCAGTACCACAAAGAAGCGGGATGATTTCGTTATCGATGGTTAACTGACGAATAGCACCGTGAATTTGTTCTACAGTCAATTCACCGTTTTCTAGGTATTCGTTCATCAACTCTTCGTTTGCTTCAGCAGCGTTTTCTACAAGATGCTCGCGGTATTCTGCTGCTTTTTCTTGTAGTTCAGTTGGGATTTCGCGCTCATCATACTGCATACCTTGAGACGCTTCGTCCCAATAGATAGCTTTCATGGTCACTAGATCAACAACGCCTTCGAAGTCATCTTCTTTACCGATTGGAATAACCAATGGTACAGGGTTACCGCCTAAGCGAGTTTTGATCTGTTCGATAACACGATAGAAATCAGCACCAACACGATCCATTTTGTTTACAAATGCAAGACGTGGTACTTTATATTTGTTCGCCTGACGCCATACGGTCTCAGACTGTGGCTGAACGCCGCCTACTGCACAGTAAACCATGCAAGCGCCATCAAGTACACGCATAGAACGTTCAACTTCGATCGTGAAGTCAACGTGACCTGGGGTATCGATGATGTTGATACGGTGTTCGTCAAACTGTTTAGCCATACCTGACCAAAAACAAGTTGTTGCCGCTGAGGTAATAGTAATACCACGCTCTTGTTCTTGCTCCATCCAGTCCATAGTGGCTGCGCCATCATGTACTTCGCCAATTTTGTGGCTAACACCGGTATAGAATAAAACACGCTCTGTAGTGGTTGTCTTACCAGCATCGATGTGCGCTGAGATACCAATATTGCGATAGCGTTTTAGGGGAGTTTTACGAGCCATAGTGTTTTCCTAGGAAAAGTCGTGTATATAATAATGTATTGTGTCTCTACCTCATACTCTATGACAAAGCGTTCAGCTTCGTAATATTACTTACTGATTATTGAGCCTAATACGGACAAAAAAAGAGCAAATACTAAGAATAGTGCGGCATCAAATTTGGGATGCTCTCCAGCAAAAACTGTATTTGTTAAGAGAGACATCTGGATAGATGTCCGCCACCTCAGTCATCAATAAATAACATTTATATATGACCGAATGATGATGGCGGCAATCAATAGAATAAACAACAATGTAAGATTAAATGGCATGAGCCTCTAATCTCAAGCTACTATTAAAAAGTAGCTTAGAAACGGTAATGAGAGAATGCTTTGTTAGCATCTGCCATGCGGTGAACTTCGTCACGCTTTTTCATAGCAGCGCCTTTGCCATCAGCAGCATCATTCAATTCGCCAGCTAAACGCAAAGCCATTGATTTTTCAGAACGCTTAGCAGCAGCTTCAGCTAACCAACGCATAGCCAATGCAGTACGACGGGAGGGGCGTACTTCCATTGGTACTTGATAGGTTGCACCACCGACGCGGCGAGCTTTTACTTCTACCATTGGGCGTACATTTTCTAGCACTTCTTCGAAGAAAGATACTGGATCTTCAACTTTACGCTTCTCACTTACTGTCTCAAGTGCACCGTAAACGATACGCTCAGCAGTAGATTTTTTACCATCACTCATTACATGGTTGATGAATTTTGCAACAGTTTGGCTACCAAACTTAGGATCCGGTAGGATCTCACGGGCAGCAACGACGCGACGTCTTGGCATAATAAATTTCCTTATCTTCAGGAGTGTCTAACATTCACAACATCGACTACTTATCATTAGGATATGGCAGTGAGTTATCAGTTAGCCTTACTGCATGGTGGTATGTTTTAAGAGCAAATCACAGATATATATTTATATAAAAGCGATACTACTACTGACACCAAACCCATGCACAGTTATTGGGTAGTGCAAAAAGCTTGTCTAATAACGTTTAGTTATTAAACTTTAGGCTTCTTAGCACCGTACTTAGAGCGACCTTGCTTACGGTCTTTAACGCCTGCGCAATCTAATGCACCGCGAACAGTGTGATAACGTACACCTGGTAGATCTTTTACACGACCACCACGGATTAGAACAACACTGTGCTCTTGTAGGTTATGACCTTCGCCGCCGATGTAGCTTGATACTTCATAGCCTGAAGTCAAACGTACACGACATACTTTACGCATGGCAGAGTTAGGTTTTTTTGGCGTGGTAGTATATACACGAGTACATACACCGCGACGCTGTGGGCACGCTTCCAACGCAGGAACTTTTGACTTTTCCTTGATGGTTTTGCGACCTTTACGAATCAATTGGTTAGTTGTTGCCATAAGGCATCCTTCTCCCGTTTGGTATAAAACAAAAAAATGGGCCAATGCACCATCTATCTGACAATAATTGCAGATTTCGGGGGCACCCATTTTTAGGACAGTGTATTATAAAGAGTTGTTGCTGCTATTTCAACCACTTATGAATGGTTTCGCTTTACAACATTTGATAGATATGCATTCAGCCTCTCATTGTATCACTTTATAGATTTTTCGCCGAAAAATAGCGTAATAAATAAAGCAAACAAAGCGAGCTCAAGCATCATTAAGAAAAGATGTTTAACATTGAAATGGTACTTGATAGTAACTAAGTGGTGGTATTTATCCTAATTTTCAAGTCGTATTGCTCAATCAAACCAAGATAAATACCATCGTGCTTATAAATATATAGCCCAACTAGCAAATAATATGTCTATTACTTGGCTTTTTTACCAGACGTTTGCTTGTCTGAGTTTTTCTCACTGCTAGTTTCTTCTTTTCCTTTATCAGTGACTTTTTCTGAATCATTGCTTTTTTCTTTGCGCTCTGTGTCTTTTTTCGCCTCATCAGTATCAGCCTTTTCTACTTTAGCCTCACTACTGCTGTCATCAGTAATAGCACGATTAGCCAATTTTGCTTCTGGTGCAAAGGTCGCTTGAGCAACGCCAATAACTTCGTCGATCAATTGGCTGTTATAGTGCATGCCGATCGCTACTGCGGTGACAGGAATAAAACGACGAACCCATGATAAATTGATCTGATCTAAATCTACACCTACTTGGCTTGCGACTTTGTCTATTTGCGCAGCATAGAAATTTACATTTTTATTTTTCAGACCGAGATTTTTAAGTTCACTATGTAGTCCGTTGCTCTGAGCATTATCGAGCAAACCTTTGCCAATACCTAGACCAGCTAGTAGCGCTTGTTTTTCTTGCATTTTGCTCAAGTCAGCGTTTGATAGTAGTTCGTACGCCATCTTGACGCCTTGCTTACCTGTCAGCGGCTTATTATATACAGCAGCAATCTGATAAACTGTACGTAATGAAACCAATAATAGCCACAATGTATCAGCTAGCAAACCTGGTAGACCTGCCAAACCTGTCAAACCACCCATCATTGCAAGCGCGCGGTTTTGATTAGCGATATCAGTAGCTAGCGCATAACGCTCTTCGTCATCTAAAGTAGCAATATTGGCAAAACGATGTTCATTAGGTAAGTCTAGTTGACTCCAGTTGGCAGCGAGGTTGGCCACTTGGGCAAATGCGCCGTCAACTGTCGACTGGAAAAAACTATTCGGCACGACTTTCTTGGCATATTTACCATAAGTAGCAAAACGTGGTCCTAAAAGTTGCTGCGTCGCCTTCAACGTTTGCTCACGAAACAAGTCTTGTTGGTAGTCTTCATCGCCTAGGTCTACAGCTTTATATTGACGCGGTTTGCCCGTTTTAGCGTTTACGCTATCAATCATAGCCCCTACACGCTCTAGATTGTTTCGAGTAAAAGAGCCAATGGTATTGATGCTTTTAGAAAGAATACTACGCTTTGCCATCGTGATGTCCTTAATATGATGAAGTGGTTTTTAATATAGTTGTATTTTAATATGATAGTTAATTATTGATAATAATGAATCTATTATTTTAGCCAGTTATCGTAACTAGTGTCAGTGCGAACAATGTTATTAGAATCACAAATTTTGTATCTAAAGTATAATTCTGTCCATAGTCAGTAGCTAGTCTTACTTCTCATCTCTTTACTCAAAACTCAGTCATAAGTGTTATTTTGTCGTTATTTTACACTTGTCCAAAGATTTCCAGTGCTTGATACGTTATCATGTGCCATAACTGAGAGCATAATTGTACACTGAATTTATATTGCCTCTGATAGACCGCTAACAGAATTTCGTTACCTAAATTCATGCTATCGTTATCTACATAGACTATTTTTTCATTATAATGCTCGAATTAACTCATAGTTAAACATCATATATAGATTTACCACGATTATTGCAACCAACTGCTAGCAAGTCGTTACTTATAAGGAATAGCATATGCGCCGCGTCGTTATTACTGGAGCAGGGATTGTCTCTTGTATTGGACATGATTTAGATACTGTCACCACTGCCCTCAAAGAAGGTCAGTCTGGCATCACATTTAACGATTCTTATGCTGAGCACGAGTTTAAATCACACGTGAGCGGTAGTATCAATCAATCAGAACTGGATACCAGTGGTATCGATCGTAAGCTGAAACGGTTCTTTAGTGACGCTAGCCTATACGCTTATGTTAGTGCGCTAAATGCGATTGAGCACTCTGGCCTGTCACTTGATACCATCAATAACAACCCACGAGTGGGTGTAGTGGCAAGTTCAGGCGGTGCATCAACAGAAAATATCGTCAATGCTATCGATGCTATGCGCGAAAAAGGTCTACGCGGTGTCGGCGCAATGGCAGTACCAAAGACAATGGGCAGCTCGGTATCAGCCGCTTTAGCAACCGGTCTAAAAATACAAGGCGTCTCCTACTCGCTCGCCTCTGCTTGCGCGACTTCAACACACTGTATCGGTCATGCTGCTGAGCTTATCCAATTGGGTAAAGCCGATGTAATATTGGCTGGTGGTAGTGAAGCTGAGCATTGGACGCAGTCTTGTATGTTTGATGCCATGGGCGCAGTTAGTACTCAGTATAACGACACACCAAAACTTGCCTCAAGAGCCTATGACAAAGACCGTGACGGTTTTGTGATTGCTGCTGGTGGCGCGATGGTGGTTGTAGAGAGTCTGGAGCATGCTCAAGCACGCGGCGCCAATATTTTGGCTGAAATCGTTGGCTATGGTGCCAGCTCTGATGGTGCAGAAATGGTTGCGCCAAGTGGTGAAGGTGCAGTTCGCTGTATGCAACAAGCCTTAGCCGAAGCAGGTCTAGAAAGCGTTGATTACATCAATAGTCATGGTACTAGTACACCACTGGGCGATATTACTGAGCTTAAAGCGATTGCTAAAGTATTTGATAATGACGTCAGTAAAGTACCTGCTATCAGCTCGACCAAATCAATGACAGGTCATAGCTTGGGCGCTGTTGGTGCACAAGAGCTGATTTATTGTCTGCTAATGCTACAGGACGGCTTTATCGCTCCAAGTATCAATGTTGATAACTTAGATCCTGCTGCTGAAGGTTTCGATATCGTCACCGAAATGCGTGAAGCAAATCTTGAAACGTTGATGAGTAATAGCTTTGGCTTTGGTGGTACTAACGCTACGCTAATTATCAAAAAGTTTGACGCTTAATCCATGCTTGTATCAAATCATAATACAACTGAGCAGACAGATTCTGCGCCATCGCCAGCTAGCAAACCTAGCTGGCGTTTTGGTGATTTGTCTGCTGCAGAGCTGATGCCGCAGCTACAGCGTCACTTGCTCGACCAAGACATTAAAGCAAACTGGCAACTTGTTTGGCTTAATAATGATGGTCGACCCGTGATCGGTTTACTCCCAAAAGTCAGCTGGTCTGTCTATCCCAAAGATGAGCAGTCCTCTAGTGATTTACCCAATATTTACAAGGTGATTAAGAGTTGTCGCAGTACTGACGTGCGCCGCGATACTGATGTAAATAGCGCTGATAATAGTGATGCTAGCACGACAGCTTATATGAGTTATCTAGAGTGGCAAGAAGAGCTAATCGCTTATAGTAACTCTCAAGAAGTTAATCACGACACCTCATATATCAATAACGAAGAAAGCTCGAAACCCAGTTATCATCATGGGCTAATCGGTTTTATTGGTTATGATATTGCAGCTCTCGAACTAAGCCCTGCCGATAGGATTGAATTGGCAATGCAGCCGTCTGCTTCGTTGGCACATTATGATATTTATCTAACACCTACGGCACATGCTGATACAGGTTGGACGTTAAAGAGTCATCTAACTAACGATGATGCTTCTGAGAGTATCCATCATAAGACAAACGATAGTCTCGTAACCAATCTTACCTATTACCTAGACGAACTGGATCGAAAACTGTCTGATAAATATCTTAATCAACCACAGTTTAAAGATGCATCAAACATCACTCCCCTCGTTTTAAGTCCGCGATGGAGTAAGCTTGATTATCAACAAGCATTTAATCGCACACAAGACTATCTACAGCAAGGTGACTGCTATCAGATAAACCTGACACAGAAATGGTCTGGCAGTTTAGCGTGTAAAAATAACGATGTTCAATCAGCCTATTCACTTATTGACTATTTGCCTGCGCTATATCGCAATACAAAAGCGCCTTTTGCAGGATATGTGAGCGTTGATATCAATGATGGTGATTACCTAAATAGAAGCAACAGCTTTAACTCAGACATCAATCATTTTGAATTGTTAAGCTGCTCACCTGAGTTGTTTTTCACATTCACTAGAGAAATCGACACTGGCAAACACTCTATTCGCACCAAGCCTATCAAGGGAACCATGCCACGAGGTAATACTAACGAGCAAGATGAAATGTATAAGCAGCAACTGGTCAATAGCGAAAAAGACCGTGCCGAAAATGTCATGATTGTAGATTTACTGCGTAATGATTTAGGTAAATACGCCAAAATTGGTAGTGTGAAAGTACCACAGTTATTTGCAATTGAGAGCTTTAGCAATGTGCATCATATGGTCAGTACTATCACCGCTGAGCTAAAAGCTGATACTCATCCGTTAGCGGTATTATTTGGTAGTCTACCTGCAGGCTCTATCACTGGCACACCAAAAAAACGCGCTGTCGAGATCATCGCTGAACTGGAATCTACGCCACGCGGTGCTTATTGTGGCACTATGGGTTATATGAACTTTGATGGTAGTGGTCAATGGAATGTACTCATTCGTACATTGCAAGCCAATACTTCGTCAAATGACAGCCTTAATAAAGAAAGGCACATCAACCTGTGGGCAGGTGGCGGTATTACGGTCGCGTCTGATTGTGATGCTGAATACCAAGAATGCTTAGATAAAGTAGGTAACTTATTATCAGTACTGGCTCAAAATATGTAGCCTTACAAAGTTAAATGTCATCACTAATTTGAAATTAAAAAGCCTGCCAACATAACGTTAGCAGGCTTTTTTTAAGACTTAGCGATAGTGTTTTACGTGATGAGTAAAGAGACTTACCTACCAATATCCTATATTAAGCTATCAATCTAATATTATTCAGCAGCAACGCTAGCATCGACTTGCAAGGCTTTTAGCGCATTAATCAAACGGTTGTTCTGCTCTGCTGTACCGATAGTAATACGCAAGTACTCTACAATACGCGGCTTATCAAAATGGCGAACGATAATGCCCTGCTCGCGTAACGCACTCGCGACAGCACTTGCATCGCCATCTTTTGGACGAGCAAATACGAAGTTGGCATGCGACGGTAGGACCTTATAGCCCAATGTCGTCAACTCTGCTGTTAGCGACATACGTAAATCAATGACTTGCTGACGGGTCTGCTCAAAGTAATCAGTGTCTAACACACTCGCAGTCGCCCCAGCTTGAGCCAACTTATCCAGCGGATAGCTATTAAAGCTATTTTTCATCCGTGTTAGTGCTTCAATCAATGATGCATTGCCAAAGGCCATACCAACCCGCAATCCAGCAAGCGAGCGTGATTTTGAAAAGGTTTGGGTCACGATGACGTTATCACATTCATTGATTAGGCTAACTGCTGAGACTGAAGCATCTGCATTGCTCTCGTCTATCTGAGCAAAATCGATATACGCTTCATCAATAACAATGACCGCATTAGAATGCTCACTCGCAAGTTTGCGAATATCAGCAAGTGATAATAGCAAGCCCGTTGGCGCATTAGGGTTGGCGATGATAATACCGCTACAAGGCTGACGATAAGCATCAGGGTCAATGCTAAAGTCTTCTTCTAGAGGAATCTGTACGAGCTCTACTCCAAACGTCTGCGCATATACAGGATAAAAACTGTAACCAATATCAGGTGATAGCAGCGGACGCTCTTTTAGAAAGAAACTCGCAAATACTAACGCCAAGACTTCATCCGAACCATTACCAACGAATACTTGATTGATATCAAGGTTGTATGACTGTGCCAATGCAGCACGCAAGTCATTAGATTCAGGAGCAGGATACAAACGTAACTCATCAGCCTGCTGTTCCAAAACCTTGGCAATAGCCTCCCCTACTTTTGGCGAGGGTGGAAATGGGTTTTCATTGGTATTTAGTTTGCATAGATTGTCGTGTTGCGGCTGCTCACCTGGAACATAAGGTGACAAGTTGCGCGCTTTAGACGACCATAGTCTGGTGTCTATCTTTGACTCACTCATAAATTATCCTACTATTAGCCACAAAGACTATTAAAAATAAATATCAAAAGTAAAAGCTAAAAATTCAAAATCAATTACTGATAACGATAACGAGCTGAACGCGCATGGGCTTCTAAGTCCTCACGCTGCGCTAAAATATCAGCTGTCTCAGCCAGAGGCTTGCTGCCGGATTCACTGCAATAGATAATAGAGGATTTCTTTTGAAAATCGTAAACACCTAACGGCGAAGAAAAGCGCGCCGTACCTGATGTTGGCAGTACATGATTTGGTCCTGCGCAGTAATCCCCAATAGCTTCAGGCGTATGACGACCCATAAAGATAGCGCCGGCATGACGAATATCATTCAATAGTGCGTCAGGATTATCAACAGATAACTCTAAATGCTCAGGAGCAATACGATTGATAAGTGCCATACCTTCGCTACGATCCTTTACCAAAATCAGTGCGCCGCGGTTCTGCAATGAGTCACGCGCGATATCTGCTTTTGGCAGTTCAGCTAGAGCTTTTTCTATCTCAAGTGCTACTTCGTTGAGCTGCTCTTCACTAGTCGTCACAAAGATAGCTTGTGCAATACGGTCATGCTCAGCTTGTGACAATAGATCCATCGCTAGCCAGTTCGCTCTATCTTGTGCTTCGCCTTCTGCATATACCAATACTTCTGAAGGTCCAGCAATCATATCAATACCAACTTGACCAAATACCGCGCGTTTGGCTGCGGCGACATATTTGTTGCCTGGTCCTGTAATTTTGTCCACGGCTGGGATGGTTTCAGTGCCGTAAGCTAAAGCAGCTACAGCTTGAGCGCCACCGATAGTAAAGACGCGATCGACTTGGGCCAAATGAGCCGCTGCCAATACTAAAGGATTGAGCACGCCTTTAGGCGCTGGTACAACCATGATAACTTCAGTGACGCCAGCTACCTTAGCAGGAATGGCGTTCATCAATACTGACGATGGATAAGAAGCCAGACCGCCTGGTACATAAATCCCAACGCGATCAAGTGGTGTGACTTTTTGACCCAATCGGTTGCCTAGCTCATCCTCATACTGCCATGTTTCTTGTACTTGGCGCTCATGGAATGTCTGTACCCGAGTCGCTGCTGTGGTCAACGCTATCTTTACTTTTTCATCAAGATTGGCAAACGCTTCAGCAAGCGCTTCTTTAGACAACTCTAACTCTTGCATCGACGTTGCTGGATGTTGGTCAAACTGCTGAGTCAATGCCAATACGACGCTATCACCATCAGCACGTACTTGGGCGATGATATCGTCGACGGTATGTAATAGTTCAGCATCATTGACTGTTTCAAAGGCAAGCAATTGTGTTAATTGACTATCAAAATCGGCATCTTGGGTACTTAACTGGCGCATGACCTAATCCTATATCTGAGCATAAAGTAGTGCTAAAAATGAACGGTTTGGAACTGAGTAAAGTAGATTTGTACGGTAAGAGTATTGCGACTTATTCGATGTCTTCTTATTTGAATTTTACGATGTTTTTATATTTTCGCAAGCTAAGACAACAAAACCAGTTTAGCACGCTACGTCACTCATAGCCTGCTAAACTGGTTTAAAAATTTGTATAACCATGCTTTATATTACCAATGACTTGCACTGGATAATTAGCTATTGGCGATACTATTTTTAAAGCTATCTAAGATTGGTTCTAGTAATGCAAATTTGCGCTTATAGCTCACTTGATTGACGATCAGACGTGATGAAACATCGCAAATGTGATCGCGGGCTTCAAGTCCATTAGCGCGCAATGTGTTACCTGTGTCGACCACATCGACAATCAGATCACCCAAGCCGACCAATGGCGCAAGCTCCATCGAGCCGTAAAGCTTGATGACATCAACCTGCTGACCTTGGCTCGCAAAATAAGCACGAGCGACATTGACATATTTGGTCGCGATACGCAGACGACGATTTGGCAGTGGTACATCTTTCACACCCGCAGTCATCAGTTTGCACTGAGCAATCTGCAAATCGAGCAATTCATAAACATGATTGGCACCATGCTCAAGCAGCACATCTTTACCCGCCACCCCAAAGTCAGCAGCGCCATGTTCGACATAGGTCGGCACGTCGCTGGCACGCAAAATCAATACACGCACATTTGGATTTGAGGTTGGAAAAATAAGTTTACGTGAGGCTTCAGGATCTTCTAAAAGATCAACGCCAGCTGCACGTAGCAGTGGCATGGTTTCTTCTAGAATACGGCCTTTTGATAAAGCCAAGGTTAGACCTGAAAACTCATCGTTTACTTCGTTTAATAAACCGCTGGCTGGTAAAGGTTTGCTTGTCTCAGTCATAATGACATCATGTCCATGTACAGTTGATACCTCCCCCTAATTAAAAATGATAAAAAGGTAAGGAGATTTTAATTTATGGTGTAATTTGCCCAAAAGTTAGCATCAATCTGATGATGCTAATCGTTGGTATTCACACGCTGAATATTGACACCAAGGTTACGCAGCTTTTCTTCGACATGCTCATAACCGCGATCAATATGATAAATACGGTCGATTAAGCTCTCGCCTTCTGCAGTTGCAGCCGCCATTACCAATGACATAGAAGCACGTAAATCCGTTGCCATAACTGGTGCTGCAGTAAAGTTTTCCACACCTCGTACTACGGCAGTGTGACCGTCAACCTGAATAGACGCGCCCAAACGATTGAGCTCTGGTACATGCATATAGCGATTTTCGAAGATGTTTTCGATAAAAGTACTTGTACCGTCAGCTAAGCAAGCAATCGCCATTAGCTGAGCTTGCATATCCGTTGGGAAACCAGGATGTGGCTGTGTACGAATATCAACCGCCTTTGGACGGCCTTTCATTTGTGCGCGAATCCAGTCATCACCGCTCGTGATAGTTGCACCCATGTCTTCGAACTTCTCTAGCACTGGCGTCAATAATAGAGCAGATGTTTTTTTGGTCAATACATCGCCGCGTGTCATTAAAGCACCAGCAAGGTATGAGCCTGTTTCGATACGGTCAGGGACAACTGAGTATTCACAGCCGTGTAGACGCTCTACCCCTTCGATGGTCATCGTTGATGTACCGATACCGCTTATTTTGGCACCCATTGCAACCAACATATTGGCTAAATCAACCACTTCTGGCTCTAACGCACAGTTGCCTAAGACTGTTGTGCCTTTGGCCAATGCTGCTGCCATGATGACGTTTTCAGTACCGCCAACGGTAATCATATCAAATGAGAAATTACAGCCTAATAGCTTGCCACCTTTTGGTGCTTGGGCTTTTACATAGCCATTCTCTACACTGATTTCGGCACCCATCGCTTCAAATGCTTTTAGATGCTGATCAACAGGACGTGAACCAATCGCGCAGCCACCTGGCAATGAAACTTCAGCTTCGCCAAAACGTGCCAGTAGCGGCCCTAGTACCAAGATTGACGCGCGCATGGTCTTGACTAAATCATACGGGGCATAAAAGTTATCGATACTCTTAGTATCGCAAGTGACCGTATCATCTTGCTTTTGGATTTTGATACCCATGCCACCGATCAATTCAATCAACGTTCGCACGTCTTGTAGTGACGGCACGTTATGCAGTGTCGTTGGAGTCTCAGCCAATATCATAGCTGCGAGTAACGGCAAAGCGGCATTTTTGGCGCCTGAGATGGTGACTTCCCCTGCGATACGACTACTACCAGTGATTAAAAATTGATCCATAAAGGTGACAACCTAGCGATGAGTATAGAAAATTATGAAAACCAGAACTACAACTCTCAACCATGCATATGGCCGATTCAGTAATATCTAGTCATATAGACAGCTATTTGATTAGCCTTTTGATTGAACGTCCCACTCAGCAGGCGTCAGCGCTTGGATATTGAGTGCGTGAATATCGCCACTCGCAATCTTGTCATTAACTAACGCATATACTGCTTGCTGACGTTGAACCGCGCGCTTGCCTTCAAAGCTGGCATCGACCACGCGTACGTCAAACTTATTACCTTGGTTGGCAGCTTGAATAAAAGCGTCTGGGAAGTGAGTCTGTAAAAATGCGATCAAATCGTCAGCGTTCATGCTCATAGAATAGTCTGCCTTAAAGTTTAGAATAGGGTATAGATTTAAAGTGATGACATTATAACAAGAGTTTGCATATCTTACAGTACTGTCTTACTCAAGTATGTTTGAGCATTGAGACAGTGCTATCAATTAAATGGTCAAAAGTCGTCGATATGCATAGTGATAAGCTATTTGAGCGTTTTATCCAAGTAGGTCAATACTTGCGCACGTACATCATTGACCCAGCGCAGCGGCGGTGCCATCGCGCCAATACTGGTTGCATGACTGGCCCCTTCGATTTCGCCCGTTTCAACGGTGACGCCTGCTTTTTTAAACGCTTCTGTCATTTTGATTGTATTCGTCACATGTACAATTTTGTCTTTTTCTGCCGTTAATAATAAATATGGCGGCTGCGCGCCTTTAATCTGACGATCTGGCATCACCTCATCAGGTGTGGCATTAGGGCCAAACGCTGTTGCACTACTGAACTTGCGGAAATCATAGCTATAAGGGCCCGCAATCCCAATAACGGTTGCAATATCTGTTGGCTTAATACCATAAGGCGCCAAAAAGTCTTCGTTGGCAACGGCTGCTACTGCATTAAACGCGCCAGCAGAGTGCCCTATCACCGCTAGGCGTGACGGATCAGCATGGAGACTGGTCGCATTTTCAATACTCCAAGCAATTGCCTGAGCCGCATCTTTGACATAATCAGGATAGACATGCTCAGGCGCTTTACGGTAATTAATCACTGCGGTGACATACCCTGCTTTGGCTAAGCTCTGACCGACAAAGGCGTATTGTTCTTTATTACCACTCTCCCATGAACCACCATGGACAAATACCACCATAGGATAGCTAGTATTAATAGCACTTTGAGATTTCATTGCTTGTGCTAAAGGTTTTGGATAATAGATATCTAGGTCTTGAGAAGGCTGATCACCGTATAAGATATCCTTACTCACCCCAACGCCACCACTAGAAGTAATCCCATTGACGATAGCCAATGGCGATAATGCCTGTGCGTTTTGCGTGGCTAGCGCGATACTACCCAATGCCAATATTGCCGCACCACCAAATCTCAACGTTCGTGTTTTCTTATGAGCAGGCTTGTTATGTAGTCTTACACTACCAATGACGCTTGTTTCTTCATTTGGTTGTATATTTGCCTGTGAATCCTTCATGACCAGTATCCTATTACATTTATTTATCAATCAGTAGTAACAGGCTAACAGCGATAATGGTTCATCCACTAGCCAATGAGGTGTTTGATATTAGTATCGTTGGCTAATGCGCTGACTCTGCTACGTTTTACTATTGATATAGTAACCACTGGCTGAGGATTTCTCGTGCCTTTACTGTTATCACTATTTAGGCTTATTGTGATTAACGTCCTTTATTGCATGGCGAACTAAGGTTTTTTATTGATTCTGATAAAGGTCAATATAAGGGCTTGATGACGGCTGCGTAGTATTGGCCTCTTCTTCTGTTATGACAATAGGCGTTGCCGTGCTGATAGTAGTATCTTGGGCAGCTGGCGCTACTGCAGGATTGGCCAAATTATTCTCATACATGATGTCATCATTATTTATTTTGACACCTCTATCGTCAACGACAGTTGTCAGCAATACCAACTCAGTGACTCCAACAGTACCATTGGCGATATCAATCAAGTGACTCTGCTGAGTAGGTGTCATACGACCCATAATATAGACCACACCATTATTGGTAACGGCTTTAATTTGTGACGCACTCACACCATCGCTGGCGGCTATTTTCGCCAGTAGCTTTGAAGTGATATAACCATCATGAACCGTTGAGCTATACCCTTTTGATGCACTTACTTCCATCTCATTGTAGACACGGCGTACATCTGGCATAGAGCTAACGACTTTTTCTACTTCTGCTTTGAGCGTTTCAGTTGGTATTTCACCTGTGAGCAGCACTTCGCTATTGAAGCTATCGATACCCATACGACTGGTTTGCTGCAAGTCTTCTTTTAGCCCGTACACATTGATTTTGGCAGTATGTTCAATACTACGATCGAGCAGACGCTGCGGAATCGTGCGCTCAGTCATTGGTACACCATAAGTCCCTTCTGTACTGTTGGTCAGATAATTGGTGGCACAACCTGTACTGACAACACAGGCAGCAATCATAATGCCAGTCGTAATACGGCGTGATGAACCAAAAATAGCAGTGCGCAAATGCATCCGTGTCATTATTTACCTCTTAGAACATGGTTGTGACAATTTTATAAATTGAGCAAATCTTAATCTAGGCCGTGTTTTTATTTTGGAGAAAACACGGCCTAGTAGTGATGAGCTAAACTTAGCTGTAAGCTAATACTGTATCTGATTTATAAAAAGTTGACTATAACCGCTACTTTACTTAATTTTGGTCATCAGCGGTTAGCTTTTTAGTAACGAACCTTACTTGTCAGATGTGGTTAAATGCTTCACTTGGCAGCATCTATCTTATTTACTCTATTACCATGCACTGGCTATAAAAGCATTTTGAATCCATTCTGGTTGATGGTCTAACTCCTCATTTCTTGAATTTAACTTACTCATCGTATTGTAAGCAATAACATCAAACCGGCAGTCATAATGAGCATACTCAGGATACTGCTGCAAAAAGGACTGCGCTGTCTTAATAACTTTGCGCTGTTTGCTGGCTGTCACACTGAGTGCTGCATCGCCATAATTCGAGGACTTGCGCTGGCGAACTTCAATAAATACTAGTGTTGACCATGCTAAACCTGTCTCAATCATGACCAGATCCAACTCACCTACTTTTGGCTTTTGCCAATTTTGCACGACTAGCCTCAACCCTTGCGTTTGTAAATACTCACACGCCTGCTGCTCAAACCGACTACCTTGGCGCTGTTTTGGTGAGGTTAAGATTAAAGGCTTATGGTTCGGCATAAGGTGAATTGGTCTGATTAACATTTGAGAATTATCATAGCACAACATGCTAAACTAGCCACTTCTGCGCGTTCTACTCTCACAATCTATCGATTTCTTCACTCATTATTTGACTGAAAAACCATAGATAACGACTGTACATACTAGCGCACTATTATTTTTTAATGTCTTTTTAACGACTCGAGGTTTTCATGTCTACCCCTACTGCGATGCCAGCTTGTCTCTATATCGTTGCCACGCCGATTGGCAATATGTCCGACATGACAACGCATGCAATTGATGTCTTAAAGCAGGTTGCCATTATTGCCTGCGAAGACACCCGCACCTCAGGTAAACTACTGTCGCATTTTGGCATCGATACCAAAGGCAGCAAAAGTGACGAGACAAAAGACTCAGAGATTCGTCCTGTCAAAAGTAGTATCGAAAATGATGACACAACCGCCAAGCAAAAAGGTCACAATAAGCTATGGGCCTACCACGAACATAATAGCGCCATTCAAACGCCCAAAATTATCGAAATGATTAAGCAAGGTCATTCGGTTGCCTTGATTAGTGATGCAGGTACACCTCTAGTCAGCGATCCAGGTTATCAACTGGTGCAAGCCGCGCATGAAGCTGGCGTGACCGTATCACCTATCGTTGGGGCTTCTGCTGCAATTGGTGCATTGTCAGTAGCAGGATTGCCTTCTGATCGATTTAGTTTTATTGGGTTTTTGCCCGCCAAAACCCATGGTCGTCAAAAACAGCTGAGCGATCTAATCGCACGTACTGAAACTTTAATCTTTTATGAAGCGCCGCATCGTATCGTAGCTAGTCTAGAAGACATGGCAACGATATTTGGTGCAGACCGCGCAGTGACTTTTTGCCGTGAATTAACTAAAACCTTTGAAACGGTACACAAGAGCACCCTTGGCGAGTTGGTTGAGTTTGTTAAAGCAGATGATAACCAGCAGCGCGGCGAGATAGTCGTGGTCGTCGCTGGCGTCGGTGTGGCAAAAGATACTGACGACATCAGTACGCATGATAAATTACTACAGCGTTTGCTAGAGGATTTGTCAGTCAAGAAAGCGGCCGCACTGGCCTCTGATATCACTGGTGTGAAAAAAAATGCGCTTTATCAGCGTCTACTAGAGTTGCAAGCAGACTAGTTTTTAATAATAAGAAAGACAACTGTTTATAAATAAATTGAGGAGAAATAATCAATGTACGATGTAATGGCAATAGGTAATGCGTTGGTTGATCACGAGTATGTGCTATCAGATGCGGCACTAGAAGAGACTGAGCTGACCAAAGGTAATATGACGCTGGCTGGTATTGAAGAGCAGCAGCAACTACTGGCTTATTTTAAGCTGGCTGAGATTGAGCCATCAAAACAAGCAGGCGGTGGATCTGCAGCCAATACTATGTTTACCTTTGCCAGCTTAGGCGGTAAGCCTTTTTATGCTTGCCGCGTCGGTGATGATGATCAAGGGGCATTTTATCTCAGAGACTTGCACGAAGCAGGTGTCGCAACCTCAGACAAATCTATCCATGCAGGCGGTGTGACCGGCTCATGTGTGGTTGCCGTCACCGAAGATGGCGAGCGTACCATGCAGACCTATCTTGGTACTTCAAGTGAGATTGTCGCTGACAATGTTGATTTTGACGCATTGACGCAAGCAGATTGGCTATATATCGAAGGCTATTTGGCGATGTCTGAGAGCATCCAACCAGCGATGACTCAATTACGTCAACAAGCCGGCATTCATAATGCAAAAATCGCGGTGAGCTTTGCTGACCCTGCGGTAGTAAAATTTGCCAAAGATGGTTTGCTTAATATGCTCGGCAACAAAGTCGCAGTGATATTCTGTAATAGCGAAGAAGCCAAGCTATTCACTGATAAAAAACAAGTCAAAGCAGCGGCGCGTGCCCTGCTTGAATATTGCCAAATTGCCGTCGTCACTGATGGTGCCAATGGTGCGGTAATCGCCCACCAGCCTAATGACGAGGCAGAAATTGAAGTGTATGACGTTGCAACGCCAGCAGTGGCCAACGTCATCGATACCAACGGTGCAGGCGATAACTACGCTGGTGCTTTCTTATATGCATTATCGCAGCAGTATAGTCTGCCAGAATGCGGTCGTCTTGCCAGCGAAATATCAGCTCAAGTTATTCAGCAGTTCGGACCGCGTCTTGCCTCGCAGGATTATCGAGATATCGCGCAGCGTGTACTGTCTGCTTAATCGTTAAACACATCTGTTGGACGCAAAACAAAAAGCCCATATCAAACCGATATGGGCTTTTTGTTTATATTAGACTTGCTTAAACAGTTTGCTCAACTTAATAAGCGCTTGTTGTTAAGCAGTGGCTAGTGCTTGGGCGAGATCGGCTTTAATGTCTTCGATATGTTCGATACCAATCGATAGTCGTACCATGTCCGTACTAACGCCTGCATTTTCTAGCTCTTGCTCATTTAACTGACGATGCGTGGTCGTCGCTGGATGACAGGCTAGTGATTTCGCATCACCGATGTTTACCAAACGAGTGATCAGTTGCAGCGCATCGATAAAGCGCGCCCCTGCCTCTAGTCCACCTTTTACCCCAAAGGTCAGAATAGCAGAAGGCGTGCCTTTCATGTATTTTTTGGCAAGCTCATGCTCAGGATGGTCAGACAGACCTGCATATTTCACCCAAGCAACTTTGTTATGGTCACGCAGATATTCTGCCACGGCTTGTGCGTTTTGCACGTGACGCTCCATACGTAAACTTAGCGTCTCCATACCCTGCAAGATACCAAAGGCATTAAGCGGGCTGAGGGCTGCGCCAGTATTACGTAATGGCGCAACGCGGGCACGGGCAATAAAGGCTGGCGCGCCTACGTCTTTGACGAAGTTTACTCCATGATAGCTGTGATCTGGCGTATTCAACAGTGGGAAACGCTCAGGATAATCTCCCCAAGCAAACTTACCACTATCGACAATCGCACCACCGATTGAAGTACCGGTTCCACTCATATACTTGGTCAATGAGTGAATCACAATATCTGCACCGAACTCAAATGGACGGCATATCGCTGGCGTCGCCACCGTATTATCAATCACGACAGGCACACCGTATTCGTGAGCGACATCGCTGAGCGCTTGAATATCAACGATATTACCTAGTGGGTTACCGATACTCTCTGCAAACACCATTTTAGTTTTGTCATCAATCAAGTCACGAATGGCTTCTGGGTCTTTGTGATCAAAGAAGCGCACTTCGATACCTTGACGCGGCAATGCATGGGCAAACAAATTATAAGTACCGCCATATAGCGTTGATACAGCGACGATATTGTCGCCTGCTTCGCAAATGGTCTGAATCGCATAAGTAATGGCAGCCATACCAGAAGCTACGGCAAGCGCACCGATACCGCCTTCTAACGCAGCCACACGCTCTTCTAGCACCGCGTTGGTCGGATTCATGATACGAGTATAGATATTGCCTGCGACTTTTAAATCAAACAAATCTGCACCATGCTGAGTATTATCAAACGCATATGAACTGGTATGATAAATAGGCACGGCGACTGCTTTGGTCGTTGGCTCTACACTATAGCCAGCATGAATCGCTAAGGTCTCAAGACGTTGAGGGGTTACTGGTTGGTGGGTTTCTGATTTTTGGGCTGTTTGCTGGTCTGCTGATCCGTCACTCATAGTACATTCCTTTATTTTGATAAAAGATGATTTGTTAACGACGTATCGCTCAAAGTCACCTTAAAAAACTGTCTGCTAAATCATAGCAATAAAAAAAGCTGAGTTCATCATAACTCAGCTTCTTTATTAAAAGAATAGCAAAATACTCATCTCTTCATGACAAATATTCATAAGCAGCAAACCAAACAGGCATATCTATACTAGAGATATGGCCACCTTTATAGCAGCCAATTGCTTTTAACTATTTTTCATTTTATTTGTAGTAAGCATTCTCTGTACGAGTATGATCAGTCTCGTCAACCACTTGGGTCAATTCTGGAATTTGCTGTTTCAGCTGCACTTCAACGCCTTGGCGTAAAGTCATATCAACCGCTGAACACCCTTGGCAACCACCGCCGAATTTCAATACAGCGGTTAAACCAATGCCTTCTTCATCAATCAGCTCAAGCAACTGTACGTCACCACCATGCGCTGCCAGGCCAGGGTTAATCTCTGACTGCAATACATAGTTGATGCGCTCTTCGACACTGGCATCAGCGCCTACTTTAGGTACTTTAGAGTTTGGTGCGCGGAAAGTCAGCTGACCACCGAAACGATCTTTATTATAATCGATGACCGCGTCTTCTAGATAAGGTACTGACGCCGCCTCGATAAAGGCAGAGAAATTTTCATACGTAAAACGCAAGTCAGCGCTGTCTTCTTCGCCCGGCTGGTTATAAGCCATGCAGCACTCTGCACGCGGCGTACCAGGATGCTCAACGAAGATACGCACACCGATACCATCGGTATCTTGCTTAGACAACAAATCTGCTAAGTAGCCTTGAGCTGACTCAGTGATAGTGATGTTACTTTTTGCTTCGACTTGCTCGGTATCTAGGGCTGATTCATAGCCAGCAGTTTGGTCTAGTTGGTTATCAGCTTGGTTTTGCTCACTCATAATGTTTCCTATGCGTTATGACACAAACGCTATATCTATTATGGCTACTGTGTCGTGAATTTGGATTTTTAAAATGTTTACGATTTATGTAAGACATGCAGACTGGCAATGATTGGTATTTATTATTGTATGACATTGGTCGACATGATTATAAAGTTTAATCCGTCTATAGCAGTCATTATACCTGAATCACACATCAATTCCGACCACGCTACTGTGAATTGAACCGTGGCCGTTGCAAATGGTTGTCATTGGTTTTTTTAATGATGCTAACAGGTGGCAAAGCAACTTTATATTTAAACCAGGACAGATAAACACGCTGAATGATTGTGTAGGCTGCCAAGTTATTCTCTATATAAAGACAGCGGTACCATTTATCAAGCGCACTTAGCGTTTTCGATATGCCATACCGTTCACATCTAGTCCGAGCAAGTCAGCTGGTTTTGACGTAGTATTGATAATTTGAGTGGTTTTGCGCAGTAGCGTTATGAGCATGGTAGCTTTTAATTGTCTTGTATAAATATCAGCTTGTATAAATATCGACTTGTATAAAGATTAAGTATTTTTTGGATAGGATCATTTTTATGATGACACGGACGTTGCACCTAGTAACTACCAAGGACGATGAGAAAATTGCCGTTTGGAAAGTAGTTGATAATTCAGAAGAAGATACGATAGCTAACACGTCAGAAAACAGCCTGCCTGACATCACACCGCAAAACATATTTTTGACGCATGGTACGTTTTCTGACAAGCAAACTTGCCTCAAAATCGCTGAATATTTTGCAGGGCTTGGTCATCACTGCTACATCATGGAATGGCGTGGGCATGGTGATAGCTCGCTACCGAAAGAAAAATTCAACTTTGAGACCGTCGCCACTTACGACTATGAAGCGACTTTTCGTTATTTCTTTGAAGAATTAAAGATCGATAACCTGCACTGCGTTACTCATAGTGGTGGCGGTGTTGGTTTGACCATGTTTCTTGTCCAAAACCCAAGCTATATCGATAAGGTCAATAGCATCAGTATGTTTGCCTGCCAAGCTTTTGGCGCAGTAAAGGACTCGACCAGCTACGCGAAAATCCTTACGGCCAAGATAGTTACTCGGTTGGTCGGATTCATACCCGCTAAGCAATTAAAGGTAGGCCCTTTTAACGAAAGTTACTATACGATGACTCAGTGGTACGATTGGAATTTGCGTAAAAACTTTAGAAGTAGTTTTTTGAAAAAGGCTAATTTTGATAAAGGCAGGACGAATACAGACGAAATGAACGAAAGCATTAATCAGCAGAAAAGTACTGGCGATGGTTTTGTTGACTATCGTCATCATATGCCACAGATTACCATTCCTGTTTATTCTATTAGCGCAAAAGGTGATACCTTCATATCCCCTACTTGCGGCTGTCGTTTGTTTTTTGATGGCTTTAACAATTCAACCAATATCTTTCGAGAGTACTCGCTTAGTAACGGCGATTTAGATGACTATACGCACAGTCGCATTATGGTTAGCCGCAATGCTGCTACAGAGATTTGGCCAACGGTGACGGCATGGATAGAGAAGCATGCGAGAACTCAGGGTAAATAATGACCACTTTAATACTGATGACCTTTGTTGTGTTAACTATTGCTATGGCAATTGTCTATCAGTACTACTTTACTATGACCAAGCAAATAATGAATCGTTACGATAAAGCGCCCTATGTACTCGTCCTGTTTTATAATCCTTCATATCACATAATCTTTTATGCGGATCATAAAAGCGACCTAACGCCCAAAGAAGCAAATACTTTTAAGTGCTACTTCTCAATATATATTGCCATAATTATTTTATTTATTACCCTGTTCCTTATAGGAAATACACTCATCTATCTAAATGCAACCTAGCTAACAGATCCAACAAAACATCTTTATACTTGTCAGAAAGTCATGGGCTGTGTCAGTATTAGCGTCATTAATTTTTAATCAATAAAAATAAGTCGTAGGAAGTTGGCGTCTATGAGTGAATTATCAGAGCAACAGTCAGATAAGCAAAACCTAGATCAGAAAAGCAGTAAACACTACCGTTATCTAGTCTTTATCGGTCGCTTTCAGCCGTTTCATGCTGGGCACAAAGCCGTCATCGATGAGGCACTAAAACGCTCAGACGAAGTAATTATGCTGATCGGCTCAGCCAACTTGCCACGTAGCTTACGCAATCCGTTTAGCGTCGCTGAGCGTGCCGCAATGATTAAAGGTGCCTACTCTGAAGAAGAAGCCGCACGTATTCACTGTGTTGGCTTAGATGATGCACTCTACAATGACACCCGCTGGCTACAGTATGTGCAGGCAGGCGTAAAATCTGTCACTGGCGACTTGCAGACGGATATTGGCTTGATTGGTCATTCAAAAGACAGCTCATCGTACTATCTGTCACTGTTCCCCAACTGGGACTCTGTGTCAGTGCCCAATTATCATAACTTATCAGCCACGCCGATTCGTGACAGCTATCTGATGGGTGCTACGCCAACACCTGAGCGTACGCCTGAGTCTACGCGCAACGTCCTCGATGCATTCAAACAAACTGACGATTATCATCAACTGCATGAAGAAGCAGACTTCATCGATAAATACAAAAGACAGTGGGAATCAGCACCGTACCCGCCGACCTTTATGACAGCCGATGCATTGATCGTACAGTCGGGGCACATCCTACTGGTTGAGCGACGCAGTATGCCAGGACGTGGACTGTGGGCGCTGCCGGGTGGATTTTTGAATCCAAAAGAGACGCTGTTTGATGCTTGTATCCGTGAGCTACGCGAAGAAACTCGCCTCAAAGTGCCTGAGCCAGTATTGCGCGGCTCCTGCCATAGCCAACATACCTTTGACGATCCATATCGCTCAGCGCGTGGTCGCACCATTACTCAAGCGTTTTATTTTCAGCTCAAAAACGATCCAAAAGGTCTGCCAAAAGTAAAAGGTGGCGACGATGCGACCAAAGCATTTTGGTTACCATTGGCTGAGCTCGATGCGAAGATGATGTTTGAAGATCACTATGCGATTATTACTAAAATGGTTGGCTTATAGTTCGCTGCTAATCGCTTTTCTAGTAGCTTTTTCTAATAGCTACTTGAGCAAATTATTATCAAAACAGTTATCACTAAATATCTCACTAATAACTTGATACCAACGCCGATAGACGGCAATCAACCGCCGCCACTGCTTTTTCATTAAAGCAGCTGCGGCATTTCAAAGCAGAGGAGTTCTGTGATGTATACCAGCAATCTAAACAACTTAATCTTAAATAGCGACAGCTATAAGACTTCACACTGGGTGCAATACCCGAGCGGTAGTGAATATCTGTCAAGCTACATTGAGGCGCGCAAGGGCGACTACGATGTGGTGTTCTTTGGTCTACAAGCCTTTATCAAAGAGTACTTAAGCACTCCTATTACTCATCAAGATATCGATGAAGCCGAAAAGGTGATTCAAGCGCATGGCCTAACCTTCAATCGTGCTGGTTGGGAGCATTTGATCGAAAAACACGACGGCTACTTGCCATTGCGTATCCAAGCCGTGCCCGAAGGCAGTATCGTGCCTGTGTCCAATGTAGTCTGCCAAGTGATCAACACCGATCCTGAGTTTTACTGGCTACCCAGCTATATCGAAACAGCGCTACTACGCGCTATTTGGTATCCATCCACCGTCGCTAGCGTCTCTCATTATTGCAAAGGCATCATTCGTAAAGCCTTAGAGAAGTCAGCGGACAATATCGATTCGCTCACTTTTCGACTGCATGATTTTGGCTCGCGCGGTGCTTCTAGCCAAGAATCCGTCGCGCTCGGTAGCTTAGCGCACTTGGTGAATTTTGCAGGTACTGATTCGATGACGGCATTGGTCGCTGCCAGTCGTTGGTATCAAATGGATAAAGACATGCCTGCATTTTCTATCCCTGCAGCTGAGCACAGCACCATGACCGCCTGGGGCCGCGATGGTGAGACAGAGGCCTTTGCCAATATGATTGAGCAGTTCGGTGGCACAGGCAAAAGCTTTTCAGTGGTGTCTGACAGCTATGATTTGTGGAATGCCATTGATAATATTTGGGGTGGCAGCCTAAAAGACGATGTCAAAAATATGGGTGGCACCTTGGTCATCAGACCTGACAGCGGCGACCCTGCTAAAGTGGTTCGTGAGGCATTAGAGCGCTTAGCAGTGAAGTTTGGCACAACCACTAATAGTAAAGGCTATAAGGTCTTGCCAGATTATGTGCGTGTCATTCAAGGCGATGGCATCAGTCCGCAGAGCTTGAGTAAGATTATTGATGTGATACTAAAAGCAGGATTTAGCGCAGACAATGTCACCTTCGGTATGGGTGGCGGGCTATTACAGCAAGTCAATCGTGACACCATGAGTTGGGCAATGAAAGCCAGTGCTATCTCTATAAATGGGACATGGAAAGATATCTACAAAGACCCTGTGACCAGCCGCTCTAAGCGCTCAAAAAAAGGACGATTGGCACTGGTAAAAGACGACAGCGGCCAGCTAACAACCGTCAAAGAAAATCAGATGAGCGACCCAACTGACAATCTATTACATGATGTCTACGTCGATGGTAAATTGTTAATTGAAGACAGTCTTACGACTATTAGGGAACGTGCAGGATGGTAGATACTAGCAAACTAACATCGGTCGCAAAGGACGTTTTACTTGCCCCTGTCTACCTCTATCAAGGTCGCAAAATCAAGCGTGATACGGTTCGCTTGCCTGAACCACATGGTGAAAGGCACGGCGTAATTGAGCTGCCTCAAGCGAATGATGAAGTATCAACGCGAGACGCTAAGACATTTAACCTCATGGTCGTCGGTGATTCGGCAGCAGCAGGCGTGGGTAGCCAAACGCAACAAGAAGCGTTGGTCGGTAAGCTCATCCCGATACTGGAACAAAACGAAACTATCCAAGCAAACTTTGCTCGACTCAATTGGTCATTGCAAGCGACAACAGGTCATACCAGCTTTGATATTCTACGCAGGTTATATGTCCTACCGGCTCCTGAGCAGTCTATTGATGTGATGTTGCTAAGCGTAGGGGTCAATGACACGACGTCCAATGTCTCTGTGCATAAGTGGCAACAGCAAATTGAAGACATTATCAATATCGCACAGCGTAAATTTGGCGTACGAGAATTGGTTTTTTTAAGTTTGCCGCCGATGGCGCAAATGCCTGCAATCCCTGCCCCGCTCAATAACTTTGTGGGTGCAAAAGCATCGGTACTGGATGAGATATTACAGCAGGTTTGTGCGGCTCATGCTGGTGTTACGTATATGGCAACCGACTTTACACGGATGCTAGAGGAGCATGCAAATGGCTCGGCTATCGATATCAATGTGATGTTTGCCAGTGATGGCTTTCATCCTAGCAGTCTGATGTACGGCTATTGGGCGCAGCAAATCGTAGAAACCATTATTCAGTTACTAGATTCTATTCAGTTATTGGACTCATCTACTACTGAGTTTGAGCGCTAAATAGACTGTTAGCTTTATTTTTAGATCATAAAAAATTAAGCAATAAAAAACCGCTGAATAATCAGCGGTTTTTTATTGCTTAACGAAATATATTTACACCATAAGTGCAAATTATTCAGCAGCGTCTGCAGCTTTCTTGCTACGGCCACCAAATGCGCCAAAGCGTTTGTTGAAGCTTGCAACACGACCTTCAGTAGAAGTTTTACGTTGCTCACCAGTATAGAATGGATGCGACGCACTTGAGATATCAAGTGGGTAGTATGGGTATTCTTTACCTTCGTATTCACGAGTCGCTTTAGTCTTAGCAGTTGAGCGAGTCAAAAAGAACACGTCAGCGTTAGTGTCGTGGAACAAAACTTCTTGGTAATTAGGATGGATATCTTTACGCATAATATACTCTCTAGGTCCGATGTATGTACAACGTCTAAATACAACACCATCGATGATGTATCAAACAAATAATGACATACGTAACTGAGGCACTAAGGACATTACAAGTATGGCAACTGCGTCACTGGCTTATTCCAGCACCCAACACCACCCTTCTGTTCGCTTAGCCTTTCCCCAGCGGGAAAATTAAACCGCGATTTTAACGGTTTTTGACGTAAGACGCAAGGAGCAGTTGTGATAGAGATATGTGATAAGTTGTCAATAATAGAGAAATAGTGTTGAGATGTATGAGTTAACCCAGTACAATGTTTTGGTTAGATATATTAATCAATTACATTTTTATATGTAGTTAATCTAACCAAATATAGGTTGGCTGCGCTATTTATTTATCGCAACTCTAGGACACATAGCTACAATATATTTACTCATTTTTTACAAAAAATGTTTTCTTCTTTGTTCATCGGCGAGCACCAATACCCTAATACTATGTAAGGACTATTCAATGAAAACCACTACAAAAGCCCTATTGATCAGCTCAATACTTTCTATCACTACCATGGCAAGCGCTGCACTGCCGACTCAGTGGCAACTAGATAACTCTCACACTCGTGTCGGTTTCTCAGTTGATCACATGGGATTTTCTACGGTCATGGGACACTTTAGCGATGTAGACGGTACCGTTAAATTTGATCTAAAGAACCCTAACCAAACCCAGCTGAACTTTGTCATTGATACAGACAGTATCGATACTGCTTGGGCTGCCCGTGACAAACATTTAAAAACGGAAGAGTTCTTTAACGTTAAAAAATACCCTACTATGAGCTTTAAATCTACTCAGGTTAATTTTGTAAATCCGCAGCAAGCAAAAGTAACTGGGGACTTTACTTTACTGGGTCAAACCAAGCCACTAACCCTAGATGTCACGTTAAACAAAATCGCTAATAGCCCTCTGACCAAAGAGCCAGTCGTTGGCTTCCGTGCTACTGGCACTATAGACCGTGCAGCTTATGGTATGACAGCCTACTCTGCTGGTATTACGACCAATGTTCCTATCCAAATCGATGGCGAGCTAGTAGAAAAAAAATCAAAGTAAGCTTATAGCTCTCTAATAGCTTTCGACAAAAACGAGAAAAGCAGCCTACCCTCATTTATAGAGGCAGGCTGCTTTTTTATTTCCTATAGATTCTTCTACGCTCTAATAATATATTCATTATTTTACATAAAAGGTTTTTATGTACTTGAAGGCTTCATAATTTGTTGTTATATTCGTATATACGGATTTACGAATATATAACGCAACACTGAGGGAGCAGCAACGTGGATACAGTACAAGTTGATTACATAGCGATAGATGCTGAGTGGGATAAGAAGGTATCAAATCATCATTTTGATATATACCACTTATCTGGTTGGATTGCGGCCTCAGCTGTCATCGACAAGGGCAAGCCTCAAGGCATCATCGCCCACTATAAAAATAAAGAAGTATTGTTACCCATTATAATTAGAGACATTGACTCAGAGCATTGGGATGCTACTTCCACTTATGGTTACGGTGGCCCGTTGATGGACAAAACCCTCACTGATGCCGAGTTAGACATCGTACTAGATGAGATAAGGGCTTTTCTTTGCGAGAGAGGCTGCGTGTCTTTGTTTATGCGGTTGCATCCGATTATTAATAAAGAATGGATACCCACAGTTGGCAAAGCACTGACTCACGGGCTGACCTTGATGTCTGATTTAAGTAAGTCAGAAGAAGAGCATTGGAGCGAGACACAAAATCGACATCGCCGCGGTATCAAAAAAGCCATGAAAATGGATGTCGTGACAAAAACAGAGTTCTTGACCCGACAGAACGCCATGGTGTTTTCAGACATTTATAAAGAGACAATGCGACACGTCAAGGCCAGTAATTATTACTTCTTTGATGATGATTATTTCTTTAATTTGCTTGAAAACCTTCAAGAAAAAATACTGTTAATAACTGCCTATCAAGACGATAAAGCGATTGGGTCTTCTATATATACGCTCTGCCAAGAGTCTGGCATTATGCAGTTCCACCTTGGTGGCACGCTGAACGCCTATACGCACCTACAACCTTCTAAACTTATCACTCATGTCGCTCGTAATTGGGGACGAGAGAACCGTTATGAAGTACTACATCTTGGTGGCGGCGTTGGCTCCAATTTAGATTCTTTATATGAGTATAAAAAAGGCTTTAGCTCGCAAGAGTTACTATTTAAGACTTATAGACTCGTCGTTAACGTAGCAAAATATACAGAGTTAGTAGCTGATATCTGGTTCACGGAAAATGATCTGCTTTCAGACTTTTTTCCTTTATATAAAAAAGAGCCTAGCAAAGAAGAAGTGCTAGAGACCATTCAGGTTGAGCCTTTAGCAAATGTGACATAGTACAGGTCACATCTATTATTAGAGAATATACGCACGGTAGTATTCTCGATAGTGGAAAATAGAACCAAACAAACAGCAGCCTGCCTCTATAATTGAGGATAGGCTGCTTTTCTATCTTAACGTTTCCGAGTTAGTTTATATCTAACACCTGTTATTTACTTGGGATAACGTGCCAAACGCCAAGTTTATCATCACCGTCTTTGTCACCAACTTTTGTGTCATTAGCATAGAAGTATAAAGGCTTACCGTTCATTGCCCACTGATATTTGCCATCTTCACGCTTAAATGCAGCGAACTGACCTGAGGCTTTAGCATCGCTAGGCGCTTTGAAAATTGGCCACACAACTTGGCAAGCTGCACCGCAATCTGACTTATTCATAGAGTCTTTATCAAACGTATACAACGTCATATGGTTGGTAGCATCTACCAACACCCCATTCTTGCTAATGACTGGTGCGGTATTATTGCTGGTTGCCTGTACTTCATGCGTACCTGACATATCGTTACCGACTACGTTTTTTAAAGTAGTACAGCCAGTTAGTGTTAATACACCTGTTAGTGCCGATAACATCATTATATTTTTCATCATAACTTCCTTGTAATTTTAGTCGTATTTTTTATAGCGATAAGCTTGTTGTCGTTTACTTTATCGACTGTCCCTTTTGTTAATTTTGACATTTGTAATTTTGAACAGTCATCAAAACAGAACCGACACTTCTTGTTAAGCAAAATAAATATAGCATATGGTTTTATATTATCTTGATAATCAATATACACGCTTACAAAAGTGGTCGAATTTTACAAAACAATAAAACGACCTTGTTTTTGATTTCACAAGTTTGCCACCTCTCTCGTTTACTCTATTTTTAGACAGACTTGTTTCTCTGAAAAACTTCACACATATAGCGACTCGTTGACAAAACTCATGCATCTTCTTACGTATTTCCCATCATATTGTCTGTAGTTCTTCGTAAAATAAACCTATAGAGATGAAGAATGGCTAAACAATAGAAAAGATGACTATTGAAGTTCAGATTTGTGTGTTGAACTTAATTACCTTCGCACGCATATCAAGAAATATAGAACATTTGATACATATACCGAGCACGGCCTAATACAGATGCTATTAAGGATACAACGACGACAATGACTCAGTCTTTTGATAAAAAATACGCTCAATCCTTTAATCGTGACGCTCATTCTGGGGTGTTATCTTATGGGGCACAAAACACTCAACCTAAAAAGCGCGTTGGCATTTTGGGCGGCGGTACTGCGGGATCGACGATTGCGATTCGACTTGCTGCGTTAGGATTAGAGACCTATTTGTTTGAAAAGAAAAAATCTCTCATTGATGGACCACCTATGTGTCATTTGCATGCAGGTGGTAACTTGTACCGTGAAATACCGGACGAAGATTGCGTAGCGCTGCTTAAGCAATGTATCGATATTTTGCGTTTGTATCCGCACACTATTGACGTCCGTCCTACGGTGTTTGCTGTACCGACACGTGACGAAGGACTGCCTGAAGATTTACTACCGCGTTTAGACATTTTGACCGATGCTTATCAAGAATTGATCGAGCAAGATGCTAATAATAAGGTATTGGGTGAGCCTGAAGATTACTATCAACTCTACAGCCATGAGCAATTGATTGAGCTGTCTGAACGTGAGCAAGTCGCTGTACCAAGTACGGTTGATGAGTGGATGATTCCAGTCGCTAGATACCTAGATTTAAACAAAGTTAAATTTCCGTTAATTGTCGTTCAAGAATATGGCTGGAATATTTTTCGTTTAGCCGCTTCTGCTAAGCTTGCGCTCGAAGAATACGACAATGCGCATGTATTTACTGAAACTGCTGTGCAAAAAGTCGTGCCGGTAGATTGTGAAAATTGTACCAACGCTGACCATCATGTCACCAAATGGCGTATCGACTATCAACAGATCCATAGTCAAGAACACGCCTCTCAGCCTGAGTCTATCGAAGTTGATTACCTAGTCAATGCTTGCGGTTTCCGTACAGGTGTTATTGACGATATGGTTGGTGTCGAAGTCACGCGTATGGTTGAGTTCAAATCGTCTTATGTGACCCATTGGGGCGATGCTGGTGGACAGATACCAGAGATTATCGTCTATGGTCAACGAGGTACGCCAGAAGGCATGGCGCAGCTTACTCCCTACTCTGGTGGATACTTTCAGATTCACGGTATGAGCAAAGCCATTACTTTGTTTGATGATGGTCTTGTCGCATCAAGTACAGACAGTGCGCAGCCCAAACTGCCACAGCAATATGTGCACTATATTGAAGATGGTTGGGATAAAGCGCCTTTACAAGCACGTAGCCAACAAGCGATTGAATATGTCGCTGAGTTTGTACCGACATTTAACAGCGCGCGAACTGTTGGCAATGCTCTATACGGTGGGCAGCAGATTCCTGGACAGGATGATACCCTGCGAGTCGCTGATGTGAGCTTGTACTCTAATATACGTTATGCCCGTGCAGAAAACGTCAAAGCATCCTCGACCTTGATTGCCGCTGATCAAATAGTTAGTGAGCTGACAGATCTAGGTTTGATAGAGAACGATACGCCTATGAATCGTAGCCGCTATGCCCATGAATGGTCGTACCTTGTCCATAATGATAGCCTCACGGTTGATGAGGTTGCACGTGAGCTTGCTGAGCAGCGTGGATTCCCGATAGCGATGGCTCATGTCAATCATAGTATTCGTGAAGTAGCATTGGACGATCTCACGCCTGCTGATGCCTAATAGACATGATTCGCTGATAGGTTGTTAATACATATAATAAAGGAGCAGATAACCGAGATTTGGTTGTCTGCTCCTTTTTTTGTAATGGGTCTTAATATTCTAACAGTTACTACTACTGATAAAGGTTGGTAAGTTTTATATACCTTAGCGATTACTACCAGCCATCTTTTCTGTATCCACAGCATCATCTATGGTCACTACTGTCTGTAGCATATCAATTGCTTCGCTGATGGTATTGCACACCACCAGACGATCCAAATCTTGCTGCTTCATAAAGCCTTGCTCAGCCGTATATTTTAGATGCTCAATCATACGGTCATAAAAGCCATTAATATTTAGAATAATCATTGGTTTTTCGTGTTGGTACAATTGACGCCACGTGGCGATTTCCATAATCTCTTCTAATGTTCCTAGCCCGCCCGGTAGCGTGATAAAGGCATCGGCATACTCTGCCATAACGGTCTTACGCGTGTGCATAGTGTCAGTCAAATGCAAACGAGTCAGCTGCTCATGAGCGATTTCGTGCTTGAGCATAAAGGTTGGAATCACGCCCACTGCTTGCGCGCCGCCATTGATTACTTCATCCGCAACTGCGCCCATCAGACCGATACTAGCGCCACCATATACTAGCCCCATGCCATTATTTGCCAAGGCACTGCCGAGCTCGCGCGCCGCCTGTTCATACACGTCACCGTTGCCCAAGCGTGAACCGCAATATACAGCCACGAGCGGCATTGATAAGGCAGACTTGTCGACTGCTTTTTCAATATTTGTAATGTCTTTGCTTGTGATTACATCATAAGTGTCATCGTTGATTTTCATTTGCATATAGCTTCCTTAATTACCTGTCAGTTTTTATTGAGTGCTTGTTATTAGTGAGGGCTGCATACCGACACCTATCATTTATATTGTCATGCACATGTTTCATAAGACAAACTCAACCAAGTCATACAAAACTTGGAAGTCATATTTGCGCAACTGTCTTGCCAGCATTTATCTTAACATAAGCAATGCTACCACATAGTCACAACGATTTATCACTACGCAACGACTACACTTTCAAGATGCGCATTTATTGTTCATCATAGCTCGATATTCATTATCTACTAATAAAAATACTAAGGTATAACCCATGGATAATCACAACACCTCTCCTACTGCCGAGCTATCAAGCTCTGTGCTTAATAGCAATCTCACTAGTAAAAGTAATGTGCATGACGCGAGCAATATTGATACTTACTCATTAAGCATCATGACCAATCGCAACCAAGCATTGGCAGCCACTGTCTATCGCCCTAAAGATGCGACAAAAAAAGCAATCATGATGGCACCCGCCACAGGTATTAAGCGCCACTTTTATCATAATTTTGCGACCTACCTAGCAGAAAGCGGCTTTGGTGTGCTGACCTTTGATAACGAAGGAATCGGTGAGTCCCTATCGACCGATCTGGCAAAATGTAGCGCTTCCTTGATCAGTTGGGGTCGCCATGACATGCCAGCTGTACTTGATGCCTTACAAGATGAGTTTCCTGATGCGACTTATCATCTTATCGGTCATAGCGCAGGTGGTCAGCTCATTGGCTTGATGCCTAACTATCAGGCGATTGGCTCAGTGTTCAATGTCGCTTGCTCGTCAGGGCGTATCAAAAATATGGGCATGCCATATAAGCTCAAAGCCATGGGCTTTATGGATGCGTTTATTCCATTCACTAATTTAACACTGGGCTATACGCCGTCAGATAAAATAGGTATGGGTGAGCCACTGCCACGCGGTGTGGCTCGTCAATGGCGTGAATGGTGCAATGGCGCAGGCTATATCAAAACCGCATTTGGCAAAAGCATACATACGCATTTCTACGATGAGCTTAGCATGCCAGCACTGTGGCTTGGCTTTAGCGATGACGATATCGCCAACAGTGAAAACATGGACGATATGATAAGGGTGTTTACAAAAATGCCCGTCGAAAAGCGATTCTTAGACCCTGAAGATTTTGGACTAAATCATATCGGTCATATGCGCTATTTTAGCAGTAAGACCAATATCAAAGCGCCGCAGCTATGGCAGATGGCGGTGACATGGTTGCACGACCAACCATAATTTTATCGTTACGTAGCCTCTTATATATTAGCTACGTAACAACTTAGATTACTTTTTTGCGTTTTCGGCTTCATCCAGTTTTAAGCGCTTAGTCAATGCCGAATACAGCGATGGCTGCATATTATGAATATTGCCTATCATCCATTTAACATAGCTGATGGGCACGTCTTTGATCGGCTTGCCTTTATGCTTACCAAACGGCATCTTGCTCACAGGGGTCGCTTTATTAGAAATAGCATGTGCTGCTGCAAAATCTGTCGGCGCAATCTCTAGACGCTCGCAGCACGCTTGATACAGTAGATAGCACATTCGAGCATCGCCAAGCGCATCATGAGCGGCAATTGTCATTGCACTCGCTTCACCTTTGCCCAATAACTGCTCGATACACTTAGACTGACCGTAAGCGCGCCATTCTGGAAAGGCTGCCCGCGCAAGTCTCACCGTACAAATCAGCTTAGCAGAAGGACTGCCAATCACTCGCCAATCAAAACGTACGTTATGACCAATCAAGTACTCTGGTAATTCAAACTGCTCTAGCTCAAAGCGCTCAAGTCCAGCCACATCATCATCGGTAATACCATGCACCTCTATGACAATGGGTGAAATAGATCGACCACTGTTAAAGTATTTCATCCATTCAAAGCCAGTTGCTACATTGATAGTAGCAACTTGGATAGGTCTAGGATCACTACCCTGATCTGTTTCGGTATCGATAACCAGCGCTGTTTCGCGCGTGGCAGAAATATCAGCAGGATTAAAAGCATCATTCATAAAATATTAACCATCAGTAGCAACTGTCTATGCTCAGCAGAAATGTTAAGTAGATAAAACTGTATTTGCTGTCTATATCCTTAACCATAAGAATAACTATGGGGGTAAAAACGATAGATAACAATGCGATACATACGTTATCAGACGAAGCTTTTATAATAAAATCTCAAATGACATAAAATATATATGAGACATCAATGCTAGCAGATGGAAACAACCAGCCTCCCAGACCTTCTCTTTTCAGTCGTTTAATAAGCCTATTGATTAAGGCTACTGTATTGCTAGCACTGTTATTTGTTTTTGATAAGCTACTACCCAGTATCAGTCAACAAACGCAGTCATTTGTGGTTGCCAAATGGCAGCAACTGAGTCTATTGCAACAAGAGCTGCCGACCGAAAACAGCTTACCCAGTCCACTACCAGAACGAAACCTGACAGACACTTGGGGCGCTGCACGTAGTCAAGGCCGATCCCACGAAGGCATCGATATCTTTGCACCGCGCAACACTCCCGTGCAGTCGACCACGCAAGGTGTGGTAAGCAAGGTTGGTGAGAACACGTTGGGTGGACGCGTGGTTGTGGTGGTAGGGCCTGGTGGCGCAGGACATTACTACGCTCATCTAGAAGACTATGCTGACATCTCACCCAATGACTGGGTCAATCAGGGCGATGTGATAGGTTATGTGGGTGATAGCGGTAATGCAAAAGGGACACCAACACATGTACATTATGGTATCTATATTAATGGCAGTGCGGTCAACCCTTATCCGCTGTTGCAAAAGAATTAACGGATACAGAAAAGTATGTCGTTAACCTAATTTGAAGTAGCACTGAATTGATATCAGCTAAAAAAATGAAGCCGAAAAACTGTCGTTAATACAGACCCTAAATCATATTAATTGGCTGTGACGGATCTGACGTAATTTGAGGGAAATACCACACTAAATGTCGATCCTTCCCCTTCTACTGAATCGATTTGCAATTGCGCTTCGTGCTGGTGTAATACGTGCTTTACAATCGCGAGTCCCAACCCTGTACCACCTGTTGCACGGCTACGACCTTTGTCGATACGATAGAAACGCTCTGTTAAACGGGCGATATGCTCTGACGCAATACCGATCCCATCATCTTCAACCGCGAAACGACAGCCATCAGACGTCCTTGTCCAGCTGATAGTGATATTGCCACCCTTTGGCGTATATTTGATCGCATTGATTACTAGATTGGATAGCGCACTATTCAAGTACATCTCTGACCCGTACAGCCCATCATACGTATCTATATGCAAATGAATGATATGTTTGTACGCTTGGTTGTAGGCCTGTGCATCGTCATAGATATTGGTCAGTAGCTTAGTCATATCTATGTAATGCAGCTCGTGCGATTCTTCGATTTCAATCTTAGACAGTAGCAGTAAGTCGTTCACAATTCTGTTCATACGGGCTGTTTGCTGAGTCATCAGCTCAAAACCACGACGCCATTGCGGCGGCATATCTGGCTGATCGGAGAAATTTTCTAGGTAGCCCATCATTACCGTCAATGGTGTTCTAAGCTCATGCGAGACATTTGCGACAAAATCCTGACGCATTTGCTCTAAGTGCCGCAAGCGGGTCACATCATATACAAACAGCAGTTTTTCATCACCGAAAGGGGTCAGTTCACACTTTAAGTAGCGACTAGGATCTCGCCATGATTCTATATGGACGCCATCGTTAGGTATCGTTGTACCTTCATAATACTGGCGGAACTCAGGTACAGTGATAAAGTCAAAAATATTTTGACCTTTATCTTCTGGCTGTAGCAGCAATAAGTCTTGTGCTGCCTGATTCCACCATTCTAGACCATCATTGTTGTTGAGCAAAATCACTGCATCGCGCAAGGCTCGTAGTGCACTGCCGATTTTTTTGAGTTGCTCCGCTGTGCTTTGAGTAGATATTTGCTCTAATAGAGCTGATTGCTCACTTTGTGCTGGCGCTATCTTGTCCATTTTTTATCCTTACCACTATCCGCTGCCTCAATATTGCTGCGGCATTATTTGTACAAGATTAACTTGGCTCAATCAGGCTAGAAAATCGATAGCCTGTTCCACGTACCGTCTGTATCAATGTATCACAGTCATAAGGTCGCAGTAATTTACGTAGACGTTTAATATGCACATCGATGGTTCGGTCTTCGATGTATACATTGCCGCCCCATACCTGATCGAGCAGCTGCGTTCGTGTATAGGCGCGCTCAGGATGACTCATAAAAAATGCCAATAGGCGATACTCTGTAGGCCCAACATCAACGATTTTACCTGCAGCTGTCACGCGCTGACTCTTGGTATCTAAACTTAACTGTCCAATTTCGATAGGTTTATCGCTACTCATAGCACTACTGCGGCGTAGTACGGCTTTGATTCTAGAAATCAGCTCACGAGTCGAAAAAGGCTTGGTCATATAATCATCTGCGCCTGCATCTAGACCATGCACCTTACTGTCTTCTTCACTTTTTGCCGTTAGCATAATGACTGGTATTTCAGAGAGTAGCTCATCGTTTTTGAGCATGCGACAAAAATCCACACCGCTCTTGTCACCCGGCAACATCCAATCTAACAGTATCAGTGACGGTCTATGATCGACCACTTGCTGATGCGCTTCTGACACGTCAGCTGCTTGCAAGCTATCAAACCCAGCCATCTCTAGCGTCATGACAACCATTTCACGAATCGCAGGCTCATCTTCAACAATCAAAATTTGCTCATTATACATAGGACATTCTCGGTGTTAGAGGACAAAATCTAGCATGTAAAAAGGCGATATATACTCACCAGTCTCTACCTATTAAACGGATTAATTATGACAGCTTGATGACACTCTAAAATCAGATCTCTAGTAAAAAATTGAGCGGCCCATCATTGACGCTCGACACTTGCATATCAGCACCAAACTGACCAGTTGCCACGTTCGGGTGCTTAGTTTTGGCATAGTCGACCAGTTGTTCAAATAATACTTGCGCCGCAGCAGGTGCCATCGCACCACCAAAGTCTGGTCGGCGCCCTTTGTCTGTTTTTGCCATCAAGGTAAATTGTGAAACTAAAAGCAATCCACCAGCAACCTGCTGAACGTTTTTATCCAGCTTACCAAATTTGGCAGGGTCATCGTCATTTTCAAAAATGCGATAGGTCAGTATTTTGTCAATCATACGCTGGACAGTGGCAAAATCGTCTTCATGCCCTAAGCCAATATATGCCAATACTCCATGCTCAATCTCACCAATACACTGCTGATCGACGATCACACTAGCCTGCTTCACCCGTTGTATGAGTGCTTTCATTTACTAATTCCTTAACAGATTATGGCCATACAATAATATGCTGTCCATGATAAAATACCGTCATTAACTTAACTATTATTTCTTATATTACACCTTATTTTGGTAGCCTTATTATGAATGTATTTACCACCTTACAACAGCTTGTGCCGCAGCAAAAGCTCAGTAAAGTCGCTGGACGTTTGGCCGCCAGTCGCCATCCTTATGTCAAACGTACCTTTATCCGTAGCTTTGCCAAAGCTTATAATATCAGCTTAGACGAGTACGAACGCCAAAGCCTAAATGCCTATGAGAGTTTTAATGACTTTTTTACCCGCGAGTTAAAAGAAGACGCTCGTACCATCGACGCTACTGCAAACGGTATCGTGAGTCCTGCGGACGGTATTATCTCTCAGCTAGGACAAATTGAAGACCACAAACTACTACAAGCAAAAGGTCGTCACTATGATGTCGGTCAATTACTTGCTGATAGTGAAGATGGCAGTTATTTCGCTGATGGTAGTTTTGCGACTATCTACTTAGCGCCTAGTAATTATCACCGTGTGCATATGCCATTTACTGGCACATTGACCAAGACTCGCTATGTACCTGGTACACTGTTTTCGGTCAACAATACTACGGCGGCTAACGTGCCAGACTTGTTTGCGCGTAATGAACGTCTGGTCTGTATGTTTGATACCAAGTATGGCAAAGCAGCTGTCGTGATGGTTGGTGCTATGATCGTCGCTGGTATTGAAACTGTCGCCACTGGCAAGATTGCTCGTACTGACGACATATTCGAGTCTGATCATGATATGCAGTTTGCAGCAGGCGAAGAGCTTGGACGCTTTTATTTAGGCTCAACGGCTATCGTAGTATTACCAAAAGCAGCAAAGGCTGACTGGCTAGATAGTATGCAAGCCGACAGCATCGTGCAAATGGGTCAGTTGCTAGGAATGGCAAACGCTCAATAACACACCTATATAAAAATACTGAAAATATCAGCCCAGTTAAGCGTGAATCATAGTACTTGATTGGGCTTTTTTACGCCTGCTATTTATCCAAATTTACGCATCAATCAGCCAGCCTTTCTGAGTTGCATACTCAATATTATGTGAGAGCCAATCATGGATAGGAGGAAAGCTGTCTTTGATAAATGCATGCGCACCCGCCACTTGCGAGCGCGTAACACCAAGCTCAATCCACGTTTTACCATCGGTATTTAAATTGAGTAAAAATGGCAATAAGCGATCAACGACTCTGAGCAACTGACTTTCTTTGCTATTTCCTGTTTCCTGCGCTTCCCAAACCTCGCTTAAATCACTAATGCCATTGCCTCGCTCACGTTGTAATCTGGCAATGCCTGCACGCTCTTCGACGTGTGCATCAGTACGCGTATCGGCATATAAAAAAGTATCACCCGCATCAATCTCACCCAAATCATGAACCAACGCCATCTTCAGCAATTTTTCATGATTGACATCTAGTGCAAATAATTCAGCAATCGACCAACATGCCATCGCTAAATGCCAAGAATGTTCGGCGGAGTTTTCTTTGCGAGTGGTCTGTGTCACATAGCTGCGGCGATTCACGCGTTTGAGCGCATCTAACTCCAATAAGAAATGAGTGACATCATCGATATATGAAGTAGATTCGGAGTTAGTGAGTGATATAGAGCTGGCTTGCGACATTGATTTTCTCTGGCTTTCTCTAGTTATTGGTTTTAATGCTTATAATTTCTGGCGATTCTAAGTTTCATTACTCAAGATATTATAGTTAGTTTGATATCTAACAATGGTTAAAAGACTATTACCATTATCGAAAAAATAGCGCTTATTTTACTAAGCGCTATCTATTATAAATTAGAAGATAAATGGTTAAATTGAAACTCTATTTATCCAAGTCTTTAAGTACCTAAACCTTAAACCACCTACTTGATCAAATTAATAATGGTTTTAAACGCAGGATCTTCGCTGCTACGGCATAGTTCAAATAAGATTGATTCTACAGTGCTAATCACCCCACCTGCACGGCGAATACGGCGAATTGCTTGCTTTTTATCATAAGGAAAACGAGAACCCACCGCATCCCCAATAATGACAGGCTGCATACCATTATCCAATAAATCCAGTGCCGTTTGCATAATACAAACATGAGCTTCAGCACCAAAAAGCAACACGGTACTACGGTTCTGCTGCGCTAAATGGTGCCATGAATCGTTGTTATCACAGGCACTAAAGGTGACCTTTTCAAAGCTCTTGGCATTGTCTCCTTCGAGTACATCGCGCAGCTCTGGTAAGGTATCGCCCAAGCCTTTTTTATATTGTTCATTGAGCATGATTGGAATATTGAGCGCTTGCAGCCCTTTAATCAAGGTAACGGTTTTTTTGACAATGTTTTCGTGATCGTAGATATGCGGCGTTAAGCGCTCTTGCACATCGACAATCATTGCTTGGGTATTCTCACGAGCGATGCGATAGGTGCGATCATTAATCATAGTAGACATAGTACACTCCTTGTACGGCTGACAGTTGCAACTAAAAACTATTTTAGAATTATCATAAACAGTGCCATGGTTCATCTTTCTCTTATTTAGTCATAGTTTCATGAATGCGTCAATGGAGATAATTTTTAATCGCTGTAATACCGTGTTTTTCGACTCCGTGATTTATTAGTTTACCAAACATCAGTTTTACTCATAAAAAAACCTCCAGCCGTTATGACTAGAGGTTTTTCGTTAGCGAGTAGCTACTTATTGAGTGTTCAAATAATCTTGTTTATACAAATAAGATTAAACACGCTCAATAATAGTAGCAATACCTTGGCCAAGACCGATACACATCGTCGCTAGACCAATTTCAGTATCTGACTGCTCCATTGCGTTTAGCAATGTCACTGTGATACGAGCACCTGAACATCCTAGTGGATGACCTAGGGCAATGGCACCACCGTTGATGTTAACGATGTCTTGCTTGTCAGATAGGTTCAGACCTTTTAATACCGATAGACCTTGAGCAGCAAATGCTTCGTTTAGCTCGATGGTCTGCATGTCAGCAATGCTCATGCCAGCACGCTTCAATGCTTTTTGGGTAGCAGGTACAGGACCATAGCCCATGATAGCTGCATCACAACCAGCCACAGCCATACTACGGATACGGGCACGTGGCTTTAGACCTAGATCTTTGGCTTTTTGTGCGCTCATTACTAGCATCGCTGACGCACCGTCAGATAATGCAGATGAGGTTGCCGCTGTTACTGTACCGCCTTTTGGATCAAACGCTGGACGTAGCTTTTGCATTTGCTCCATCGTTGCGTCTGGACGAATCACTTCATCAACCGTACATAGTTGCAGACGACCAGCAGCATCATGACCTTCGATACCGATGATTTCATTGTCAAAACGACCTTCAGTGGTTGCAGCCCATGCACGGCGATGTGACTCAAGACCAAACGCGTCTTGCTCTTCGCGCGTGATGTTGTTCATACGACCTAGCATTTCAGCAGTCAAGCCCATCATGTTTGACGCTTTTGCATAATGCTTAGAAGCAGCAGGGTTCAAATCAACACCGTGCATCATGCCTACGTGACCCATGTGCTCAACACCGCCGATGATGAATACATCACCTTGGTTGGTCATGATTTGTGCAGCAGCAGTATGTAGCGCCTGCATAGAAGAACCACATAGACGGTTAACCGTTTGGCCACCAGCAGTCTTTGGGATACCAGCTAGCAAACCGATGTTACGACCGATGTTCAAGCCTTGCTCTAGCGTCTGGTTGACACAACCCCAGATAATGTCTTCGATATCATTGGTATCAAAGTCATTACGTTCTACTAGCGCACGTACTAGTTCCGCTGACATGCTATCAGCACGTACATGACGGAACATACCGTTTTTGGTTTTGCCCATTGCCGAGCGTACGCCATCTACGATGACCACATCTTTTGGACTTAAAGTTGTCATACCATATTCCTTTTCAATTTTTATTGTCAGTGTAGTCAGCCCAATTTACAACTATTACCTCATTAATCTCGCTCAAAGTACAATAGGTACATTTGCGCTTGATTTACACGTATTAGCATTAAACCGAACCAACTATAATCGTACGTTCGCTATTGAAGACGATTCATGTCTCAATTGCTTTCATGCAAAATAGCAAACGTACTGCACTTCATCCTAGTAATGACTGACTATTACGCTGTTGCGTAAAAAGTCTCGCCTGCGGCTGCCATGTCGCGAATCTTTTGTGGCGCTTCATAAGCTTTGCCAAGATGTGCGTATTTTTCACATAGTGCCAAGTAGTTATCTAGACCCATTTGGTCGATATAACGGCATGGGCCACCACGGAATGGAGGGAAACCTACGCCCATAATCATCGCCATGTCGGCCTCGCTTGGTGTGCTTACGATGTTGTCTTCTAGGCAGCGAACGGTTTCGTTGCAGAAGGCAATCATAGTGCGATCAATGATTGCTTGATCGTCAAACGTTTGCTTTTCGCTGTCAGTCGTGGCTTTTAGCAACTCGTAAGTGGCTTCATCAGCAACTTTCTTTGGCTTACCGCGCTTGTCCATTTCGTACTTATAGAAACCGATACCGTTTTTCTGACCCAGACGCTCATTGTCATATAGATGCTGGATAGCACCTTTATAATCAGGCTTCATGCGGTCAGGGAAACCATCAGCCATCACTGCTGCGCCATGTACACCAGTATCTAGACCAACCACGTCGATTAGGTATGCAGGGCCCATTGGCCAGCCGAATTTTTCCATAACTTTATCGACATGAGCAAAATCAGCACCTTGCTTCAGTAGCAAGTCAAACGCGCCAAAGTATGGGAACAATACACGGTTTACCAAGAAACCTGGGCAGTCGTTAACTACTACTGGCACTTTACCCATTTTAGAAGCAAGTGCAACCGTAGTCGCGATGGCTTCTTCAGATGATTTCTCACCGCGGATAACTTCTACCAATGGCATACGATGTACTGGGTTGAAGAAATGCATACCGACGAAGTTTTCTGGACGTTCAAGCGCTTCTGCTAGGAACGTAATAGAGATGGTCGAGGTGTTTGACGCTAGGATACAGTCGTCTTTTACTAGACCTTCTACTTCTTTTAGTACCGCACGCTTCACGTTTGGATTTTCTACGACCGCTTCGATAACGATATCAGTATCGCTAAAATCACCATAGTTCAAAGTAGGACGGATACGGCTTAATGTTTCACCCATTTTTGCTGGGGTCATCTTGCCGCGTTCTACCATTTTACCAAGCAATTTGCTCGCTTCACCCATACCAAGGTCTAATTGCTCAGACTTGATATCTTTCATGATGATTGGCAAGCCTTTGCTGGCTGCTTGATAAGCAATACCGCCACCCATGATACCAGCGCCTAGTACAGCAGCTTCGCTGATGTCGTGTGCTTGCTTGCTGTGTTTTTTGGCCAGTTTTTTGACTAGCTGATCATTTAAGAATAGACCAACCAAGCTCTCTGCTTGTGGGGTTTTAGCGGCTTTTGCAAAACCAGCAGCTTCTACTTCGATTGCTTTGTCACGTGATAAATTAACGTGCTTTTCAATCGTTTCGATAGCGATTGCTGGCGCTGGATATTGCTTAGGATTGGCTTTAGCGAAAATAGCACCTTTGGCACTGTTGAACGCCATTGCTTGCTCAAGCTGGTTTAGCTTAACTGGAGCCAGTTTTTCTTCACGTTTTGCTTTCCAATCAAGCTCACCTGAGATACATTTTTTGACTAGATCAATTGCGGCATCTTGTAAGTCATCAGCAGGTACAGTCGCATCAACCAAGCCTAGTTTCAATGCTGCCAATGCTTTCTTTGGGCTACCAGTCGCGATCAGCTCAAGTGCGTTATCGATACCGATGATACGCGTACTACGAACTGTCCCGCCGAAACCTGGGAAGATACCTAGCTGAGTTTCTGGCAAACCGATGATCGCTTTGTCACTCATGACACGGTATTCACAAACCAAAGTCATTTCACAACCGCCGCCCATTGCCGCGCCATTGATAGCCGCAACTTTCGGGAATGGCAGGTCTTCAAAACGATTGAAAGCGTCATTAACATGAACGACCCAATCTTTGATCTCGCTTTCTGATTTTTTGAAAGAACCGACGAATTCTGTGATATCAGCACCAGCGATAAACACGCCTTTGGCTGAAGTAACGATAAGACCTTTTACGTTGTCGGCTTTTTCTAACGCACTAACTGCTTCACCAAACTGTTTGTTAGTTTCGGCATCAAATTTGTTCACGCTCTCATTTTCGGCGTTGTACTGCATGTTGGCGATGCCATCCTCTAGCATTGTCACCGTGATGCGATTTCCTTGGTATACCATTTGAAACTCCTTTCTATATAACGAAAGCTACGTTTTGAATTAAAATAAATAGCCAGTTACTGTTAGTAAAATGGGTAATAGCACTGTGCGCTTGTCATGTTATAAAGACAAACATATAACTAGCTCACAAGTGAAGATGTCTTTATTATCCAGCGTTCATCATGATGCACGTATTTTGCGTCTCTTGCATGACATCATATGACGCTTCATTTATATACTGCTGTTGCAGGTACTGATGTTCAAAATATTGACTGAGACTTGGTCTAATACTCGGTATCGACGATTGAACATCCTGAGAAAAAACCCAGTAGGGCCACCATCAGACCATTTTCACGTCAATTAGTGTAGGGGATTATGCCCCTAACTGTCACAAGCTAATACCATACTCGCAAGTCACTCTTAAATCACTTGCAGGCATTTACCTTACGCTAAAAGTGTTTTAGTGAATAAATGTATACTGAATTGTTAATTTAGATTTATTTCGTGTTGTTGGCTCAACGAATGCCATCTTTGGAACGACAGTCCGTTGGCGCTATCTAATAAGTGCCAATTGATCGATGCTACTTGGTCAGTGCTAGCTATTCAGTGTCAGCATTCAATACCACTTTTCTACTATAATAAAATTAACGTACCAGCCTAGCTTGCTCTTTTATCAGAACATATTCAACCAGAGAGTGACATCATCCATCGGTAACGAAATCTTGTCGTTATATTGCAGCTAAGATTGCTCTACTTTCGAATAGACTTTGGTAGAAAAATGCAAAAAATAATCAATTGATACCGTGTGTCACATAAGCGATATGACCTATCATGCTACACTAATAGCGTTTTTTCCTTATCCCTAATAAGTTTTACTGTATCCCTGATAAATGGTTGGATTATGACTGTTTCCCTTACTTCTAGCACTACCTCTACTGGCGTTATCCCTTCTAACTTTGTCTCTTTTCAAAGCACTGAGCAATTCCATGGTGCTGTGCGTGCCCAATTAGCGCAAGATATCGAGGTCTTGTTTGCTTATGCCAAGCTCCCTAGCCCACTGGTAGATGCCTGCCGTTACGTAATGACGGGTCAAGGTAAACTGGTACGCCCACTGATGGTTGCCAGCGCTTTTGCCAGTATTAATAGCAGCAATAATGCGCGTACAGACGAGCCTAATGACGATATCAATACTCTCGATGCTGAGCTGGACGCGCTACTAGAAAACGACTCAGACTATGATATGTCGCGCCGTGCCGCATTGGCGGTAGAGCTGCTGCATACTTATTCGTTGGTGCATGATGACTTGCCCTGTATGGACGATGATGAGCTGCGCCGTGGGCAACCGACTGCGCATATCGCCTTTGATGAAGCGACGGCTCTGCTGGCAGGAGATGTATTGCAGACGCTAGCCTTTGAAGTATTAACCGCAGAGATGCCAACCTTTGCGCCATTTGATACAAATATTGCAAGTCAGCTCATGGCAATATTTGCGCCGCGCGCCAGACGCATGGTGTCGGGTCAAATGTTAGATCTTAATGCCGAAGCCAGTGTCAGTGTCGCGCAGGATGATTTGGAAGCCATCCACCGTGATAAGACAGGCGCGTTGATTGAAGCAGCGATGCTCATGGGCGGTGTCTGTGCTGGTGCAACGGCTCCGCAGCGCATGGCACTACAAGAGTGCGCGCAACATATCGGTCTCGCCTTTCAAGTCCAAGACGATGTGCTAGACGTCACGATGACGACTGATACACTTGGTAAGCCTGCAGGTAGCGATGAAAAACTAGACAAATCTACCTACGTAAAACTGATGGGTGTCGATAATGCCACCAGTTATGCGCAATCGCTATTTAATGACGGACGTGCAGCCATTTCTCATGAACTACATAGTCGTGAGCTTAGCGACAATGAAGATAATATTGGCACAGACAATGATGCACTACTAGCACTGATTGAATGGCTCTGGTCGCGTAAAAAGTAGCTTGTCAAATAGCAGTCGAAAGTAGATATCTTAGTAAATTTTATTATTCAAAACGGCAGTGAGTGGTCAACATGGACAGTTCCCCTACCCAGCGCATTTACCTCGGCACTGGTGGCTATAGCGATACCGATTTGCTCGGTACACTGTATTCCACCGGCACTAAAAAGACCGATTTCTTACGTGAATACGCCAAACAATACGGCGCAGTAGAAATCAACAGCACATTCTATGCGCCCATCGGACAGAAAGCCTTTGCTGGGATGGTTGATAAAGCTTATGTACAGGCGGACAGTCAGTTGAAGTTCGCCGTCAAACTGCATCAAGACTTTACTCATGCACGTAAAGGCACTGCCGAACACGCACAGGCATTTCTAAACGCTTTATCTCCACTTATCGAAGCAAATGCTTTAGCGCCATTATTACTTCAGTTCCCACATGGCTTTGATCGTACTCGTGAGCATCGTCTCTATCTGGCCAATCTCGTCAGTTGGTTTCAAGACTATCCACTCGCCATTGAATTTCGTCATAACGGCTGGCACACCCCGCAAGTGGTCGATAGCTTTCGGCGGCAAGGACTCATTTGGTGTAGTGTTGATTACCCTAAGGTCAGCGGATTACCGCCGTCACGGTTGATATTCACTGAACGCACTGGCTATCTTCGGATGCATGGCAATAACCTAAACTGGTGGGATGCGATGAGTGCGGCTGACCGCCATGATTATCGCTATAGCGAAGCGGAGATGCAGGACTGGGCGCAAGCGATTGCTAATCAGCGACATCATTTTGATACGTTATATATCTTCTTTCAAAACACCGTCAATGCACATGCTTATTATAATATTGCGATGCTGCGAGAAGCGTTGGGTAAGTTTGGGTTTGAGGTGTTGTGAAATTAGTACCTGTGTTAAAGAAAAAATTGACTTTTCAGATGCGTAAGCTAAATACTATTACAATGTAAGTTCTATATATTCAAAACCTTTACGATTTAACTTAATTGAGACAACTTATGAGTATGGATTCAGTAACCAATCTAGAACTGGAATTAGAAAAGGAAGAAGAAAACTTATTCTATGAAGATGAATCTGATCAGCAACCCCCATCAGATATAATTGCCTATAATGAACTACGTTCCTGTGCAGATTTATATCGAATGTATGATAAAGGCATACTGGATATAACACCTGACTTTCAAAGAAATTCAGTTTGGAGCCCACCAGCTCAAACGAGGTTTATTGACTCATTGATAAAGCAGCTACCTATACCAAGCATGTGTTTTAGTTTAGATTTTAAGACCCAAAAATGGCAAGTGATAGATGGCTTGCAGCGAATGACCGCAATTATTCGTTTCTTAGAAGATAAAACATGGCGCTTATCTGATCTTGATGATATTGATAAGAAACTAGCTGGTAAAAAAGTCTCTCATTTTAAAGATGAGACTAGTATTGATCATATCCTGTATCAAAGACTAGAGAACCTAACTTTGCCAGTAACTGTTTTAAGGTGTGATCATAGTAAAAAGTCACATATGGAATATTTGTTTACTATATTTCATAGACTGAATACTGGGGGTACTAAATTAAATAACCAAGAGATAAGAAACTGTATATTTAGTGGTAACTTCAATACTCTTTTGAAAGACTTAAATGAAGATATTCATTGGAGATCAATAAATAGATTAAAAGATAAAGATGATTCAAGATTTAAAAATGTTGAAATGATACTAAGACATTTTGCGTTTAACGATAACCTATCTACATATAAAGGCATCCTGTCTAAGTTTCTGAATGAATATATGAGAATCAACAGAGACCCTAGTGACGCCTTCTTAAATAGTAAAAGGATAAACTTCACTAGAACTGTAAAATTAATAGATACAAAAATTCTAGATGAAGGTGAAAGAATAGGTGTTTCAATATTAGAAGCTCTTCTAGCAGGTATATCCCAAAATATAGATGAACTCGAAGAGTTATCAGAAGAAGATTTGAAAGTGCGTTTCAGAAAACTTCGAGAACATTCTTCACTAGCGACCGAGTATCTCAATGATGGAGTTGCTAAAAAAGAAAAGGTTAAAGCTCGCATATCAGCATCCATACAAATTTTTTCATAGTGTATACAGCTCATGATTGTTCGCAAACATATAGAATATAACCTCAAACAATTGAATAAATTGTATTTGGAAACTACAGACTACAAAAAACAGCTATATTATTCGAAACTTGCAATACTTGAGCTATGTGGTTGGATAGAAGAATCCATGGATAATATTATACAAATGTGTGCAAATCGTTTGCTAAGATTACAAGCAACTAAAACTCATGTACAGAAGCAGGTTATAGACCGAAACTACGGATTTGACTATAAAAACCATTTTCTCAAAATGCTCTCATCTGTCATTGGTTTCATGAACATTGAGCGATTAGAAAA
>NZ_PJAS01000063.1 GCF_002836735.1 Psychrobacter sp. 4Bb | reverse complement strand
AGCTACTAAATAGATAGCTTAGTGTGCTAGACTGCTGACTTTTAATTTTAAAAATTCAAATGTTCGTTGCATCACTATTTAATCAAGGTAAAAATTGTCATGATTCTTTCGAAAACTCGGCAATCACTGTCTATTACTGTTGCCTTAACGTTTATCATCGGGTTAACTACTGGTTGCACGAGCATAAACACTGGTCTGCAAGCTGGCGACTTACCTCCTAGTGGTGTCTTCCAAGCGGATAATGGTATTCAGTTTGATATTCAGCCACTCAGTTTGGCAAACTTACCTTCTAAACAGATTATAAGTCGCCCTGATAATAATCTATCACAATTAATTAGAAGCTCTAGCCGATCAGACTATCGTATAGCTCAAGCAGATGTCTTAAGTATTACCTTGGTCGAATATCCTGATATTACTGCTGCAGGGTCTACAGGCTATCCGGTTGATCAGCAAGGATTCATTCAGTTTCCATTAATAGGGCGTATTAAAGCCAGTGGCATGAGTGTGCCACAATTTACTGCGAATCTAAGTAGCCAATTACAGCGTTATCTCAAATATCCAGACCCGCAAGTAAAAGTTACTGATTATCTTGGCAACAAATTTTTTATTGACGGTGAAGTAAGTAAGCCTGGTCAATTTAGCATTGCAGATACACCTGTTTCTTTATATAGCGCTATTTCTATGGCGGGCGGAGCAACGCCAACTGGTGACTCTAACAGCATAGTATTAAATCGTAACGGCGTTAGCTACAATATCGGTTTACAAACATTACAAGAAATGGGGTCATCAGCCAATCAAATATACATAAAAGACGGTGATTCAATTCATGTAAATAGTCAGAGCCGTAATAAGATATATGTCTTAGGTGAGTTTGGCAAAGTAGAACCTGTCCCTATACAGGAGCAAGGCATAAGTTTAGCGCAAGTATTAGGTGAGTCCAATGGTCTGAACTCTAACACTGCGGATGCAGCTAAAGTATATGTTGTTCGTGACAATACTAATTACCCGATGACCAATATCTACTATGTCGATATGCGATCAATTACGAGCTTCTCTTTGGCTAATCGTTTTGAAATGCTTCCTAATGATATTGTCTACGTTGATCCTACTGGCTTGACTCGCTGGAATCGTGTTATCAGCTCTTTACTGCCTTCCTCATCGGCAATTAGATCTGTTTCAGGTTTATAAAAGGCGTCAGCATTATGGAATTTAATAATATTTTAGTACTTTGTGTGGGCAATATATGTCGTAGCCCGATAGCTGCGGCTCTTTTAATGGACAAATATCCAGATAAGCACATTGATTCAGCAGGGCTATCGGCAGTCGTTGGTCATGGTGCTGATACAAAGGCGTTAGATGCTATGTCTGCATTTAATTCAGTCATTAATATGCACATGAACAAACATATTGCCAAAAAAATTACTGAAGAATTGACAGTGAAAGCAGATTTGATCTTGACCATGTCAACCAGTCAAAGCAAATGGATTGAAGACAAATGGCCGCACTGTCGTGGAAAAACATTCAGAATTGGTTACTGGATTGATAAAGATATTGCTGACCCCTATGGACATGATAAGTTAGCATTTGAGGCTGCCAAACAAGATATTATTGACAGTTTGAGTCCATGGTTTAATAAAATTAGTTAAATAGTGAATACTTATGAATACAGATTCAAACAACTTATCAAAGTCTACTGCCGAAAAAGATAGTAATGATATCGACTTACTAGCTTTAGTTTTCGTTGTGCTACGAGGCTGGAAAACCTTGCTTTTTTTTGCAGTATTAGGGTTAATCATAGGAGTACTATATAGCAGATATGAAAATCCTACTTATAAATCAGATGCTCTCGTTCAGATCGATACTGCATCACAAGGTGTTTCGGCACTCGGTACAAATATCTCTGACCTCGTTTCAACTGAGGTAAGTCCAGCTCAAACAGAGGCGTTATTAATTAAGTCGCGTATGATATTGAAGCCAGTAGTCGACTTGCTTCATTTGAGTATTCGCTTGAGTGATCCTTCGATAAACTCTTTAGACAGGATAAAAAGTAATCAAACTCATACTCAAGTGAATACGGTAGAAGGTGTAGAGCTGAAAACTGCTGATGGGCAGGTAAAGATTAGTCAGTTCGATGTCTCACAAGCTTACTTAGATAAGTCTTTTACCTTACTCAAATCCGATACTAATAATAGCTTTACGCTTAGTAATGGTTTTGATGAATTTAAAGGTCAATTAAATAAGGTAAACTATTTCAGAGGTACAGACGGTATTATTCAAATCACTGTTAATGATTTACCTGATGATAATCACCCTATAACTATCGCTAAGCAGTCCCTTCAGAATACAACAGACGCCATAAGTGGTGCTCTGACAGTCGCTGAACTCGGCAGTAAAACTGGTATCATTCAACTATCTATGATTGGTTCAAACCAAGAACAAATCACTTTGATACTTAAAAAAATTATTGACTCTTATATTGCTAAAAATAAATCTCGTGGATCTGAAGAAACGACTAAGACACTTAGTTTCATGGAAACACAAATACCATTGCTTAAGCAAAAGCTAGAAGCGTCTGAAGCTATATTCAATGACTTCCGTGAAAGGTCTGGTAGTATTGATATTAGTCAAGAGTCTGGTCTACTAGTAGCAGAAAACTCTCAAATTGACTCACAGATTAATGAATTGAGATTAAAGAAAGCAGATTTAACCACTTACTATACTGAAGAGCATCCATTAGTTCTTCAAATAAATGATCAACTTAAGGTTCTTAATAATAGAAAGCAAGAAATTAAAAATGATATTGCAAAGCTTCCTGGAACCCAAAGAGAGTTTTTGAAATTATCCGCAGATACGGAGATCAATAGAGAGATTTATCTCACTATGCTCAAAAACTATGAGCAGTTAAAAATCGTAAAAGCAGGCCAGATAGGTTTTGCACGTATTGTCGACATGCCTATTAGTACTTATCGCACTATTGCACCGAAGAAGCAGCTAATTATAATGCTCTCAATACTGTCGGGTATTTTACTAGGGATCATGGTAGTATTCCTTAGAAGCTTGCTTAAAAATACGGTTAAGGATCCAGATCGTTTGGAGTCTAAAACTGGTGTGCCTGTGATTGCCACTATTCCACGTTCTCCTTTATTGACAAGACTAGCTAAAAACAAAAAAGCACCTAATCGTTTACTGGCCTATGCTGATCGTAACAGCTTGAGTTATGAGGCTATAAAAAGCTTACGAACTCATCTCATGTTTGGTATGCCTGAACAAGGGAAAACGGGCAAACGAGCTAAAGTTATACTCATTTCAGGCGAAAGCCCTGGTGTTGGAAAATCCTTTATATCTGCCAATTTATCAGAAGTATTTGCACAACTTGATAAAAAGGTTTTGATTATAGATGCTGACATGCGTATGGGTGAGCTGCATAGAACCTTTAATATAGAAGGGGACTTCGGTTTAGCTGATTATCTGTCAAATAAAGATAATACAGAGCAAACAAGTGATAGACTTGCTAACTTCGTGCAGCTTACTGGCATGGACAATATTGATTTTATACCTAGAGGTCAACTTCCAACACAGCCAACTACTCTCCTCGCTAGTAAAAAGCTGAGTGATCTGATGTCAAATCTAAATCAGCATTACGATTATATTATAATCGACTCTCCACCAATACTAGCGGCATCAGATGCTATTATCTTGTCAGAGTATGCTGATAAACTATTGATGGTGACTAGATATGATCATTCAGTAGAGAGACAGCTAGTCTATGCAATAGGCCAGTTGACTAAAGATCATGTGCGTGTTGATGGAATTATTATGAATGATGTACAACAAGGTGTGATGAACAAATACAGTTATCACTATAGCTACGCTTATGGTAATAATAAATAGTTACCACACTGATTATAAGTTTTAACCAGTAGCCTTCTATTTAAATAAGCATCATGTAAAAACATGCTGATTAGAAGACTGGCACTCAAAACAACATGGTTTAAAAAGGCACTATGATAAACATTAATGATATTAAAATAGCCATTATTGGTCTTGGCTATGTTGGCTTACCACTTGCAGTCGAGTTTGGTAGAAAAGTTACTACAATAGGTTTTGATATTAATAGTAAACGTATTGCTGATCTAATATCAGGTGTAGATCATACGTTAGAAGTTAGCAAGGAAGAGTTGGCTCAAGCCGCGCATTTGAGCTTTAGCTCAGACATCACTGAGCTGCAAGACTGTAACTTTTACATTGTAACAGTACCAACCCCTATCGATGCGTATAAGCAACCAGACCTTACTCCATTAGTGAAAGCATCTACAGCTATAGGTGGCTTGCTTAACAAAAATGATATCGTAGTCTATGAGTCTACGGTATACCCTGGTGCGACTGAGGAAGTGTGTATTCCTGTACTAGAGAATATCTCTGGACTTACCTTCAATCAGGACTTTTTTGCAGGGTATAGCCCTGAGCGTATCAACCCAGGCGACAAAGAGCATCGAGTGACTAATATCTTGAAGGTCACCGCAGGCTCTACGCCAGAGGTGGCTGATTTTGTCGATGAGGTATATAACTTAATCATTACCGCAGGTACGCATAAAGCTCCGAGTATCAAAGTAGCAGAAGCGGCAAAAGTCATCGAAAATACGCAACGAGATGTCAATATCGCCTTGATTAATGAGCTGGCTGTTATCTTTAATAAGATGAATATCGATACTGAAGCTGTATTGACCGCTGCCGGTACTAAGTGGAACTTTTTACCCTTTCGCCCTGGCCTAGTCGGTGGTCACTGTATCGGTGTTGATCCTTACTACCTAACCCATAAAGCTCAAGCCATAGGCTACAACCCTGAGATTATATTGGCTGGTCGCCGCTTAAATGACAGTATGGGTGAGTATGTGGTAACGCAGCTGGTCAAAACAATGATTAAAAAGCGAATCCAAGTTGAAGGCGCAAAAGTATTGATCCTCGGGCTTAGCTTTAAAGAGAACTGCCCTGACGTACGTAATACCAAAGTTATCGACATTGTTCATGAACTACAAGAGTATAATATCGACGTCGATGTCTACGACCCTTGGGTAGACAACCAGGAAGCCCAGCGTGAATACAATATTACGCCAGTTAATGAGCCTATCGCCAATCAGTATGATGGTATTATCTTAGCTGTTGCCCATCATCAGTTTGTCCAAATGGGTGTAGACAGTATTCGTGCTCTAGGTAAAGACGATCATGTGCTTTATGATCTCAAATATGTCTTTGCTAGATATGAGACTGATATCCGCTTGTAAGCTGGTTAATCATAAATAAGAGCCTTAAATAGTAAGAGAAGCCCTATGAATTTAAAAGCAGAGAGTTCGGTACCAATGCAGACAACATATGATAAAGTAAAGCAAGAGCTGGTAAGCGTACCAAAGACATGGCTAGTGACTGGCGTCGCCGGTTTTATAGGTTCTAACTTACTCGAAACCTTGCTACTACTTAATCAAAAGGTCGTTGGTTTAGATAACTTTGCAACCGGCTTTCAGCATAACTTAGATGAGGTGCAATCACTGGTAACGGCTGAGCAATGGCAAAACTTTAGCTTTATAGAAGGTGATATCCGTAAGCTAGACGACTGCTATACCGCCTGTATAGACGTAGACTACATCCTTCATCAAGCCGCACTGGGATCAGTACCACGCTCTATCGCTGACCCTATCGCGACCAATGATACCAATATCTCTGGTTTCTTAAATATGCTGGTTGCTGCTCGTGATGCCAAGGTTGCTAGTTTCACTTATGCTGCTAGTAGCTCAACGTATGGCGACCACCCTGCTCTGCCTAAAATAGAAGACAATATTGGTAATCCCCTATCCCCTTATGCAGTGACTAAGTACGTCAATGAGCTGTATGCAGATGTGTTTGCTCGCACTCATGGCTTTAATACTATCGGTCTGCGTTACTTCAATATCTTTGGCAAACGTCAAACGCCTGATGGTGCGTATGCGGCCGTGATCCCTAAGTGGACGGCAGCTATGATCACAGGCGATGAGGTATTCATCAATGGTGATGGTGACACCAGCCGCGACTTTAATTTCATCGAAAATGCGGTACAGGCCAATATCTTAGCCGCGACTACCAATGATGAGGCTAAGAATGAGGTCTACAATGTCGCAGTAGGTGGTCGTACCACACTCAATACGCTATTTACGGCACTAAAAGAGAATTTAGCTAACAATGGCGTAGAGTACACTCAAGAGCCTGTATACAGAGACTTTAGAGAAGGCGATGTGCGCCATAGTCAGGCTGATATTAGTAAGATTAAAAACGCATTAGGTTACGCGCCAGAGTTCGATATTATTCAAGGCATTGAAGAGGCGATGCCTTGGTATGTAAATAGTATTTATACCAACTAGTAGCTGATATGGATAGTAAAAGGTGCACTTTTGAATTGTGAGGTGTTTTTATTATTTTAAAGGTTTTAGTTTAAACCTATATTATTTGAATTTTAACTTAGGTTTTACTGAATCATGAGCAATAATAAAATTTTAAAGAATACACTGGCTCTTTATACTCGTCAGATAATTATTGTATTAATTAGTTTATATACCGTTCGTGTAGTGCTAAACGCATTAGGTATTGAGAACTATGGTATATATAGCGTAGTAGCTGGGTTTGTAGCTCTATTAGCTTTTTTACCAGGCACTATGGCTTCAGCGACCCAGCGATTTTTTTCGTTTGCTATGGGTCAAAAAGATGATTTAAAGCTTAAGCAAACATTCAGTGTAAACTGGCTGATGTATGCTGGAATTGCTATATTTGCTTTGATTATTCTATACACTGTTGGTCTATGGTTTGTAACAGAGCATCTGAAGATACCTGATGATAGGTACGGCGCCGCTATAAGCTTATATAAAATGGTAGTGATCAGTTTTGTATTTTCCATTTTTTCATCACCATTTATTGCTATCATCATTGCACATGAAGACATGCATCTTTTTGCTTTTATATCGGTCGTAGATGCGGCTCTTAAACTAACTGCAGCATTATTATTGAATCATATAGCTGGTGATGTATTAGAATTATACGGTCTGTTTTTGTTAACGACAGCAGCTATCACTACTAGTATATATATCATTGTCTGTCTAAAAAAATATACTGAATGTCAATTCAAAAAAATCTATTGGAATAAGGTACTTCTCAAAGAAATTATTGGTTTTACTGGCTGGACTCTAATGGGTCAGCTCAGTACAGTATTTAGGAATCAAGCGGTAACTGTGCTCATCAATCAGTTGTTTAACCCTGCAACTGTCGCTGCTCGCACCATTGCCTTAACAGTAGCTAGTCAGGTTATGGTATTTTCTAGTAACCTCAATACTGGTTTATATCCACCTATAATTAAGACATATGCAGCAGGTCAAAAAGAAGACATGCTGAATCTTATATCTAATGGCTCTAAGCTCACCTTTTTTCTTATGTGGGTTTTTGCACTACCTATGCTGTTAGAGATGAATACTATATTAAGTATTTGGTTGAAAACACCGCCACCCGAAGCATTATTATTTACTCAGTTAGCGCTTATAGAATCTCTTATTCTCTCAATTAGTCTCCCCATAGCAACAGCTGCTAGAGCACCTGGTAAGATGAAGTTATATGAGCTTTCATTAGGAAGTATTCAAATACTAATATTTATATTTTCTTGGCTCGTTCTTAAACTTGGATATTCAGCAGCGTCAGTATTTATCGTAGCTATAATAGCAAATATTATAATGTTTCAAGTGAGACTAATTATTGTTAATAAGCTGGTTGATCTGCCGCTAACTCCCTATTATAAAAGTGTTTTATTTCCAGTAATGCTGGTAATCTTTTTATCAGCGTTACCTAGTATGGCTGCACGATACTTACTGCCAAACGGAATTTTTTCATCGACGCTTGTTATACTAGTGAGCGTAATATCTGCTACTATTAGTATGTACTTTATTGGATTAGACAAAAGTTGGCGTGTAAAGGTTAAGCAGGTACTTGCAAGTCGTTTACTAAAATTTGGAAAGAAAAGATGAATATATTAGTTCTTGGCGGTACTGGAGCTATGGGGAAACATTTAGTTAGTCTATTAGCTGATGAATCTAATCATATTGTAGTGACATCACGTACAAAGTCTGGTCGCGATAAAAATATTGAGTACAAGGTAGGTAATGCAAAAGAAGAGACGTTCATAGATGAATTGCTAGTTCAGAGATGGGACGTTATTGTTGACTTTATGGTATATAAAACAAGTGAATTTCAGGATAGATATGAAAAGCTTCTAAAAGCGACTAACCACTACATTTATTTAAGTTCATCTCGTGTATACGCTGATTCAGATCAGCCTCTTATAGAAAGTTCACCACGATTACTGGATGTCTCAAAAGATCAAGACTATCTCGCTACAGATGAATATGCATTAACCAAAGCACGTCAAGAAGACCTATTATTTTCTAGTTCTAAAAAGAACTGGACGATTATTAGACCTTATATCACTTATGATGAAGAAAGACTGCAATTAGGTGTTTTAGAAAAAGAAGATTGGCTATATCGTGCTATGAAAGGCCGATCCATTGTTTTCTCAGATGAAATTAACTCTAAAATGACAACAGTAACTAGGGGTAGAGATGTTGCTAGAGGAATTGTTGCAATACTAAGTAAAATTGATGCTCATGGTGAAGCTTTTCATATTACTTCAAGTCAGACTATAAGCTGGAATGGAGTTTTAGATACTTATTTAAATGTGCTTGAGTCAAAACTATCACAACGCCCTAAAGTATCTCTACAGAATTTAGGTGGTTTCTTAAAATGGCGCTCGAATAAATATCAAGTAATCTATGATAGATTGTATAATCGTCAGTTCGATAATAGCAAAATAAATAAATTTATAGATACATCAGAGTTTGTAAATCCTGAAATCGGTTTGAAACAATGTTTAGAGCAATTTGTAGATTCAAGAAATCCAAAGTTTAAACATATTAATTGGAAAGAAGAAGCTATGAAAGATAAGTTTCAAGGTGAAAAGGTATCTTTAACAGAATTACCGAACTTTAAGACAATAATAAAATACTCTATTTACAGATATTCTAAATTATTAAAGTAACTAATTGGATTGCCTTATGGATTACTCTTACACCAATGAAAAGAATGCACAGGTTATTCTTTATTTGCTTAAAGCTCATAATATTAGGCATGTAATAGCTTCGCCTGGAACTACCAATACTGCACTGGTATCTAGTATGCAGCAAGATCCATATTTTACAATGTATTCATCGGTTGACGAGCGCTCTGCCGCTTATATGGCTTGTGGTCTAGCTGCAGAGCTAGGAAAGCCAGTAGTCATCAGTTGTACTGGTGCCACTGCCTCTAGAAATTATTTACCAGGTTTGACAGAAGCTTACTATAGAAAACTCCCTGTACTAGCTATTACTTCTATGCAAGCACTTAATAAGGTTGGTCATCTTGTAGCACAAACCATAGACCGAAGCTCTATGCCCAAAGATACTGTAAAATTAAGCGTTTCATTACCTATTGTAAAAGATAGTGAGGACGTGTGGGAATGTGAGATGAAAGTAAACCAAGCCATATTAGAGTTAAAACGTGCGGGTGGTGGTCCAGTCCATATCAATTTGCCGACTACTTATACTAAACCCTATACAACTAAAAAGTTACCAACGTATCGAGTCATAGATAGAATCACTACAGATAACGATTTCCCAGAGCTTTCAGGTAAGGTAGCCGTACTAATTGGCTCGCATAAGAAATGGAGTAATGCAGAAACTCAAGCCTTGGAAAACTTTTGTGAAAGTAATAATGCAGTAGTTTTCTGTGATCATACCAGTGGATATTATGGCAAGAACCGATTACTTTATTCATTAGCAGCTGCTCAAAGCCAGCTAGACCAGACTAATTACCGCCCTGACTTGACTATTCATATCGGCGAAATCACTGGTGATTACGCGACTCTTAAGATGGCAGGTAAACAAGTTTGGCGAGTTAATCAAGATGGTGAAATAAGAGATACCTTTAGACGACTACGTTATGTCTTTGAAATGTCTGAGCAGTCTTTTTTTGAACACTATACTACTAAGCAGCCTGCAGGAAATAAATACTTCAAAAGCTGTCATAAGCGTTTAGAGTCGATCAGAAAAAAAATACCGGAGCTGCCATATTCTAACATTTGGCTAGCCTCAAAATTAGCACCTCAAATTCCTCAAGGCTCTATTGTTCATTTTGGTATACTAAATAGCCTAAGATCTTGGAACTTTTTTGAATTACCTGATTCAGTTATCACATCTTCCAATGTGGGTGGTTTTGGTATAGATGGCGGATTGTCCTCTTTAATAGGTGCCTCCTTAGCAGATAACAATAAACTGTTTTATGCTGTAATTGGTGACCTAGCTTTCTTCTATGACATCAACGTATTAGGTAATCGACATACTGGTAATAACTTAAGGATATTACTCGTAAACAATGGTAAAGGTACTGAATTTAGACAATATAATCATCATGCTGCTTATTTTGGCGAGTCTGCAGATGAGTATGTCGCTGCCGCTGGCCATTTTGGCAATCAATCTCCTGCATTAGTTAAGAATTTTACTATTGACCTCGGTTATGAATACATGGCAGCTTCATCTAAAAAGGAATTTGAAGCTTGTTATAAAAAATTTATAAGTTCAAAAGTTTCAGATAAACCAATAGTGTTTGAAGTATTTACAGATAGTACTATGGAAAGTCAAGCATTAGAAATTATCCAAAACTTAGTATCTTCCCCAGACAGACAAATTAAAAACTTGGCAAAGAAAGTGCTTGGTGAATCAGGAAGTAGTACAATTAAACGTTTGATTAAAAGATAGGTTACATTATGAAAATAGCAATAATGACACAGCCACTAGGTAAAAACTATGGTGGTATTATGCAAGCGTTTGCGTTGCAAAAAGTTTTAAAAGATAAAGGTTATGAAGTTATCACTATTGATTATAATCATAAGTCACCTAAATATGTATATAGTAAAGCTAGACTTGCTTATCGCTCAGCTAAGAAAATGGCTGGTAAAAGAAAAGCACCGATAAACCTTGAGAACCAAATTAATCAATTAACAGAGGGTAATCGTAAGTTTATTGATAAACATATATTACAGTCTGAATATATAGATAATGACAAAAATTTAAAAAAACATTTTAAAAAGAACCGCTATGATGCTGTAATTGTTGGTAGCGATCAGACTTGGCGACCAAAGTATTCACCCAATATTTACAATTTTTACCTACAATTTTTGAAAGGTAAAAAAAACATTAAACGAATAGCTTATGCGTCATCATTTGGTGTTGATAATTGGGAGTACTCAGTAGAAGAAACTAAAAAATGTACTAAACTGGCTAAATTATTTGATGCAATATCAGTTCGTGAGCAGTCAGGAGTTGATTTATGCAAAGAGTATTTAGGTGTTGATAGTGAGCTTGTTCTAGACCCAACGTTGTTATTAGAGAAAGAAGACTACTTGTCATTGATAGGTAGTAGATATAAACAGGGAAAAAATGAAGGTGTCTTTACTTATTTCTTAGATAAAAATGCAGATAAAAATAAAGCTGCAGAACATATAGCACAAGAAATAAGCACCCATGTATATAGCTGTCAAGCAAAACATAGTTTAGGTGATTTAAGCAGTAATAATCTAGAAGATTATAAATTGCCCGCTGTGCAGGATTGGTTGGCTTCGTTTGCTAATGCAGAGTTTGTATTAACTGATTCGTTCCATGGAATGGTATTTTCAATAGTATTTGGCAAACCATTTTTAGTGATTGTAAATGAAAAGCGTGGTTCTGCACGCTTCAAATCTTTGTTAAACAAACTTGATGGTTTGGACTACTTAGTAAATGATCCGTTGGAAATTATAAATGGATTGAAAGATACAAAAAATACGGAATCTTTTAGTTCTACAAAGTTACTAAGTTTAAAAAAGAGTTCCTTATATTTCATAGCGGAAAGTTTAGATAAAAAAATTTAAATTTTCTGCTTTAGTTATATGTCAATTATTATAAAATATTGGTGCAAACAATATGAATCCTTCAGTAAGTGTTATTGTTCCCGTTTTTAATTCAGGTAAAGCACTAGTACCTCATATAGATTCATTGCTTACTCAAAGTCTAAAAAATATTGAAATAATTATTGTTAACGATGGGTCTAATGACACTACTGAAAATGTAATCGAAAATCTCGTGAAAAAACATACTAATATAGTGTCTGTTCATTTAGACAAAAATAAAGGTGTCCATGAAGCTAGGCTAGCTGGACTTAAAAAATCATCAGCTCCTTGGGTTGGATTTATGGATGCTGATGATTTTGCACGGCCTAATATGTATTCTACATTATTGACTGCTGCTAAAAAAAGTAATGCTGATATCGTTGTATGTAGCTGTGAGCGAGTTGATGAGCATAGGAATTTTGTTAGCCAAAAATTGAAGTTTAAAAGATCTATTAAGGTTGAAAATGATATTTTTGCAAAGTTTTGTAGATTTGAATTTGGTATAGGAATGCTTTGGAATAAGCTATATAAACGAGAAATTATTGAACCTTTTTTTGATTTGCATTATATTTGGCGTCAAGATATTGATGAAGACTTATTATTAAATATAGGATGTTTTTCAAAAGCTGAACGTGTGTATATATTAGATGATATTCTTTATGACTATGTAGTCAATGATAAAAGTATTACCTCTACTACAAATAATTCCGATGCTTATATAGAAACCTATAGGGCATTTGCACTAGCTATGAGCCTTTTTTCTAATATGAGTGACCAATATACTATACAGATTATTGAAATGTATCAAATGCAGTTTTCTAAAGGCGAGTATTATGTTTACAATTTAAACGATACTGATAAATATCTTTTGAAGGAGGCGGTGGAACTTATATATAGTTATAATCCTTTGGCTCTTGCTCTACTGCCATCATGCAAGCCTTCAATATCCGTTGGAGGAAGAGTTGCTATAAAATCACTGTATCATAAAGGCTTAGCTAAAATGGGATTGAACTTTAATGCTTATTAAACTAATTAATTAAAATTAAAGTCTGTTAAACCTTTATTATTTTATCCATAGATAAGTGAATGATATGTTTTTACTTAAGTATTACCCTCATAAAGTGTTTTAACTTTACTAGGAATAATGAATTTGAATTTAATAAGAACTTTGATATCGCTTTTTTTGAGCTCATAACTAAAAGCAAAATGATATTAGACCTCTTGCATAAATTATCGCTAGCCCTTATGATTGCGTTCGTGTAAGTTAGTAAATTGGTACTTTTGCAAGAGATCTATTGTACATATCTTTAATACAATAGTTATATATTATATATAATGGTATGAGGTAAAGAATTTGAAAGTTTTAATAGTAATGGCTAGCCTTAATAAGGCAGGTGGTACAGAACGAGTAGGTTCTATTCTCGCTAACAGTCTGTCAGAAGCTGGTTATAAAATAACCTTAGCTAGCATTTCGCGTATCGATAATCCTTTCTACACTATAAATAAAGAAATTGAACTATTATCTTTACTAAGTTTTCCAAACAGTAGATTATGTCGTATTCCTAATACTATTTATAAAATAAGAAAGCTCTTAAAAGAAAAAAATGTTGATACATTAATAGCAGTAGATGCATTATGTGTTCAGTTTACCCTGCCTGCTATTTTAGGATTAACAGTAAACCACGTGTGTTGGGAAAATTTTAACTTTAATAGTTATTTAGGATCGAAAAAAAGGCATAAAACTAGACAACTAGCTGCACGATATTGCGATGCAGTTGTTACTTTAACTGAGAAAGATAAAAGCTATTGGTTACAAGGTACTCAGCACAAAGAACAAATAACAGCAATAGCAAACTTTTGCCCGTTTCCAGTTCAAGAATATATTAAAGAAGAAAATACAAAAATAGTATTAGCTGTAGGTCGCCTATCACATATTAAAGGTTTTGATATGCTACTTGAAGCTTGGTTACAGGTAAATGTATCTGTTCAGGGGTGGACGTTAAAAATAGTTGGCGAAGGTGAAGATAGAGTCAAGCTAACAAATTTTATCAAAGAAAATAAACTAGATGACAGTGTAGAGCTAGTTGGAAGCACTAATGATGTAGGTAAGTATTACGAACAAGCTGAGATATTTTGTCTGACTTCCCGTTTTGAAGGATTTGGTATGGTGCTAACCGAAGCTTTGGCATTTGGTTTACCTATAATTAGCTTTGATTGTGAGTCAGGCCCAGCTGAGGTTCTGAAAGGCACAAACTCTATTTTGGTTCCTCCAAATGATATTTCTCAGCTTTCGGCCTCTTTAATTGAATTAATGAGTAATGACGAACACCGCAAGACCATTAGTTTGAAAAATAAGAAAAAAGCTGAGGAATATCAACCTGAAAAGATAATAAACCAATGGGTGGATTTACTTGAAAGTTTTAATTAATTTAAAAGCTCCCCCTTTAAGTAACATTCAAATAATCAATAAAGCAATTTGAATAATTAAACGTTTTTTATATAGACTTAATGTAGTAATTTTACTAATTCATACTATTGTTTCTTAATAAAGCATTAGTTTACATTATATAACTTTCTATTAAATATTTTTTTGAGTACATTTTTTAAAAAGTTTAGGACTATTTATTTTATAGTCGATACTAAATAAAATTATCATGCATTTTGTTAGCAGGTGCAAACAACACTTCTCATTGATGATATCAATGAAACCAGTATACTCTTTTTCTTATCAGTTTTATTTGTAAACACAGTGTTTGCCAATTGTTATGCAGCCTTAAGAGTGAATTTTATCAGTTTCACAATCGCTTTCGACTATATATACGATAAGATAACTTTACTGTTTAACGCTGTTATTCTTACTCTTTGATATATAGTTATCATACATTTCTGTTTCAATTGGTTCATAATCTTGTTATCAAGTCATTTGAACAAATTGTGATTTTTACATAAACATAAGTTTATATTAGGTAGCAGCTAATGAAGCGTATTATAACCTACGGTACATTCGATCTATTGCATTATGGTCACATAAATCTACTTCGCCGAGCTAAGCAACAAGGCGACTATCTCGTTGTAGCCTTATCAACTGATAAGTTTAACAAAGACTCAAAAGACAAAGTTTGCTATTTTAGCTATGAAAAGCGAAAAGCTCTATTAGAGGCGATTCGATTTGTAGATTTGGTTATTCCAGAAGATAACTGGGAACAAAAATCTACAGACATAGAGCTTTATCATATTGATAAATTTGTCATGGGTGACGATTGGGTAGGGCACTTTGACTTCCTAAAAGAGCATTGTGAGGTCGTCTATCTAGCACGGACACCTGAGATATCAACTACAAAAATAAAAGCAGATATGAAGAAGTAGTACTTCTTCAAACAGCGCTGAGGTTTTAATTTTGGATTTTAAAAAAATTATAGATATAGCTTACTCTAGTGCAATTTTTGTAGCCTCTCTTGCTGCAAATAATAATGAGTCATGGTTGTTCGGTGCTCAGGGTGGCTATAGCTATTCAGATAATGCAAAATATTTCTTTGAATGGATTTTGGACAACCATGAGCAAGAACAATGCTTTTGGGTGACAAAAGACAAAGAAATCTATAAAGATTTATTATCAAAAGAGCTACCAGTCCTTTATTTTTACGATATAAAAAATATTCTATCAATAGCCAAAGCTAAATATATCGTATGTACGCATAGCCATACTGGCAACGATATATATAAATTTATAAATAAAAGCAAGGTATTGATTACGCTTTGGCACGGTATTCCACTCAAAAAAATGGGTAAAGCCTCACAGAGAAAGTATCTTAATTATTTAAATATAAAAAACACTCCTGATTTGTTCCTAGTCACTTCTGTTAAAGATGCTGAACTCTTTAGTGAGTTATATCATATCAGTATTGATAAATTTTTTATTGGTACTTATCCTAGAGTTAATAATCTTATATCTAGAGCAGAAGATAATAACACAATTCTATATGCACCGACTTTTAGAGATGGTATGGGACAAGATTATTATGATAAAAATATTTTTCCCAGTACTAATGAGCTTGAGAATTTAAACGAGATGCTAGTTAAATTTGACTATCATTTTTTAATAAAGATGCACCCGTATGTAGATGCTAGTTTCCCTAGTTTAACTAATTATTCTAATATCAATATTATTCCCGCTTTTGAAGACGTTCAAGATGCACTGAGCAAGGCATCTGTACTGATTACTGATTACTCCTCTATTTACTTTGACTATCTAAATCTAGATAGAGAGATCATATTTTTTATACCTGACTATGAGTGGTACTACCAAGAATCCAACAGGGGCTTATTATATAACTATGAAGACGTCACACCAGGATATAAAGCGAAGAGTTGGAATGAAATCCAAAACTCTTTAGCTGAGATATTTAAAGGTAATAAACCGTCAGAGTTTGCTGAAAGTAGAAGTAAAATACTAAATATGTTTTTTTCAAAAAAAAATTTGAATAACGACGATCTCTTTAATAAATGCAAAAGTATAAACTATAATAATTAATCTGATTTTTGTTATGCAGGTTATACGTATATCAGTTATAACTGAGTTTATACTTCTTATATATCTTTTGGACAATTGCTATGAACATCCTCCATATTATATCCTCACCCGCATCAGGAGGAGCTGAAGTTTATGTAAAAGATCTAGCAAAACATTTAGCTCATAAACATAATATACATGTAGCATTTTTGAGCTCAGCCGCTGATGCAGGTCGAGATATAGAATATGAAAAAAACTTTCTAAAAGACTTGGAGCATGCTGGCGTAACAACTTATGTCATAGGTAATGAGACACGTAAGAAGCCGTGGCTTGGTGCACTTAGAATTAGAAGGTATATCAAAAACCACAACATAGATATTATGCATACTCATCTTGCCTACGGTATAGTATTCTCTGCACTATCTAAAATACCAGTTATCTATACTCATCATACTATAAAGCCAAGGTGGAACAGTAGGGTTTATAGTATTTTTAATACATTGGTTAATGAGTATGTAGGTATATCAGAGATATGTGCCCTAGCCCTAAGCAAATACACAGGTAAAAGAGTAAATACCATAGCTAATGCGGTGACACTAGATAAATTTGAGGGATATATTCGCATACGGGCACCCAAAGATCACACCAATATAGCTATGGTTGGACGTTTGTGTCCTCAAAAAGACTATATAAACATGTTTCAAGCTTTATCTTTATTGGATGACAATGTAAAGGAGCAAATCTCAGTATCAATCGCTGGAGAAGGCGAAAAAGAGTATGAGAATGTGTTATCAAATTATATTGAGAAGTATAACTTACAAAAAATTGTACACCTCGTTGGTGTAACGAGTAACATTCCTCAGTTTTTATATAATTCAGATGTATTCGTTATGAGTTCAGCATGGGAAGGGTTACCTATTGCATTGACAGAGGCTGCAATTTCAGGATTACCTTGTATTGTTACCGATGTGGGCGGTTGTTCTGAGATTATCAAGCGTAGTAATAATGGGACAGTAGTAGAGCCACGTAATCCTCAAGCACTTGCTGATGCAATAAATAGCCTAGTTAAAGATAAATCTTTAATAGAGCAAATGTCCAAGAATGCTGTTGATAACGTTGATGAGTACTCAATAAGTAAGGCTGCAGATTTACATATTGACTTGTACCAGTCAATGCTTTCGTAAATTCATTTATATAAATTTATAAACTTTTCAAGCTTGAATGTAATAATAATATTAATAATATATGGGGACTATAAATGTCTTTAAAAGAAGATCTGGGACGTCGTAGTCCACATTTGTTACAGAATATAGCCATTAGTGTTTTTAATACCTACCAGTATAGAGTCCGACATGGAGGCAACTATCAGAAGTATCGAGAGTACTTTTCAAAATTCTCAGACGCCTCACTATCTGAAATCGAGTCAGAGCAAAGTAATCGCTTAGAAAGTTTTTTAAATAAAAGTGTTGTTAGATCTAAATGGTATAGCCCTTACAAGGATTACCAGTCCTTGAAAGATTTTCCATTGCTATATAAAAAGGACATTATTGAAAACTTAGGCACAATTGTTACCGTAAAAGAAAAAGATGCTGTTGTAAACTTCACAGGTGGTACCACTGGTGCCTCTATGAAGGTGCTTTATACAAAAGATAATGTTCAAGAGCGTAATGCATTATTAGATCATTTTAGAGCGCAGTATGGCTATAAACTTGGTAAAAGATGTGCATGGTTCAGTGGTAAAAACATAATTACTGAAAGAGATCTAAAAAAGGGCATTTGTCACAAAGATGACTATGTCAATCGTATCCGTTTTTTTTCTACGTTTCATATTACCGACGCCAATTTTGATGTGTACTGGACAGCGTTTTGTAAGTTTTCGCCTGAGTACATAGTGGGTTTCCCATCTAGTGTTTACGAACTATGTGCAATGGCTGCAAATCGAAATTTAAAAATTGAAAGTAAAGTAAGCGCTTTTTTTCCGACTGCTGAGACGCTACTACCTATACATCGCGAGGTTATTCAATCCGTGTTAGGTTGTAAAATTGCAGATCAGTACGCATCTTCAGAAGGGGCTCCATTTATTTTAGAATGCATAGAAGGTAGTCTACATATTCATCCATTGACTGGTGTATTTGAAATAATAAATGATAATATGCAGTCGACACAAGCAGGTGAAATTTTGGTCACATCATTTACGACTGAAGGCACTCCTTTGATACGCTATCGCATTGGAGATCGCATAGCGCTTGCTCCAAAAGAATACAGTTGTGCTTGTGGCTCGGTATTTCCAGTAGTAAAAGCTATTGAAGGACGTTCTACTGACTATATCTCCACTCCTACAAATGGTAAAATCAACTACGTAAACATTACCAATAGTACTAAAGGCGTTGCAGGTATTATTCAGTTTCAGGTGATCCAAAACGAGTTGGAGAAAGTGGAAGTTCTAATTGTTACAAATAATCACTTCGATAAAAAACAACAAGAAAAATTCTATCATGCGCTATCTCAACGTTTTGGTGTAGATGTATTGATCAGTATACAAGTAGTTGATAGCATACCTAAAGAAAAAAGTGGTAAATTTAGAGTCGTCAAAAATAATATTAAATCATAGAGATAACTGAATGTCAGATTTAAGTTGGATCAACAGCTATGGTTTTTTAGGTGTTAGGCTTTTTGATTTGCCTAGTTTACTGATATGCTTACTACTTGTCTCTTTACTTGGCTATAAGTTTAAGATAAAGCAACAATACCAAATAGTATTAGTTTTACATTGTTTTCTACCTTTTATCTTAAACGATGTTCTATTTAGTGCTTCATATATGCCCGACCAATTTAAGTATTGGCGTGCTGTTAATTCTTTAAGAAGTGGACAGCTAGGCGTACTAGAAGCATTAGCAGGTATTGGAAACGTTAATCAAGCCAGTATTTTTTTGGCATCAATACCTTTTCCTACACCTGTCTCAGTTATTAGCTTAGGGTTTTATAATACTTTTATCTATATAATTTTATTTTTTATATTATATGCTAAGAGTATTTTTACTAAGGTTTCTCTTTGGTTTTATTTACTATTTCCAAGTATGGCGTTATATACAGCACTGAGTCTTAGAGAGACCTTGATACTATTTTTTATGATCTTAGCAGTAGTATATGCGAGAGAATCAAAAATACTCAAAAGCATTCTTTGTATGGTACCGATCTATTTGATCAAGTTTCAAAACTTTTATATTGTTGGTCCAGTGGTTTTGCTTTATTTTGTGTTCAATGTTGCAAAAAAAGGCATGGGTTTGACTAAGGCACTTATCATTGGCGTTATTGGTTTAATCTCATTATTAGTTTCTGCTCCTATTGCACTACCATTGGTTAACAAATTCAGGGTCGCTATGTTTGTTGAAGATGGTGGAGATCCAAATAATATTAAGCTAATATCGGGAGCAGGTGACTTTGTTATTCAGGGTCTGACCTCCGGTTTTTACTTTTTATCTAAACCCTTACCTTGGGAAGCATCCAGTGCCTTGCAATTTATACAGTCATTTGAAAATTTGGCTGTTTTAGGTATTCTTTTTTTAATCACCCGCCAAGCTTGGAGAAAAAGTCCAGACAGACTGGCTTTTTGGCTATTGTTTTTGGCCTTGTCGATGTCTGTTTATGGACTAGTCGTAGCCAATTATGGGACTGCGGTAAGGTATCGCTACGCATTTGTTGTAATGTATGTATTGTTTGTCTGTGCAGACTGCAATATTACTCAACTTCGTAGTAAGAAAACAACTAAAAGACATACCCCACCTGTAAACAATCTAAGGCAGCAAGCTAAATAGCTGCGCCTTCATATTTTTATTATTTATACTTCCCACAATGCGTACTGACTATGAAATTTTTAATATGTGCAAACTACTTACCCCATGTTCTGAACTTTAGAGGTAAGCTACTAGAAACAATAGCCAAACTAGGCTACGAGGTACATGTCTTAGCACCGGATCTAGAGTCACATACCAAGGATCATAATACATTACTTAACTTAGGGTATGCTGTACATGCTGTACCTATGCAGCGTACTGGTACAAATCCTATTGCTGACATGAAGACACTGATAGTCACCTATCGACTATTATGTGATATACAGCCTGATTATATGCTTTCTTACACTATCAAACCTATCATATATGGCACTCTAGCAGCATGGCTTGCCAAAGTACCTAAGCGTTTTGTTCTGTTATCAGGCCTTGGTTATACTTTTCAAGAAGTTGAAGAGTCTGGAAAACGCAGTGGATTCCAAAAGTTAGTACATGGTCTATACCAGCAGGCCTTATCTAGATCGACTAAAGTATTTTTTCAAAATCCTGACGACTTAAACCTATTTAAAAAACTTCAGATACTAAAACCTAGTATACCTGCTGTGATAGTCAATGGTTCAGGAGTAGATGTGGCCGACTTTAATGTACTGCCCTTCCCTACAAATGAATCCGGAAATATCATACCTTCTTTTTTACTTATCGCCCGCCTTCTCAAAGATAAAGGTATCGTTGAGTATATTGAGGCTGCCAAAATTATAAAAGAGCAATATCCTTCAGCCCAGTTTCATTTAGTGGGATGGATAGATGAAAACCCAGCAGCAATTGAGCAGACGCAGCTAGATGAATGGATAGCAAGCGGCATCATCAACTACTGGGGCAAACTCGACGACGTTAGACCTGCTATTGCTGCCAGTTCTGTATACGTACTGCCCTCATATAGAGAAGGTACATCGCGATCTGTATTAGAAGCGATGGCTATGGGTCGGCCTATTATTACTACGGATGCGCCAGGCTGTCGTGAGACAGTGACTGAAGGCTTAAATGGTTACTTAGTACCTATTAAAACCGTGAATGAATTATCGTCCGCTATGGAGAAGTTTGTGGTAAATCCTGAGCTGATTACTACTATGGGTAAAGAGTCTCGTAAATTAACGGAAGATATCTACGATGTTCATAAAGTGAACGCTTCAATGATGGAAGAAATGGGTTTGGTAGATTTAAACCATTCAAGTTAGACTTATTCTCATTTTCCTTGAAGTTACTCTTCAGCATCTGATTTAGGTTACTGAATAATTACAGTTTCTTTATTTCTATAATAAGTTATACTTGTCGAGTTTTTCACTGTTTTTAGCACTCTATGAATAAGAATTCATTTATGTTCAATAAAAGAATATTAGCGTCTTTGAAGTTTTTACCTGTTCAGCTACTCATCGGACTATTACTATGCACTTGGATCCCATACTTGTTCTTGGATTGGAGCTATTTAGACCAAGGGTTCAATACGACAAGCACGTTTAATATTCTCATAAGTGGTATGCTTACTTCGTTAACTTTATTTACTTTGAACTTGATACGTCAGTTTCCAGGTATTAATTCGAGTTCATACATACTGCCCGTATTTATTTTTTGGTTTGCTTTAGTTTTTGTGCCTGCTGAATTGACCAAGTATTCTTTTTCTTTGATTTATTATTGCATCAGCGGCATATGCCTACTCAGCTATCTTTTCATTATTGATATAATCAATCGTCGTTATACCGTTCAAACTCTTGCTTATATTCCAGTGGGTAGAGCGATAAATATGCCAGAACAAGTGCCTTCTGCAGATTGGTTAAAGCTAGATACAACCAACTTAGGTCAGCATGTAAATGGCATAGTAACAGATCTTCATAGTTACGATTTGACTGATGATTGGCAAGAGTTCATCGCTCATCAGACTTTGCAAGGCATTCCGGTATACCATCATCGTCATATTCGTGAATCACTCACTGGTAGAGTTAAAATCAACCATATGTATGAAAACGAGCTCGGCTCATTGCTACCTTGTGAAAACTATATGATGGTCAAATATTGTTTTGACTTTCTAATCATCTTAGCGCTATTACCGATGACTCTCATCATTTTTCTATTCACTGCGATAGCAATAAAACTCGAAGACAATGGCAAGGTTTTTTATACCCAGTTACGCGTTGGTCATCGAGGTAAGAGTATCAAAGTCTATAAATTTCGTAGTATGCGTGAGAAAGCTAAAGAAGTCCTGACCGTTGATAACGATGACCGTATTACCAAAGTTGGTCATTTTCTCCGTAGAACGAGAATTGATGAGCTTCCTCAGTTTATTAATGTCCTCAAAGGTGAGATGAGCTTGATTGGTCCTAGGGCTGAGTTTATTGATTTTGCTCTCAAACTTGAACAGCAAGTTCCCTTCTTTAATTATCGTCATATTGTAAAACCTGGCATATCTGGTTGGGCTCAAGTCAATCAAGGATATGCGACTGGTGCCGAAGAAACTAAATTAAAAATCGAATATGACTTTTATTATATAAAGCACATATCATTTACATTGGATTTGCTAATTTTCTTTAGAACCATTCATACCACGCTTACAGGTTTCGGTTCACGGTAAGGCCATGAAATTAATTAATCATCTGTTTCGCTAACACTATAGATTATGAGTAAACTACTATGACAAAACAACTGCCCTACCACCGCTTACATAATTTAAAAGTAATAAGCATTTTATTGAGTTTTGGCATAGTAAGTACATACGCTACTGCTCAAAACATATACGCCAACGATATGAGCCTAAAATCAGAACTGAACTGGTTGAACTCACAAGGTGTCATTCAAATAAGTACTAGTACATGGCCATTAACTGCAAATGAGATCAAGCGCGTACTTAGTCTAGCTAAAGTAAAAACTTCAGAACAACAGCAAATAATACAGTCAATACAACTTACATTAGGGCAAAAACCTAAATCGCTTGTTAACGCACAAGTTGGTCTATACGCTCAAACTGATAGACAACGTTTACCACAAACTTTTGCTGATAATAAAATGTCTACAGTACAGGCTAGTTTACAAGCTGGTATTAGTGAGGAAGATTGGGAACTCAATCTACAGGCCAACCTTAAAAATGATGACCTAATAAATAATGACGATGTGAGTTTTGAAGGCTCTTATATAGCAGGTAAATTTGCTAATCAATGGCTAATAGCTGGACAAATTCCAACTTGGTGGGGCCCTGGACATGATGGTAGCCTGATTCGGGGAGATGCAAGTCTTCCTATCGTAGGTTTGACTATACAGCGTGATGAGCAAAATGTGCCAACCTCTCCCTATTTATCTTGGGTAGGTCCTTGGCAGTATCAATTATTTGCAGGCCAGTTGGACGATTATGAAGCGGTACCAGATGCTAAACTTTTTGGTGCGCGTCTTACTGCTAGTCCATGGCCTTGGTTAGAAGTCGGAGCTTCTCGTACTTTTATGTGGGGGGGAGAAGGACGGCCTGAGAGCTTTAGCTCATTTGGTGATGCTCTGTTAGGAACAAGAGACAACGATACTACTTCTGGTAATACTGATCAAGATCCTGCCAACCAACTAGGAGGGTTTGATGCTCGCGTTAACTTAATGCCACTAGTAGGTGTACCGACTGGTATTTATGCACAGTATATCGGTGAAGATGAAGCTGGTGGCTTACCTGCCAAAAATATGTATTTAGCAGGTATAGACTATGCTTCAAGTATAAATGCGCTGCCTTATCAATTATATGCTGAATATACTGATACTCGTTCTAGCGGTGAAGCACGCGGCATATCCTATGATCACTTTCTCTATACAGATGGTTATTATCAACATGGTTATCCGCTAGGATATGGATTGGGTGGTGACGCCGAAAGTGTGGCGCTTGGTGGTAAGCTTTGGGTAGATAACCAAAACTTTATCTCTACTAAGCTACAATATGCTAAGGTTAATCAATCGAATGAGAGTGACAACCAAGCTTTTCCTGAGCCAGAAACTTTGAAAGTAGCTGATATAGCTTGGGAGCATCAAATGAATCCAAAAACGCTCATTTCTAGCCGAGTCTGGGCACTAGATTCGAACAAACAGTCAACTGATGTAGGTGCTGGTATTGGTCTTGAGTTTACCAATTTTTAGTGTAAAAATTATAGTTTAATAAAAAGACGCCGGTTTAGAGCCCTTTATAGAATTTACGTTCTATAAAGGGCTTTTTGCATTTATACAGGTTAGGCAAATCTTTATAGCGCAAGATAAACGTCAAATGTGTCGACAGACTCAATCAAACGTACACAAATCGAGCTTTTTTAACCTAACATTGCTGGTTTGGTTAAAGAAAGTAACCTAGCGCTATAATTGCTAGAATATGGATATAATCAACTTGAACAGTTATTCAATAACCACTACAATGCGTTTTTAGCACTTCTGGTGGTAATACTTTGTTTATTTTTGAGTAATCACTCAACATTGTTCATATTTTACCTATGTTTGTTACCTTATAGTTCGGTGCCATCGTGCCCGTTTTATTTGCTTAATTTGTTCCAATTCACTTTTACCTTTTCTCAGAAAGAGATAATTCATGCCAAAACATTTACCACTCTCACTACTGTTTCTTCGCCTTGGTGTTTTCATCGTATTTTTCTTCTGGACACTCGACAAATTCGTAAATCCTGATCATGCCGCCAATGTGTTTGCTAAATTTTATGCACTAGAAAACTTGGGCATCACTATTGTTTACCTGATTGGTAGCTTGCAAATCATTCTTATCTTCTCGTTTGTCATGGGTTTATTCAAAAAATGGACGTACGGCATCATTTTATTACTACATGCCGCCTCTACTTTTGTATCTTTTGGTCTTTACCTAACGCCTTTTGACAACTTACTGTTTTTTGCCGCTTGGCCGATGTTGGCGGCTTGTATAGCGCTTTTCTTAATGAGAGATTATGACACCTTGACCTTGGGTAAAAATAATCTCCCAGTATAAACGTCGATAGCAGTGCTTATTGCTCCAGTCGTATAAATGTCAGACAGCAAGACATAATTTATATACTATTAAGACTGCCAACTTAAATTTTTTATCGTAGTTAAGCGATTCAGAAAATTCGATTTGATCGCCACGTTACTCAACTATAGTTACTTAGGTATTGTTACTTAAGTTTAGTTATTCAGATGATGAGTATTCTACAGTTTGAGTAACAACTACGATTTTAGCCTTCGCTCCCTTATTTGGCCGGATTTTTCATGATTAAAAGAATATTTTTAATACTATTAATATTGATATTAGCGGCAAGCTTTTTTTATTTTGACCTAAATCAATTATTGACGCTTGATGGCTTAAAAGGGTCGATGGCGCAATTTAATGACTATAAAGCGCAGTCACCGCTATTGATTATCGGTGGGTTTTTCTTACTATATGTCGTCGTCACTGCCCTCTCCTTACCAGGCGCTGCGATTTTGACGCTAGCCGCTGGTGCGCTATTTGGTTTGGTACAAGGCTTACTCGTTGCCTCATTTGCATCGAGCATTGGCGCTACCATTGCCTTCTTGGCATCGCGTTATTTACTGCGTGACACCATCAAACAGCGCTTTCCTGAGCGGTTGGCAGCTATTGATGCAGGTGTCGAAAAAGAAGGTGGGTTTTATTTATTTACCTTACGTCTGGTACCTATATTTCCATTCTTTTTGATTAACCTATTGATGGGTGTAACGTCTATTAAAACATGGACTTACTACTGGGTCAGTCAAATCGGTATGCTGGCTGGGACCTTTGTCTTCGTCAATGCAGGGACACAGCTGGCACAGATAGACAGCTTATCGGGTATTTTATCTTTCAACTTAATTGTCTCGTTTGCGTTATTAGGTTTCTTCCCCTTAATAGCAAAAGGAGTGTTGAATATGTTTAAAAAACGCCGTGTTTATAAAAACCACACCAAACCTAAAAAGTTCGATCGCAATATGATTGTGATTGGCGCTGGCGCTGGCGGATTGGTCACAAGCTACATTGCCGCCGCGGTAAAAGCGAAAGTCACACTGATTGAAGCAGGTGAGATGGGCGGTGATTGTCTAAATTATGGCTGTGTACCTAGTAAGGCCATCATTAAGAGCGCAAAAATCGCTGACCAAATTCGTCATGGGGAAAACTACGGTCTAGAGAACACTGTACCGCAGTTTTCGTTCAAAAAAGTCATGGCACGCGTACAGCAAGTAGTGGCTGATATCGCACCGCACGACAGCGTTGAACGTTATACCAATCTGGGCGTCGATGTGGTCAAAGGCTATGCCAAATTAGTTGACCCGTGGACAGTAGAAATTCAGCTAAATGACGGCGGCATGCAGACCCTAACAGCGCGCACCATCGTCATTGCCACGGGCGCTCGTCCATTTGTACCACCTCTGCCAGGTATAGAAGAAACAGGTTACGTAACCAGTGACACGCTATGGACTAAGTTTGCTGAGCTAGAAGAAGCCCCTAAGAAGCTAGTAGTACTGGGCGGTGGCCCAATCGGTAGCGAGCTTGCACAAAGCTTTGCTCGACTGGGTTCTAATGTGACGCAAATTGAGATGAGCGATCGCATTATGGGTAAAGAAGACCTTGAAGTGTCTACCTTTGCTCATCAGTCGCTCACTGAAAGCGGTGTCAATATTTTGACCTCACATCAAGCAATGCGCTGCGAGATACGTGATGGCAAAAAATACATTATTGTCAAACACAATGAAACAGAAATCGATATCGAGTATGATGAGCTACTTTGTGCCGTCGGTCGTAGCGCACGCCTTGAAGGTTATGGTTTAGAGGCGCTAGGTATCGAAACCAATCGTACTATCGTAACCAATGAATATCTCGAGACGTTATATCCCAATATTTTTGCCGCAGGCGATATCGTTGGCCCATACCAGTTTACTCATGTCGCAGCTCATCAAGGCTGGTATGCCGCAGTGAATGGTTTATTTGGCAATCTGAAAAAGTTTAAAGTAGATTATCGCGTCATTCCTTGGGTGACGTTTATCGACCCAGAAGTCGCTCGTGTCGGTATCAACGAGCAAGAAGCCATTGATAAAGGCATCGATTACGAGATTACTCGTTTTGAGTTTGAAGAGCTCGATCGCGCCATTACGGATAGCGCGGCTAAAGGCTTTATCAAAGTCATTACGCCAAAAGGCAAAGACAAAATACTGGGTGTTACAGTAGTGTCTGAACATGCAGGCGACCTAATCGCTGAGTTTGTATTAGCAATGAAACATGGTCTGGGTCTTAATAAAATATTGGGCACCATTCATAGCTACCCGACTTGGGCTGAAGGTAACAAATACGCCGCTGGTGAGTGGAAACGTGCTCACGCCCCTGAGACCGTATTAAGTTGGTTAGAAAAATACCATACGTGGCGTCGCGGTTAGTTAATGATAGTTAGTTAATATCAGTTAATTAAGAACAGTTTGCTGATCAACGTCATTAAATGAAGCGATTGGTAGCAAAGTGTTAAAAGACTCCAATAAAGCTGGTTTAGATTTTGTGATATCTGTTTGGTTTGACATGGCAGACTATGAAATCTTTACCAGCTTTACTAACATTTAAATTATAACGGAAACTTGAATGCGCGTTATTACCGCTTTACCGATGCTCAAACGTCTTACGCGATATAGCACCTACGCTATGGTGATGAGCATTTGTATTGGTATATCAGCAAGCACAGCATCGCCAACTACTGCCAATATTAACCAAGACCTATCACCTTGGCAGCAGATAGAAGCCAAAGGCAGCAATCAAGACGTTTATTTCTATGCATGGGGCGGTGATCCACAGATTAACGCTTATCTACAATGGGTCGCCGATCAAGTCGATGATAAATATAACATCAACTTAGTCCATGTTAAATTGAGCGACACCAGTGAAGCAGTCAGTCGTGTACTCGCAGAAAAATCCGCTCACAATGACGATCAAGGCAGTGTTGATTTGGTCTGGATTAATGGTGCTAACTTTGCCACCATGAGTGAAAATTCGTTATTACTTAAACAGTGGGCAAACAAGCTACCCAATTTTGCGCTAACTGACCCAGAGAATAATCCAACTGTAAATTTCGACTTTGGTGTGCCGACCAACGGTATGGAAGCACCATGGGGACAAGCCTCTTTGACGTTTTATTACGACAGCCTGTCGACCAGTAAACCGCCAACAACGCTAACTGAGCTAACCGCTTGGACAGCACAAAACCCTGGCCGTTTTAGCTACCCACAGCCACCTGATTTTTTGGGTATGAGTTTCTTAAAATACGTCTTAGTTATGCTGCATGAACAAAAAGACGCTCAAACGGGTAAAAACACTAGCGTACAGCTCAACTTGCCTGCCACTGAACAAAACACCGCGCTCATATTAGATCCGCTATGGGCGTTTTTGGATGACTTTCATCCAACCTTATGGCGTAAGGGCGAGCAGTTTGTACAGACAGGCGCGCAGATGCGGCGCTTGGTCGATGATACGGAGCTGAGTCTCGCGTTTACCTTTTCAGCACCAGAAGTTCCTGCGGCCGTGCAGCGCTATGACTTACCCCAGAGCATTCGCAGCTATGCCATGAGTGACGGCAGCTTAAGCAATACTCATTTTGTCGCTATCCCTTATAACGCTAGCCATCCTCAGGCGGCACAATTAGTAGCCAACTTCTTAATGAGTCCAGAAGCCCAAGCAAAAAAACAAACCCCTTCGGTATGGGGTGACAAAAGCGTACTGGTTCAATCTACACTTAGCCCTGCACAACAAGCATTATTCAAAACCAAGCAGCCCCATCCAAGCGCCCTGCCCTTTGATAGTGTCAAACGCACGGTAAGCGAGCCGCATCCAAGTTGGGTAGAGGCCATCCAGCAAGGCTGGCAAGCACGTTATGGGGTGAGTCCATGAGCCAAGGTTTTGACAAAATAACGAAAAAAGGTGATAAACCTAGACCTACTACGCTTGAGAAAAAAGACCTGTTTACGCGTATCGTGTCTTTTAGTCCCAAACTCTTAATTCTCATATTAATACTACCTGTACTCTGTGGCCTCATCTGTGTACTGTTGCCTGCCCTGAGCTGGGTTCCTGCCCTTGAAAAAACAACCTTGAATCTGCAAGGGTTTATAGATCTATGGCAAACGCCTGGTATCACGCAGATGGCTGCATTAAGTCTTGCTACAGGACTTATCAGCACCTTACTCGCTTTTGTCATTGCCCTGATGATATTGGCGGCGTTTTTTAACAGTGTTTGGTTGCAGCGTATTGAGCATTTATTAAGCCCTATCTTGGTTATTCCTCATGCAGCTGCAGCCATTGCCGTTGGGTTTTTGATTGCGCCATCAGGCATGTTTGCACGGCTCATCTCCCCGTGGCTAACTGGTTGGGAGATGGCACCCGATGGTATGTTTCCGCATGATCCATACGGTATCAGTATCATCTTGGGTTTAACCTTAAAAGAGCTGCCGTTTTTATTATTAATGGCACTGGGCGCGCTTGCTCAGCCTGAGCTTGGCAAAAAACTGCGCCAACAATATACTGTTGCGCTCAATTTAGGTTATTACCCAATTACTGCCTTTTTTAAGGCGGTCTTGCCCCTGTTATATCCTTTTCTACGTTTACCAATTTTGGCCGTGTTGGCCTATGCCAGTGCGAGTGTAGAGATGCCGTTGATATTGGGTCCTAACACACCGCCAACGCTTGCTGTCTCTATCATACAATGGTTTAACGATGTTGACCTGACATTGCGTATCAAGGCATCAGCAGGCGCATTATTGCAGCTCGTACTGACAGCAGGTTTAGTCGGCTTTTGGCTGGGCAGCGAAAAAACTATCAAGGCAATATTTAGTGTTTCGTCAGTCAATGGCAAACGTCATTATGCAGATACTATCTGGCAAAAAGTCACCGCTATACTTACCGTAGGTGTGATTGGCTTTATGCTCATGTCACTCGCTGGCCTTGTATTATGGGCATTTGCAGGATTTTGGCGGTTTCCAGCGATGCTACCAGAGCAATTCGTATTATTACACTTTCAAAGTGCCTTTACCCAAATGAGCACACCGTTGGTCAATACACTTAGCATTGGGGCCGTCAGTACTGCCTTTGCTGTTTTTCTGACTCTGCTATGCTTGGAAGCTGAGCAACTGAGTGCTAAGCCATTGTCACACTTCACCAGTTTTATTATTTACTTACCGCTACTGGTACCAAGTATCGCGTTTTTATTTGGCTTGGTATGGTTACAGCAGTTGGCCAATCATCAATCAGAATTTTTTAATGTGGCCTTTGCTCATCTTTTATTCGTGCTGCCGTACGTGTTTTTATCACTGGCCAGTAGCTATCGACGCCTAGACCCTCGTTTTGCTCATGTGGCCGCCAGCCTTGGTGCTGCACCCATTAAAGTGTTTTTTCAGATAAAACTGCCGCAGTTATTTGCCCCTATTTTAATTGCTATAGCACTCGGTCTAGCGATCAGCTTTGGTCAGTACTTGCCAACTTTATTGGCGGGTGGCGGACGTATTGCTACTATCACGACTGAAGCGGTGACACTGGCAAATGGTGCCAGTAGGCGTACCAGTGCCGTCTATGCGATTATGCAAATGGCGCTACCGCTCATCGGTTTTATAGTGGCTTGGGTGCTACCCAAATACTTTTTTAGAAGTGGCGCTCGGTAGCAGGCTGACCACGCATAAGAAAAGTTGTGAAAAGCATCAGCTATCGAAAACAGCCGTTATGAAAAAACTAGCTGCTAAAAATACCAAATACTAAAATAATCAGTCGTGAAAAACACAAATAAAGGGATCCTGATGCCATCATCTCTACAGATAAAAGACTTACAGCTGTTTCGTCAAAACGAGCAGTTATTAATTATCAATGAGCACATCGCTGGTGGCGACATCCTAACCGTGATGGGCCCTTCTGGTAGTGGTAAGTCCAGCTTACTGAACTGGCTAACAGGCACTTTGGCTAGCGATTTTACCGCGACGGGTACTGTCTGGTTAAACGATGAGAACGTGACGCACTTGCCAGCGCATTTGCGCCGGATTGGTGTGCTGTACCAAGATGCACTGCTGTTTTCGCACCTATCCGTCGCGGGTAACATTGCTTTTGCCATGCCAAAAGGAAATAAAAAACAGCGAGTTGAAAAAATAGCGCAGTCTTTAGCCCAAGTGGGCTTAGAAGGGATGGGAGATCGTCACCCTGATAACCTATCAGGTGGTCAACAAGCACGTGTTGCCCTACTACGCACGCTGCTGAGTGAGCCCAAAGCGATACTACTTGATGAGCCGTTTAGCAAACTTGATACTCAATTGAGAATGGATACACGGCAATTGGTATTCGATCAGATTCGTACTCATAAGTTGCCTGCTATTATGGTCACGCACGACCAAAGCGACGCTGAAGCAGCTAACGGTAAAATTATTTATCTAGGCCGTATCATCAATTAGCACATTGATACATTTAGTGGCCTTAAAATGGCTAAATTTTGTCAAACATCGTCAGAAATCTTGTCAATATATCCATATTTACGGCGAATTCTTCCTTGTTTGACTGCAATTTTTCTCATTGTAAGCTCCACAATCTAAATGATGACACGTCCCTAGGACAATAGTTTTGGATATCAGAGTCAAATATCAACGCTAAATACCCAATCAAAGTACCAAAATAAGCAAAATACAAAAGGCAGCTCGCATGTTAGACAAGTTTATTACGCCCGTGATCAAGCCACTGCTAACTCCAATAGTAGCGACATTGCATAAGCTCGGTATTACGGCTGATCAGCTTACGGTAGCTGGATTCTTGGTTGGTATGTTAGCATTACCACTACTCGCGTTTGAGCTATGGTATGGCGCGCTGGCAGTGATAATATTGAATCGTATCTTTGATGGGCTGGACGGCGCAATGGCACGCTACGCACAGCAAAGCACAAGCGCAGGCGGCTACTTAGATATTACCCTCGATTTTTTGTTTTATGCTGCTGTGCCACTTGGGTTCATTTTGACTAACCCTGCACAAAACGCTATTGCAGGCGCGTTGTTATTAGCAGCATTTATTGGGACAGGTTCGAGCTTTTTGGCGTTTGCGATTTCTGCTGAAAAGTTTCAATTAGACAAGCCTCAGTTTAAGTATAAAAGCTTTTATTATCTCAACGGCCTCACCGAGGGCACCGAGACTATTGCTCTGTTTATTGCTCTCTGTATTTGGCCACAGCAGTTTGTGCTACTTGCTGGTATCTTTGCTACTGCCTGTGCTATTACTATTTTTACCCGTATACATGGTGGGTATCATACTCTTAAACAGCTAGAATCTTCTAAGTAAGCGTCTGAAGATATATGCCGTCTTGAACACCCGATTATGACATTCTAAGCGTTTACTGAGTTATCGAGTCGCAACGCTTCTATAGATAAGGCCATATCTTCAGCAAGGGCGTGTACTGTCGAGCTTTCTACATCACGCTGTGCAAAAGCACGCAGACCCATGACTTCTGCCTGTAGGCGACGGCCAAGTCGAACCGCATCCAGCTGACTATTCATTTCACCTACATTCTGCGCTTCTTTAAAGCATTCTATAAAGCGTGTCTCCATACCTGCCAGCAGCATTTCCACCTTGGTTAACGCTGTTTGTTCACGCGCACCAAGCTCTAGTAAGCTTTTGACCAACATACAAGCACGGCTCGGTAACGCTTTATCACGAATCCCGCCAAGCTGACGTATGTAAGCCGCAAGGCCTAATAAAGGCGTTTTATGATGGCTCAATACTCGCTCAAGTTCAGTCAATCCTAGACGCGCATAATATTCTAGTGCTTCTTGAAACAGTCCCTCTTTATTGCCAAAAGCTGCGTAGATACTGCCTGGGCGCATATCAAGTGCTTGCTCGATGTCTTTTAGAGAAGTAGCATGAAAACCCTTTTGCCAAAAAAGCTGTAGCGCACGCTCCAAGGCATCATGACGGTTGTAAAGTGCGGTGCGTGACATAATGTGCCCCATTTAAAAAGCCGTGACCTCATATAGAAATGGGCACGGCTATAAAACTTGAATGATTGCTCAATTTTATCCTGAATGGGTGCGACAGTAAAGTTAATATAAGAAACGGTCTGGTAAACAAACGTAATGCTACAGCACGACTTAGCTATCAACAATCCTGTTAATAGCTAGGTGCAAATCTTTATGACGGCTAGCGAGAAACGTGAAAATCTAGTTAATGAGTCAGTAATACGTGCTTGCTTTTCTGATAAGCAGACAAACCATCACCGCCCAACTCACGGCCGATACCGCTTTGCTTAAATCCGCCCCATCCTGCTTCTGGCAGTACGATTTGTTGCTCGTTAATCCAGATATGCCCGGCTTTTATTTGTAGCGCCATCTCAAGCGCAGCAGTCTCATCGGCGCTCACGATGGTAGCTGCTAGAGCAAACTTGCTATCATTAGCTAGGCGAATAGCCTCTGCATTGTCGATAAAGGTTGTACTGACTAATACAGGCCCAAACACTTCCTCCATCCATAATTGGCTGGTCGTTGGTACGTCTGTATAAATCGTTGGGGTTGCAAAATATCCTGAACCAGTAACTATCTCGCCACCAGTCAAACAAGCAAGATGTTCGTCAGCGGCAATATCAAAGAACTTCTTAACTTGATTCAGCTGCTGCTCGCTCACCAATGGACCCATTTGCGTATCTGTCGCGAAACCATCACCTATTTGCAAACTTTCCGTTTTTACTTTTAACGTCTCAAAAAGCTGTTCAGCGATGTCTTGATGTACAACCAAACGCGACGTGGCCGAGCATATCTGACCTGCATTGGTAAATATACCGCCAATGATTAAGTCACAAGCGTAGTCAATATCAGCATCTGCACAGATCACAATAGCAGACTTACCGCCAAGCTCTAGGCTAATGTCTTTGATACCTTTTGCTGCTTGGATCATCACCTTTTCACCGACTATATTACTACCAGTAAACGATACTTTGTCAATCAGTGGATGACTGGTCATAGCAGTGCCCACTTCGGCAGCACCTGGTAAGATATTAACCACCCCTTTTGGCAAACCTATCTCAGACAAGATATTACCTAGCATAAGCTCTGGTAATAATGTCACCTCAGACGGTTTCAATAGCACGGTACAACCTGCCGCTAGCGCAGGTGCCAGCTTCCAAGAAGTCGTCACCATTGGAAAATTCCAAGGGGTAATCAGCGCACAAACACCCACTGGCGAGTATGTCTTTAACAAACGAATACCCGATTCAAGCGTTGATACCTTAGACCATATTGCCTGCTCTGTGATGAGATTGGCATAGTAGCGATAGCAGGCAATGGCGTCCCCTACGTCTATCTTCGCCTCTTCAATTGGTTTGCCGTTGTTTAATACAGACAGTCCAACCAACTTATCGAATTGCTGCTCCATAGACTCTGCAATTGCATTTAGATAGCGGGCACGCTCACTTACACTAGTCTGTGACCAGCTAGCAAAGGCTTCATCAGCCGCTTCGACTGCCTGCTCTACATGGGCACTGGTGCACAGACGTGTCGTTGCAATCTCCTCACCTGAATTTGGATCATACAACGCATGGTTATTTCTATTATCAAAGCTTGCATTATTACCGTCAGTCGCGAGGGCTTCAATCGTAACCCAGTCACCATTGATATAAGCGGCATTTAATACAACTTCGTTTTGAGCCGTTTGTATGGCAGTTTCTCTGGTTAAATCTGTAGAGTTCAGCATTTCCATAATGGTCAATCGCCTTATATTTTTGATCAAATTGTCTTTATGTGCGTAACGTCATTGGCTAAATGGTCGGTTTAACTGACTACAGAAAAACCGACCATTTGTATATTATCGTCAGGCTAGATGCCTTGTGAATACTAGACACGCCACTAATACAGTAGATGCGCCACAGACGTAATTACTACCAAGCTGATAAGCGTACGAAGGATAAAGATTAAAAATAGCTCTAATACATTTAGCTTAATATTTGATTTCAAAATCAGCGCACCCACTTCAGACATATAGATAATCTGAGTAATTGAGGCAGCACCAACGATGAAACGTGTCATCTCACTTTCAATGCTTTTGCCGACCAATGCTGGCAAGTACATATCTGCAAAGCCCATAATCATGGCAGGTGCAGCCTTTGCCGCCTCTGGAATCTGTAACCATTCAAGTAGTGGTACAAGTGGTGTCGCAAGCCAATTAAAGACAGGCGTGTACTCTGCTAAGCCAAGGCCGATGGTACCGATAGCAAAGATAACAGGAATCAGTCCAAAGTAGATATCAAACAGATTGTGTACGCTGCGTTTGAACACTTTACCTAAGCTTGGCATAGAATGCGCGCGAGTAACCGCACGATTAACTGCCCATTGATACGTTGTATATTCAGCAGGAATACCTTCATCTAGCATGCTTTTGCCAGAGTGATACGTATCAGGCTTAAGTGATAATGGTGGTATACGCGGCATAATAATCGCAGCGATGAAACCGGTTAGCGCAATGGTCAGATAAAAGAAGACGAAGTTATTGTCTACACCGATGGTTTTGGCAACCACATAGGTAAAGGCGATAGAAGTGACTGAAAATGTAGTCGCAATAATGGCGGCTTCACGCTGACTGTAGAAGCTTTTGTCATACTCTTGCATAGTGACTAGCAAGCCGATAGACGCTGCACCAAACCAAGAAGACATTGCATCAACCGCAGAACGACCAGGTAGTTTGAAAAGTTTGATAAACACTTTACTGGCTAAGGTACCCAAAAATTCCATCAAGCCAAAATCAGTCAAAAATGGTAGCGATAAAATGGCAAAGAAAAACAACGGAATCAGAATAGGAATCAAATCTTCGAAAATGACGCCGCCCGTATTACGATTGATAATAAACTCGGGGCCGACTTGTAGGAAAATCATCCAAACAAACAACATACCTAAAAACCGCGTGGACAGCCAAAACCAATCAATATCAAAGAGCTTTTTTACCAATGAATCTTCATGCAAATTGGGCTTTAACGCTTTGACTGCCAGTGCACCAAGAGCGGAGATAGTCACTATCGCCATCGCAATATAGGCTACAAATCCACCTAACACGGTTTGTAGCGTATCGGTCAACACACCCAATAAGATCGTGACTTTACCATCCCACTCAAACGGTATGATAAACAGCGCGATACCTAGTGCTGAAAACAATAGGAACTTCCACATTGCTGCACGCCACTGTCCTGCCTTTGGCGTTTCTGGATCAACCGTATTATTCCCTAAAATCGGCTGCTGCGACTTATCCATGTAACTCGTCATTTAATTTCTCCTTAATGGGCGATGATTGCCAGTTTTTCCATTTCTCTGTCTGACCAATACCTGGGTTGAGCGAATTGGTTGGATCCAGTTTTTTATAAAAATAATGTAGCTCAGTTTTAGCAGGATACACATGCCCCACATTGTGTTCGGCAGGATACTCAATATGACGTTGGTCATAAAATTCCAGCAGGTCTTCCTTGAATTGCTTGGCATTGGTCTTAGGTTTCAATAAATAGTCTTGGTGCATGACATGACAGAAAAAATGCCCCAGATAAAAGGTTTTACTGACTTGTTCTTGTAAATGTTCAGGTAGAGTCTCGTCCCAATCTACAGCATTTCTAGGTAAAGCAATATCGGTCGATAGCAGCTCGCCAAACTTATCTTGATTTAAATTATGATAACGAAACATGGCAGCGGTCGCGGCACTGCGAAATACCAACAGTGATTGCGATTCAAGCTCTGTACACACATGCAGCGCACCTTGATATTGCTGTAGATGATTTTGCAAAAAATCCTGCGCAGCGGCGATATTGTTGCCATCAGTTTTATTAGAATCTTTATCTGAATTTTTATTGGTGCCATTATTAGAGTCGTTATCAAAACCATCTGCGACTTTTATAATCAAATGGTATTTATATGAGCATGCCTGCGTGGTCAAAGTGGCTGGTAATGACGGCGGCATAAACCTAGATGTCATCTGTAATATCCGATCTAGCAGCGTTTTTGGAAGATGCCACTTATCCAAATAGTAGCCAACCTTTGCTTGCAGTCGATATAGCGACCCTATCTTGCTGGCAGGGAGCTTACGCATACTCAAGCAAGTGTCTCGGCCATAGTGCATAGTAATGTCGTTATAGTCTTTATGCATATACTCAGCCGACACAGGCAATTTCAACTCGCTTTGTAACCATTGTTTTCTAAGTGTGGTCAAGGTATCAGCGTCGTTGGTCGAGATATAAAATGTTTGCTCTCGCTTGGGTTTGACAAAGGTCGCCACTCTCACTGCAAACACGATGACCTTGCCAGCCGAACCAGATGCTTCGTACAGACCGCTGGGATCGTTGTTAAATCTAGCAGGTGTCTCTGCCTCACAATCACGGACTTTGTGTTGATAATGATGGTTGGTGCAGGCGTTACTGTTGCTCGTGCTATTTGAAGCTTTATTAAACGTGCCAGCTTGCAGGTTCTCTAGCATTTCCTCTGGATGCGACCCCAAATCCAGTCCTAAGTGATTGATTAACTCAAACACTCCTGAGTCATTGCGTCTGGCAAATAATGCCATTTCAGTATAGGCAGGTCCACGCTGCACCAACATCCCGCCTGAACTGTTACAGATGCCGCCTATCACCGATGCTCCCACACAACTAGAGCCCAGTACTGAATGCGGCTCACGCCCTAATGGCGCAAGTGTGGACTCTAATTGCTGCAAAGTAGCGGCTGGCAAAGCAACCAGTTCTGCTGCATCATTAAGTAAATGCACGCCGCCCAATAACTGCATAGAGATTACGACTAGCGGCCTGTCATACTCTCCATTCGGTGTTGAGCCACCTGTTAGGCCTGTATTGGCCGCTTGAGCAATGATAATCACATCAAAAGTGGCACAGATATTAATGACGCGCCATAGTGCCACAAGAGAGTGCGGTATCACAACTGCGATGGTAGCGTCTGTGACAGCCTCAATCGCACCTTGCACATAAGACTGCTGTTGGCTAAGTTTTGTCAATACATTGGTCGTACCAACGACAGCAGCAAGCGCCGTCAACAAACGCAGCATTTGCTTATGTCTACTTTCTGACATTTCTCTAGCATTTGGCGTCATGGACGTGCTTCCTTGCGTCACCAGCGTTTGTCATTTTTTTGTCGTTTTTTAGAACTGTGACTATCAGTTTCGTTATTATCCGTGGCATTAGCGCCAATATTACTATTAACTAAAATAAGTCACTGTCTTGGCCATTTCTTTTAGAAAGTCGTCTGCTTCATCAATCTCATAAATGATTGGCTGTTTACCCTTCGTGTCTGTCTTTAATGCGTCTAGCAATTGCTGCTTATCAGTAATTCTACGATAGCCAGCGCCAAACCCTGCTGCTAGTGGCTCAAAGTTTGGCGTTTTGATATTGACGCCAATCAGTGGTAAACCGCCCTCTTCCATGTAACGACGAATCTCACCGTAGCCTTGGTTGTTCCATAATAAAACGATCAATGGTAGCTCAAGCTCGGCTGCGCAGATGAGCTCGGCAATCGTAAACTGAATACCGCCATCACCCATTAGACTGACGACAGGTAGGTTTGAGCCAACCATGGCCCCAATAGCAGCAGGCAAACCATAGCCTAATGTGCCAAAACCTGTTGAAGAATTAAACCATTTACGCGTCGCAAAGGCTTCAAGACCAAGGTTGCCACTATAGACAGGCTGCGTTGAATCACCAACGAAAATGACGTCTTCTACCTCGTCTCTAATCAGCTTTAGTAATGCATTCTGACCCGCAAAGTCTGTCGTTACATCCTTCAAGATGGCTTGTTTTGCCTCATTGACACGTGACAGTGCTTGATGATCGAATGTCTGACCTTCTAAGCGATCACATAAACCACTAATCGCCATCTGTGCGTCAGACAGTACCGCAATGTCTGCTCTAAATGGACGCTGCAATTGCTGGGTATCACAGTCGATACGTACTAGCGTGCCATTTATCTTAAACTCACCATTAAAGAACACATCATAGTCAGTTTCGCCAAGCTCAGTACCAATCGCTAACACCCAGTCGGCCTCGGTAATCACGGCTCGGCCTGCGTCTAATGACTGGTTGCTACCCAAACTTAGTGGATGACCAGGTGGCAGCAAGCCTTTGGCATTAATTGTCAAAAACGTTGGCGCATCTATCAACTCTGCCAATCGCTGTGCATCGTGATCGACATCGACGCAGCCGCCTCCATAAAGTATTACAGGATTTTTCGCGGTTTGTAATGACTGTACAATTAGGTCTAATTGCGTAGGATTCGGCAATGGTCTTGTGACCTGCGGTAGGATCACACTATTTGTACCAACTTCGCTATTTGCTACAGCATTTAAACTAGATGGCTTAGCAACATGGCTAGCATCAGCAGTGATGACATCAATAGGTAGCTGAATATGTACTGGCCCCGGACGTGCACCGTTAAATAAAGCAAAAGCTTCTGCAATGACTTTCGGTAGCGATTCAGGTTGCCAAATGGTCTTACTCGTCAATGCTACTTTACTAATCATGCCTTGCTGATCATGCAACTCATGCAAATGCCCTTCGCCACTACCCGTGTCTTTGACTTTATTGACACTAGAAATCACTAGCATCGGTATCGAATCAGCCAGTGCCTGCGCCATCGCCGTCATAATGTTGGTCATGCCAGGGCCAGTAATGATGAAACATACGCCAATCTTGCCAGAGGCACGATAATAGCCGTCTGCCATAAACCCAGCACCTTGTTCATGACGCGGTGTCACATGACGAATATTGGTATTTGGCAGACCGCGATATAGCTCTACCGTGTGTACACCAGGGATACCAAAAACGGTCTCTACACCATAATACTCTAGCCACTGCACCAATAGCTCACCGCAGGTCAATGATGATGTGTCAGACAAAGAAGAAGGCGTTTGCGTCAATTGGGTCATGGGTCAGTCATCCTAAAAAATATAATTAGTATTAAGTTAAAATTTTTATATTGGCTAATAATTTATTTTTAATCGTTATTAAATGCTATTCATTACAAGTCATGGTGCCGTAACCAATCATCAATCATGATGTTTAAGCGTTTACCTGAAAAGCTAGGGAAATGACCACCATGAACGACACGCACCGGCAGTGCATTTAAACGGCGCATACTCTTGGCGTAGTCAGCCATGTTGCTGTGCCACGTATCTTCAATTAATGGGCCATCATAGATAAGGTCACCAGAAATCAGTGTTTCGCTAGCAGCTTCCCACAAGGCGATACCACCTGGAGAATGGCCTGGCGTATGAATCACTTCAAATTGACGATTGCCCAAATCAATCACGTCACCATCTTCAAGCTGCATAATTTTCGCTGGTGCAGCAATTTTATAACCGCAATGGGCATAAGGTTCAGGCGGTAGCGCGTCAAACATCTCATCGTTAACAAACATATCTGCCAAAGTACGAGCATTATCTGGTTCAGCTAAGATGTGTGCTTCAGCAGAATGGACATGACAGCAGTCAAATTCATTTGCTGCGCCAATATGGTCAAAATGGGTGTGACTGGCAACACCAACAATATCGCGATCAGCGAGCAAAGCAACATGGCGGCGCAATGGTACAGCACCTAACCCAAAATCTACTAATAAATCACGTTCGCTACCCCGTACGTGCCACAGATTGCAGCGGAAAAACGGCTTAATCCATGGCTCGTCAATAAGTGTGATTCCGTCACTGAGCGTGGTGGTTCGATACCAATTTTCTGGTTTGATTCGAGGTAATGACTGCTCACTCATAAGTCAGCTCCATTAACGACATGAGTATCTTTAAGAACACGCAGGTCCTTAAGATAATTTTGGTGCATGCGACTCTCGTCAATACAGGCAAGATCAATATCTACTATCATCGTGCCAGCGGACAAACCAAGCCTTCCGATTACTTCGCCATCGGGACCAGCGACGATACTATTACCACAGTAATGAAGGGTGTCTTCTACGCCTGAGCGGTTGATACAAGCAACAAAGCATTGATTGTCCATGGCACGAGCGCTTATTTGAAGTACCTGACGTTCGGCATTTGGCAACATATTTGCTGTCGGTGACAGTATGACCTCTGCCCCTGCTTGTGCCAGTTCTCTTGCCACTTCTGGGAACTCATTATCGTAGCAAATCATCAATCCTAATTTACCGAATCGAGTGTCAACCACGCAGGACTTTTTACCTGCTGTAAAGAACTCGTTTTCACGATCCCATAAATGACGCTTGTTATCAGTCGCAAGGTGTTGCCCATTGTCATCTAGCAGTATGGCAGAGTTGCTTAACTCCCCATTAGACTGGCGCTCAGCGAGACCAAACAATAGATGCAAGTTATATTTATCAGCAAGTCTCGCTGCCTCAGTGACAATTGGACCATCGATAGTTTGCGCTAAGCGATCAAGATGCTCAAAGATGTTGTAGCCTGTGAATGCAAGCTCTGGCAACGCGATCAGATCTACTTTTGCCTCTACTGCTAAGCGGCAAAGCGACTCTAAAGCTTCTAGATTGGCAGGCGCTTCAGCCAGTAAAGGGCTGGTTTGAGCAATCATCAATTTCACAATGAGGGCTCCTTTTGAGCTGAAGTGACAGCGCTATTAGGACGAGTAAACAGAGTCGCACCTAACCAATAAAGTCCACCAGTAATAATAAAGACAGGTAATGAAGCACCGAAAGATGGAGGCGCTATCAAAGTCCAGTATGCGGCAAGCGCTGCACCGATTAGATATGCTGCGATAGCAATCTTTGCAGTAGGACGGCCTAACTGTTTGGTAGAGTCAAGCAGCTTTGCGGTATAGCCTTCTTGACCAACAAGGTAATAATCGACAATCATGACTGAAAATGCTGGGATAAATAGTGCACCTACGATCAATAAGAAGTTTTGGAATTGGTCTAAAATACCTGGTATCAGCGCCCCAAAGATAGTGACCAAACCAATGATAAGTGCAGGTTTCCAAAAGCTCATGTTAGGAGCGATGTTCATGCAGGATAGCGTTGCGCTATAGACTGCCATTACATTGGTGGTCATAACTGAAAAGAAGATAACTAGCGCAGCTGGCAAACCAAAACCAAAGTCAGCAAGCAGACGAGTCGGATCGTAAGTCTGTTCCATACCGTTTAAGATAGAAAGCCCTGATATCGTCGCACCCAAACCCATAGCAACAATAGCCGCCATGATGTAGCCAAAGTAAGTACCCCATACGGCAATCTTTGAAGTCTTACAGTTACGGTTGTAATCAGCTGCCGAAGACATCCAAGAGAACGCAGTGGCAATGACGATATCAAATGCGATACCTAGCGTAATACCATTACGTGATTCAACTGGCATCTCAAACAGTGTCGATACATCATAATGTTGGTTTAGCTGATAAAGCACGACGACCGTAAGACCTGCCATGGCTAGTGCCGCCCAGCGTTCGACAAGCTCAATACCGAGGTGACCGCGTAGCACAATTAGCACCACGACTGTCTCACACAAGATCACAAATAGTGGTAGGTTGCTATAACCCGTGGTAGCCTCAATCGCGTAATTCAGACTCATGCCAGCGAGCAGCGCCTGAATACAGCTCCACGCAATGAGCACACCCATGTTTACCAGTGAAATCAACTGGCTACCAAGTGGTCCATAAGCTCTACGTGTCAGCGCCATCGATGGTAGGCCGGTACGCTGGCCCATCAAGCCAACCAAAAGCAGTGGAATTGCACCGATTAAAGAACCAATGAGTACAGTCGTTATAGCAGTGGTAAATCGTAGATCTGGTACCAACAACATCCCAGTTAAGATGGTCGTGACTACGATATTGGCACCAAACCACAGTGCAAACGTACCAATTGAACCCAAACTGTGTCCAGCTTCATTTGGAGAAAGCGTATCTTGACCAAAAAATGAAGAAGGTTTACTCATTAGTGTCTTCCTTAACCGAGTTATATTAATACCAGTCATTGCACTGGTGCCGATAAAGCTACTTTATGCTCCACATCTAACCAATAAAAGACTGTTAATAACCCATTCCTTTCACGGTTATCATGTTGAGATATAACGACTAGTAAACCGCCTTAACCTTGTCGTCATAGCGTACGCCCGGCAGGATACATAGCATCTCAAACAATAAATTCGCCGCCAATACCGAGGTATTACCGAATGGATCATACGGTGGTGATACTTCAACTAAGTCCCCACCTACCACGTCTAGGCCACGCATACCGCGAATGATTTCGATACCTTGAGTAGAGGTCAGACCACCGATTTCAGCAGTGCCCGTACCTGGGGCAAATGCAGGATCAATACCGTCGATATCGAAGCTCAAGTAGACAGGACCATCACCTAGCTTTTCACGTACTTCAGCCATGAGCGGTGTTAGCGATTTGTACCAGCACTCCTCAGCAGGTACCACGCGGAATCCCTGTTCAGTTGACCAGTCAAACTCTTCTGCGCTATAGCCTGTACCACGTAGACCAATCTGTACCACACGATTGCCATCAATTAGGTTTTCTTCAACAGCGCGGCGGAACGGCGTACCATGAGCGATTTTTTCGCCAAACATATCATCATTGATATCAGCATGAGCATCGATATGTACCATGCCGACAGGACCATGTTTTTTGGCAAGTGCACGTAGGATAGGTAACGCGATAGTATGATCGCCGCCTAGTGTTAGAGGAATCGCGCCGTGTTTGACGATTTTATCGGTATAGAATTTTTCGATGATATCAACGCTTTTTAGCAGGTTGAATGTGTTGATAGGCACATCACCGATATCAGCGACTTGTAATGATTCAAAAGGCGCAGCACGAGTGGCCACATTGTAAGGACGAATCATTCTTGACTCATCACGAATCTGTCTAGGACCCAATCTAGCCCCGCTACGGTTGGATGCACCGATATCTAAAGGGACACCAACAAATGCCACATCTAACCCTTCAGCATCAGCTTGAGTCGGCAAGCGCATCATAGAAGCGAAGCCACCAAATCTTGGCATGTCATTGCCGCTTAATGGTTGATTAAATGTCATAGGTTACTTCCTTGCTTATTTGGTTTAAGTACACAATTTGCTACATGTCATTGACAATACATAAATATAAGAGAAGGAACCATGGTAAAATTTAGAAGTAAACTTCTATTTTTTCGTAGTAAAATGCGCTTATAAGTTATTATCAGAAGTTTAGGAAACGCAATGTCGATTCAAAAAGAGATAATGTTGATTGAGTGAATAAGGAGCCACTTTTGATATTGGATGAACTGATAAAAATAGACATCAAAACGCTACGCAGCTTTATGGCTATTGTAGAGTGTCAAGGCGTAACTGCTGCCCAGTCGCGTTTAAATGTCACAACCTCTGTCATTAGTGGGCATTTAACCCACTTAGAAGACCGCTTAGGGATGACACTATGTCACCGTGGTCGAGCAGGATTTAAACTGACAGAAGATGGTGCTGCTGTTTACGAGGCTTGTTTGGGCTTTACCGAATCGGTCGCCAGCTTTCAACATCAGCTGCATTATATTAGACAACTAGACTCAGTCCACGGCGGGCACATTAGGCTTTGCTTGATTGATCAGATGCCCAAGTTTTTTTATGACGCACTTAGACAACGTCTAGCCAACAGCTACCGTAATAACCCGTTAATACACTTTTCTATCGACGTACAAAGTCCTGAGAGCATGTTAGAAAAGCTCTTAAGTAACGAGAGTGACATTGGCGTGGGTTATTTTGGCAGCTTTCCACCTTTACTGACTTTTAAGCCGGCATTTGTTGAAAAGCAAGTGGTCTGTTGTGGTCGCGAGCATAGATTGTTTTACAACTCAGAAGGATTAACTTTTGAGGATTTAGAACAGAACTATCCGTGGATAAAAAGAGGCTATGTGGTCGAGCATCATATCAATCATATTCGCCCCAAGACGTTAAGCGCGACTACTTATCATATGGAGGCGACAGCGCAGCTTATCCTTGCAGGCCACCATGTTGGCTACTTGCCGCGTGATTTAGCGAAGCGTTATGAGGGTATGGGACTGATGAAAATACTACTGCCTGATGAAGCAAGCTATGATGTCGAGCACCATTGGGCATATCGGGAAAATCAGCCTAAACAAGCGGCTGACTTTTTGAATAAGATGATGAACTTGCTATAGGATACCACTAGATTTATTACAATACTACAGACGGTTGTTGGTACTTTAGACCGATGGTTCTTAGCTTCCCTTTGTCATCGACTTCCTTAATAACGAGCGACCATTCATCACTTATTACAACGATATCGCCTGACACTGGCGCTGTACCTAAATGTGATTTCACGTACTCGGCCACCGTCTGCTCCCACATGTTTTTTGCGCTGTCTTCATCGGACGTTTTCAGTGTTTTTACCAATGTCTCAGATGCCATGATTCCTGTAAAAAACGGCAAATCACCAAGCTTAACACTCGGTGATAGCAACCAATCGCCATAGAAATCATCGATAGCTTTGCGATCTAATGTCGTGTCATTAAAAATCTTGGCAATTTTGCTAGCGTGATTACCTCTCATCGCATACCAGACACTGTCGCCGAATTTTAGCTTTGTATTGTCATCGACTACTACGATTTGCTGGTTACGGACTAGCGCAAAGACACTGATTTCATCTGGATTGATGCCTTTGGAGATACCCATAGGATGACGCCCAATGGCAAATGCGCCCGACTTTGCCTCAAACTCATACAGCGTGATACTGGCCTTATCGGATACCCAGACTTCATGCTCTTCTTTGGGGTCTTTATTAGTTGGGATACGTACTTTAAATAGATTTGCCATCGTCGGGATGGTCGTACCTTGCAAAATTAGCGATAGTACTACGACGCCAAAGGCAATATCAAACAACATAAAAGCGTTATCTATCCCCGCCATGACTGGCAAGATAGCAAGCGTAATAGGTACTGCACCGCGTAGACCAACCCAAGAGATAAACCCAATCTCTCTGTCTTTAAATTTGAAAGGTTTTACGCTGGTATAGACGGCAATAGGACGCGCGACAAAGATCATAAAGAGCGCGATTGCAACCGAATAATGCCAGACATTGAGGACGTTTGACGGAGTGACCAATAGTCCCAATACCACAAACAGTACGGCCTGAGACAGCCAAGCAAAGCTGTCCATCACTCGCATGACATGCTCTGTCGAGCGCACCTTGTGGTTACCGATTAACACACCAGTGAGGTATACCGCCAAAAATCCACTGCCGCCAATAAGGTTGGTCGCAGCGAACACAGCCAAGCCAGCAGAGAGAATCAAAATGGCGTACATGCCTTCTGCCAAATGCACCTTGGGCAATAATCGGGATAGAAAATAACCGAACAATAAGCCCATACCTAGCCCAAAGCTCAGCTGCTGTAACAATAAAACTAAAAAGCCAAATACTGTCTGACCATCAGGATCAACATTTAAGGCAATTAAACCAGTGACTAATAAAATAGCCAAGGGATCGTTGGCACCAGACTCAAGTTCAAGCGTGGCTTGTACACGGTCATTAAGCTTGACGCCGCCATTACGTAATAGAGAAAATACCGCTGCTGCATCGGTTGAGCCGACAATCGCTGCCATCAGTAGACCAAAGCGCCAATCGACATCAAGTAGCCAAGTGACAAAGACCCCTAGCACCATGACCGTGACCAACACGCCCCACGTGGCCAGCGTAATCGCAGGTTTTAGCCCTACTCGGAACGATTTAAAGGACGTACGTAAACCACCATCTAGCAAGATACAGGCTAATGCGGCCTGCCCAACGAAATTGGCTAGCGCATATTGAGAGAACTCAATACCCAAGATACCCTGCTCGCCTGCCAACATACCCACTATCAAAAACAGCAACAACAATGGTACGCCTAAGCGCGCCGATAATGTACTCGCCATGATACTGGCGAAAATTAGTACTGCGCCTACGAGATACAGGATATTTAAGGTATCCATTTTTTTTGAGCCCTATTTTTTATTATTAAGAATAGTAATTGATTGCGATGGGGTTTTCGTTATCTTGCTGTTAGTAGATATTACACCAGTGAGCCTATCATAAGCGGCCATTATTCAAAATATGAATGACCATTATTTATGGCGATATTAGCATCATCGTCAGAACTAGCAGCCAATACAAAGTCAATAAAAAATACTTCAATAAAAAACGCTCAAATATTAAAGTGAAGCCTGCAAAACAATATTGCTATGCTAAAAGAGTTTACGTCTTAATATTACTTAACCTTGAATGTATTGCCATGTCAGTACCAGAATCGCAGCCGCAACCGTCCAAGCGACTACGCCTAATAGCAATGCCTTATATAAGCTCATATAACTGATGCTAAAAAACACCACAAAGGTATAAATTAAATGCGGTATGACGCCAAGCATACTGAATATCAACGCGACCTTTAAATCAGCAGGACTGCGCTCAGTACCAACGATAAAGTGACTGATTAACGTAAAGGTGGGGAATAGTGGCGCAAGTGCCGCCAAATAGAAAAATCGGGTTTGGGCGAACATTTGAATCGCCAGTACCATCAATGCGCCGATAAGCATTTTTAACCAAATCACGACGGGTCCATCTCCTGTTGAGTATAAAGGCTGAACGTAGCCCAATCCGCCATGATACTAAAGTCTGCAAACTGACATAAGAGCAATCACTGATTAATTAATTCGTATGATAAAAAAAATGCAAAAACCCCATCTAGCTATTTCGCTAAATGGGGCTATTCACTTCTATTGAGTAAGCTTTTACGAATTACTTAATCTTTTTTCGGTTTTAGTGCCGCGCTGATGTCTGCTAGCAATGGTGGGATATCATGCTTGTCTGCAATTACCTCAATCATTATAAGCTTATCGGTAGTCGCAGCAGCTTTGTCGAAAGCAGATTTTAGCTCGCCTGCTGTCTCTGCTTTGAGTAATACGCTATTTTCTTCTGTCGCGCCGAAAGCTCGCGGCATGATTTGCCAATCGCATTTAGGAATATCGTTATAGTACTGGTTTTCGCCACGAATCGCGCGCTCTACCGTATAACCGTCATTGTTGATTAAAACGATTACAGGATTGATACGCTCTTGAATCATGACCGCCAACTCTTGGATCGTTAGCAATGCTGAACCATCCCCAATCAATAACACGCTACGTTTATCTGGCGATGCGATTGCGGCGCCCAAGCTGGCAGGTAACGTGTAGCCAATTGATCCCCACATCGGCTGCCCATATGACGTCACCCCTTCTGGCAGACGCACATCACTGATACCAAAATAAGCCGTGCCTTGTTCAGAAAACACCAAGTTATTGTGATCTAAGCGGTCAGCGATAATATGCCATAAATCATCTTGGCGGATAGCCTCACTGTCTTTGCCTTTTTGTTCGTGCGGCTTAACTTCTTCACAGAAAGGTTTTGGCACGATATTAATGCCAGAAGTCATCACTTCATGCAGTGCTTGCAACGCATCTTTTAGCGCAATCGGTGCAAAGTTCTTACCACTGATAGAAGCACGCTCATAATGCAAGTCTACGACCACATCTTCATTGATATCTTGGCTAAACCCTGCGGTAGTAGTATCAGTATATTGCACGCCTACTTTGATGAGGCATTCGCAGTTTTCTACCGCATCTTTCACAATTGGACGCGAAGCAACACCCGCATAAGTGCCTGCCCAACGATCGCTATTTTCATCAAGCAGCGTCTTGCCCCAAGATAGCGTGGTATAAGGAATATCTGTATCAGCAATCAGTGCTTTGAGCTGTGACTGTAAGCCCAAACGATGCACCATCAAATCTGCCATCAGTGTCGTGGTCTTATTTGGCAAAAACTCGGTTAGTGCTTGCTTGAAATCTGATAATGCCGCTTGGCTAGTAATGTCTTCTTGGCTATCGATCAGCTTGGTCGTTGGTGGATAGATAGGCTGACGAGCAACATCTGGTGATAATAGTAAGTAACCTGGGCGATGCTTTTTGAGAATTAAGCGAATCACTCGATCAATTTCTGAAGCAGCATTTTCAGGAGTGAGTTGCGCTCGTGCTACCGTCACAGGCTCGACCATCTTAATAAAATGATTGAATACGCCATCACCAAGCGAATGATGAATACGGCGCTTTGAATCTTGTAGCGCTGTGCTTGGTGCACCGACGATATGCAATACCGGTGCGTACTCAGCAAAAGAACCTGCGGTCGCGTTAATCGCTGACAGCTCGCCCACGCCAAAAGTCGTCACCATGGCGGCAAATCCACGCTCGCGTGCATAGCCATCGGCAGCATAGCCAGCATTTAGCTCATTGGTGTTACCCACCCAGCGTAGCTTGTCAGAGGCGAGAACGTTATCCAAAAAAGTTAAGTTAAAATCACCAGGTACGCCAAATATCTCAGAGGCACCCGCTTCTGCGACACGATCAAACAAATAATCAGCGATGGTATATTGTTGACTCATTTTTTATCCTTATGACTTATCTTGGTAAGTATTGATAATTGTGAATGTGATTACGATTAAATTATAAAGTGCGTCCCAGCTTATTTATGTACTACAAAGCTTTTGGAATACATATTATAATAAACCGTTATAACATATATCTATGGCCAGAAGACACGCCTATTTTAATAACTTCAATTTTTTTCGTCATAGGTGTTGACACCTAAAAAAAACTGCGTATAATACGCCTTCATCAACTGACGATAGTTAATTGATAATTAGCGGGAATAGCTCAGTGGTAGAGCATAACCTTGCCAAGGTTGGGGTCGAGAGTTCGAATCTCTTTTCCCGCTCCAAATATTAAGAAAGCCTCACTTAACAGTGAGGCTTTTTTTTGTCCAATTTTTAAGGGCTACAGAGTTTTTCAGTATTAGCTATTCAGTCTAATTGCTAAGTTTATCTAATATATTAAAAGCTCAAAAATCAGTACCGTGACCAAAACGTGACCATTTCGTGCCCACGCTATAAACACTGATTTCGTAATTGACCCCAACTTATTATTCTTATATTTATAAAAAGTGATGCTAAGAAATATTTTTTTAACATCGCTTTTCCTTTTTTACTGCTTTTGTATATTGAGCTCATAGCGTGACCAAAACGTGACCAAATCATGAAAAATTAAGTTTTAAAAATAACCCCAACCTTAATTTTAGGCCTTGAAACGTCATATATAAGGCTTTACCACTTATTCCTCTGCGCATCTTTTTCAATTTTGTAGGTCCTCAAGACTCTTCATCATCTTTATTATTTGGCTTATAAATAAATAAGTCACCCACCTGCACATCTAAAAACTCACATAACTGGTCGATGGTATTGAAGTCAATTCTTGATGACTCTTCATTGTATAGCTTATGAAGTGTTGATTTACTCATACCTGTTGCTCTTACAACATCCGCTACACGCAATTTTTTCTCTGCCAAAATAACAGGAAGTTTAGACACAATCATAAAAATTACCTCTTTTCGGGTAAAAATGCTTTACATTGCAGTAAAAAGGTAATATATTACACAAATCGGTTACTAATTACCTTTAAGCGGGTAAATTATAACTGATTCCTTCAAGATGCATTTTTACAGGTTGATAAAATAATTTTTATTCTATCACTTAATGCAATGACTTAATAACTGAAAAGAGGTAAACACCATGAGTAATACTTATTTAACAACTGATGAGTTAGCCGAACGCATCAAGTACGACGCACGTACTATCCGCAATCAAATGAAAGATACCGTTTTGATTGAAAACATTCACTACATACGCCCTTTTGGTGGTCGTAAGATTTTGTACGTATGGGAGCGTATCGAGGAAGACATGTGCAAGCCGGTTATGAGCGCTATCAACGGTATGGCACTTCAATAAAAAAATAAGGAGATTTACTATGGCTACTATGCGAGGACGGTTTGGTAAGCTGGTCGTTGACTTCCGCTACTTAGGTAAGCGCTGTCGAGAAAAGACCAGTTTAGAAGACAACCCAGCTAATCGTAAAAAATTAGCGCAAGTCATGAAAAAAATGGAAGCAGAAATAACTTTAGGCATCTTTGACTATGCTGCTTACTTCCCAAAGAGTGAACGAGCCCAGGAGATGACGGCATTGGCTGATAGAGCCGAAGCTTGTATCAGTCGTAATCCGACCTTTAAGGAGTTTTCGGAAACATTTTTTGAGGAGAGGAAGATTGAATGGCGACCGAGCTATCGGCAAAAAATAAAGATTATTTTGAATAAGTATTTATTACCTGAGTTTGGTGGTAAAGCGGTACATGCCATAAAAAAACCAGACTTGCTGACCTTCCGTAGCTCCCTCGCCAAAGTTTGTTACGGTAAAGATGGTCAGTCAAGTCTGTCAGTAGCACGGATCAACCAGATCATGATACTTCTTCGTATGATACTAGAAGAAGCATCAGATCGCCATGAGTTTGAGATGCCTTATAAAAATATTAAGCATCTCAAACAAGCTCGTCCGGATGTAAACCCGTTTACATTGAGTGAGGTATGGCTGATTTTAAAGCATGTTCGAGCTGATTATAAGCCCTACTACACTATTCGCTTCTTTACAGGAATGCGTACCAGTGAAATAGATGGGCTGAAGTGGGATTGCATTAATTTTGATCGCCGTGAGATTAGTATAAGAGAGGCATTAGTTAATGGTGAGATGGGTCCGACTAAGACATTAGGCTCACAACGTGATATTGCGATGTCACAGTTAGTGTATGACGCACTGCAAGACCAGAAGGCACGCACCTTTGGCAAGTCAGAGTTTGTGTTTTGCAATTCACAAGGCAATCCACTGGAGTATCGTAATGTGAATAGACGGGTATGGAAACCCACACTTGCCCTACTCGGACTTAAGCACAGGCGTGCTTATCAGACTCGGCATACCGCAGCGACGCTTTGGCTCGCTGCTGGTGAGAATCCTGAGTGGATAGCTCGTCAGATGGGTCACAGTAGTACGGAGATGCTGTTTCGTGTGTATAGCCGTTATGTGCCTGATATCACCCGTCAAGATGGCTCAGCGATGGATAACTTGCTCTTAGCGAGTAAGGAGAAGTTAACCAGCGCATCGAATAGCTCTGACACTGAAGCACTAATCACGAATGCAAAAACTGACAAGGAGACGTCACAATGAAAATCATCAATTATGAGGAGCTGTTTGGTGAGTTTAAACCTGACGGTGCAATCAGTGTAGATGCAAATCTGATCGCCAATGCATTGATGCGAGAGTTGTACGTTCCATCGGGTCATAACCTCGCTCGCTTCTTGGGAGTGAAACGGTGCTTTAATAACGATATGGCGATGCGGGTATGGGTGCAGAAGCGCTTGGATGCTCAAGATGGGTACTTTATAAAAGATATGAGCAGTCAGCTTCAAAGCGAGCTTTATGAGCTATTACCGCACTCTGATTATGGAAGCTACTGAGGAGAATATTATGAGTGTGTAACTTCAGCCTAATATGACGCATAGCCCATATGATATCAAAATATGTGAGGATTACTGGGCATATGATAATCAGAGCGGCTTTATTAAACATGTGAAGACGCTTTGTGAGAAATATGAGGTAAATCCTCAAGTACTCTTTGAGACAGTTGCTCAATGTTATGCCTACTTGGACGATGTTGTGTGTGAGTACTGCGGTTATGCTTGTCCAATTGAAGTACCTGCTGATATTCGTTATATGTGCGCAAAAGATAGTTGGTTATGCGCAATATGTGAACATGCTTTATGGCGGACAGATAAAGAAAATAAATAAATGTTAACTATCAAAAAAGCCAGACAGCTTAAATTGTCTGGCTTTTTTGATGGTTAAACATATATCAATATAAATAATTATCAAAATTCGTCTTTTCGGGGGAGATTCGGCTTCTATAAAACTTTAGAGTAAGTACTGTCATTATCTTAATTCTAATCACTTCAAGTGGAAATATCCATGAATAATAAAAACCAACCTAAAAGAGAGCTGGTCGTAAACTGGCACATTACCGAGGCTTGCAATTATAAATGTAGTTACTGCTTTGCCAAATGGAATAGGCAAAAGAACGAAGTTATGAATGACGAAGCAGCTACTATTCGTTTATTAGATGAAATTAGTAAACTAC
>NZ_PJAS01000052.1 GCF_002836735.1 Psychrobacter sp. 4Bb | reverse complement strand
CCGATATTATTACTAAAATGAACGTTTTCTAGAGAGGAACGTTGCTAATCTATAAGCGTAAACAGTAATAACTAGCATTAGATAAAAACAAGTTAAATAGATGCTATATAAATTCTAATATCTGTTTTTTACCATTATTTGAGGAGAAGATTATGTTTCGTTGGGCTATTATTTTTGCAGTGATCGCATTACTAGCGAGTTTCCTAGGTTTCGGTGGTGTCGCAGGATTGTCTACTAATTTGGCATACATTTTCTTAGCAGTCGCTGTGATTTTGTTTATCGTTGCCTTTGTCAGTCGTAAGATGTAAACACAGCTTATCGTTGTAAATACCTACTATAAAAAAGACCCTCAATTGAGGGTCTTTTTTATCTACTTTAACGAAGGTAATCGTTAGAAAGCTAAAATAATCGGCATCAAGGCATACGTTGTAGACTTGCTACTACAACCGTTTGGGTTGAATGATATGCTCCATGCGTTTGGCTAAACGAATATCCAGACTAGATATGCCACCTGTGTCGTGGTTGGTTAAACGAACTTCAACGATATTGTAGGTATTACGCCATTCTGGATGGTGCTCAAGCGCTTCAGCATGAAATGCCGCTTGATTCATAAAGCTCATAGCCTCGATAAAATCGCTAAAATGATAGGTTTTGACGATGCTATTGCCGTCACGTTGCCAACCAGCAAGCTCTTCTAGCTGTAGATTGATTTGTTTGTCAGATAAACTACTCATATTAATAACCTTTATTGTTATGTCGAATTGGTTTATTAAAAGTGGTGCTGGGGTATGTCTCCTATGCTAAATAAATATCTACGTATTTTCCTGCTTCGCCCGATATCATTTAACTGAACTTAGTTAACGAACTAGTTGAGCCTAATTACTTAGCCAGTTAAATCAAGTCTTGATACTCAGGATGTTTGCTAATGTATGACGCGACAAATGAGCATTGCGGTATTACTTTCCTGTTTTGGTCACGTGCATAATCTAGCGCGTGCTTAACGAGTGCTGAACCAACGCCTTGACCGCCTAATTGCTGCGGTACGATAGTATGATCGTAGACTAACTTGTCAGCACTGTCCTGATAGCTAATATAACCTGTCTGACCATCGATAGAGGTCTCAAAGCGTTTTGCTGCTTGGTTGTGAATAATTTCTAGATTTGGTTTAGAGTTTTGGTTACTCATTAATATACTCCATTTTTTATTATCGAATTTTTATTAGTAACTAACTGTTTATTAATTTTGATAGTGCCAGTTTAGTATGTAGGTTTGATGCTTAACAATCTAGACGCTTACCGTAATGGTTGATAGGACGACTGTTAACGTCATCTATGTTTGTTGTCCTACCTTATCATGGCCGTATCTAGTTGCAAATCTGAATATGTCACCATGCATAGGATATGGCTTTACGAACGACTGGAGGTAAAAAGTGAGTGAGACCACTAGTATTTTCTATCGCTAATTTATCTTCTAGTTTGTCTTCTAAATCGTTCGCTGACCTATCATCTTTAAGAGTGGTACTATCTGCATTTTCCGTTGATTGCATATAGGCTTGCCATTCTTTTTCGCTGGGTTTGCTAAAGTGATAAATACGTCCCAGTACTTGCTTGAGTTGCGTACCAAAGCGGCCAGTGTTATAGCTTAAACCATACTTACGGCATATGGCCTGTACCTGCGGCGCAATCTTTGCATAGTGGCCAGCTGGCATATCAGGAAATATATGATGCTCAATTTGGTGGGACAAGTTACCTGTCAAAAGATGGAACCATTTGCTGCCTTTGATATTGCTAGAGCCAAGGATTTGGCGTACATACCAGTCGCCTTTACTTTCATTGGCATCAAGGTGAGTATAGATATGCGCTTGCTCAGTGAAATGGCCGCAAAAAATCACTGCCCATGTCCATAGATTGCGGACAGTGTTGGCAGTCATGTTACCGCTCAGCGTACTAAAGGCGCTACGATGACCTAGTGTCAGCGCTACCATAGACGGCAGTGCGATATAGTCTTTGCCTATTTGTCGTCCAATTTTGGCAAATAACGCGCGAGACTTTTGTTGCATGATTTTGTGCAAATCAGGGGAGTTGGCGTATTCATCTGCACTGATTTGAATATCGTGAAAAGCTACTGCCCATTCAAAGCCAAATGCCAGTACCGCTGTACTAAATATATTATAGCGATCTTCTGGCGCCCAAGGCTGCTCGTCAGTCACTCGAATCAAGTGATAGCCTACGTCATGATCACGGCCAACAATATTGGTAAAAGTATGATGTAAATAATTATGAGAGTGTTGCCATAATGGAGCAGGGCAGACAATATCCCAGTCGAATTTTTGACTATTAAGGTGCGGGTGTTGTATCCAGTCATATTGACCATGCATAACGTTATGACCCAGCTCCATGTTGTTCAATATTCTGCTAAAGCTAAGTAAAGACGTGCCTAGTAGCCAAGTAGCGACTAGACTGCGTTTCGATGGCATACGCCCAGCCGCTGCAAGTAGACCACGGGCGATAATTTCACTATATACCACGGTGGCATATATCCGCTGTATGTAGCGTGCATCCTTACTTCCTAGCGAGTCCATAACGCTTTTATATAGGGTATCAAGCTCTGCAGCTAAAGCATCGCTTTGAGACTTTGATAAGGGTGCATCAGTTACTGTTGGGTATCGAGGCCTTATTGATGTGTCTGGCTGACCGCTATCATTGATTGCTTCATCATTAAGCTGCGAGTACGGCGTTTGCGGCGTCAAAGACAAAGGCGCGTTTTTTGCTAGCTGTGCATCGGACAGGGGCGTCAAGATAGGCACAGCAGATTGTGGCGTAATAACAGGTGGGAGTAAGCGCATAAATAAATCCTTAACCGAAACGGCATGAATAAGCAGCACTGCATCCGGTTTGATAAGTTATCTGAGTTTTAGCTTATAAAGTAACGTTTGTCTTTTATTTCTCATAGGTTGTTTGGCATATACTTTCTATTGAGCCAGTTGTTCTATTAAGCCAGTCATCAAATATCGAGTACCACATCAGTCATGGCAATATTGATGCAAGTTTGAATAGACTCGTAACCATCCCCGCTTACTTTCCCTGTCTGGACGTTTTTGACCACGCCGCTGACTTTATTACAGCGGCACAATTGGCAAATGCCTTGCCGACAACCATGTGCTAGTCGTATATCTGCATTTTCAGCAGCAGTCAGTATGGTCGTGTCACTGACAAATTGCCGCTGCCGTGACCGCAAATAGACAGTGTGTTCTTCTACAGGTATCGTCTTATCGAATGTTTGATTGCTGCCGTTATCAACATTAGCTAGGGAATTACCAAAGTTCTCTACTATGATGTTATCGCGCAGCTGTTTGTCTATAGGTAAAGTTATCTCTGCGGCGGCTTTATATAAGCCAGCTAATAACGCTTGTGAACCGCAGGCAAATATTTGCGTATCTGATAGAGGTAAGTTTAGCGACAGCAGACCCTCTACACTTAAATATCGTGTGCCAGCCAAATAGGTAGTCGGCTCTTCAGTATGGATTAGATGATAAGTGAAGTCTGGATGAGTATCGTTCAGCTGTTGCCACTGATGTTGCAGTTTGGATGAAACAGTCCGACTATAATGCAACAGCGTCACATGGTGACCATTACTCAAGGCTTGAGTGATAAGTCCGAGCATGGGCGTGATACCGCTACCGCCAGCGACAAATAATAAAGGGTTTAGTTTTTGGTTATCTGGTTCTCTATGGTCTAAATTTGCCTTTGCCTGTGCTAAAGTAAAATGACCCAGTGGCAAGCTTGTATCAACGACGCTAGCCAGTGGCATCTGTTTGGTTAAATAGTTAGATACCAACCCTTGCGGTTTAATCGCGATAGTTACCGTATGACGTTGGTCTGCCGTATGTCTCTCGGTAGCATCGTCGAGCCACCAGAGGGGTTGATGCGCCAAGCCCACTATCGAGTAGCTACGTTGATGATATACCCCCTCAATACAAACGCGCAAATCAAGATATTGACCGCCTTGCCAACCACCCATCACCTCAGAAACCTGCTGTTTAAAGGCTCTATTGGTCTCAAATCGAAGTGCTATCAAATCATCACTTAATGTATAGCGTGCGATCAGGCGTAACTTAGGAGTCGTCAATGACCAAAACGGATGTAAGCGCGATCCGATAAAATCGACAAACGCACGTTGAATAATTTCAGGGCGATAGCCGTTGGCCATATTATCAGTACCTTTATGATTGTGATTGAAATGAATGTTGCACATTCGATGTCAGCTTGTCAGTCATGCGGTAGCTTACTAGTCATGTTGTAGACAATAACGCCAAACTATTTCTCCAACGCTATTAAGCTATCCTAACATGCTAACGACGATTGATTAAATTTGCGAAAGTTTTGATGCTACTTTTTGTGGTTTTTATAAAACACTAATGAATCAGAATGTTAGGTTTGCGTATTGAGTCGAACTTTTAAGTGACTCTTTTAGAAAACTTATATCATCAAAGTAGATGGCTTAATACCAAAAGTAGCAAAACAAAGGGGAAAACAACCTGTTAGCTTGCAGGGTATGCGCCACAATGCGATAATAACCTATAATTTGTAACCCTGATTTTGAGGTACAGCACGCTTGGCATCATTGCTGAGTGGTATTTGCTGTTCTCTTCTATGCAGTCTATCGGAGTGTTAATGGCTCAATATATCTACACGATGAACAACGTGTCAAAACTTGTTCCCCCTAAGCGTGAAATTTTAAAGAACATCAACCTATCGTTTTTCCCTGGTGCCAAAATTGGTGTCTTAGGTATCAATGGTTCAGGTAAATCAACGTTGCTACGTATCATGGCTGGTGTCGACACTGAATTTAGCGGTGAAGCGCGCGCGCAAGCAGGTACCAAAGTTGGCTATTTGCCACAGGAACCACAGCTTGATGACAGCAAAGATGTACGCGGCAATGTCGAAGACGGTATGCGCGAAGCACTAGACGCGCTCGCTCGTCTAGATGCCATTTATGCTGAATACGCTGAGCCTGATGCTGATTTTGACAAACTTGCTGAAGAGCAAGGCAAAATGGAAGACATCATCCAGTCGTGGGATGCGCACAACCTAAACAATCAGCTAGAAAAAGCCGCTGATGCACTGCGTCTGCCACCATGGGATGCGGATGTTAGCAAATTGTCAGGTGGTGAGAAACGCCGTGTGGCACTATGCCGCCTACTATTGTCACGCCCTGATATGCTATTACTCGACGAACCAACCAACCATTTGGACGCCGAGTCTGTCGCATGGCTAGAGCAGTTCTTGCAGAATTATAGCGGTACTATCGTTGCCATTACCCATGATCGCTATTTCCTTGACAATGTGGCTCAGTGGATCTTAGAGCTTGACCGTGGCCATGGCTATCCGTACGAAGGCAACTATACTGAGTGGCTAGAGCAAAAGAACACGCGTCTAGAGCAGCAGAATAAGCAAGAGGAGTCATTTGCCAAAGCGCTGAAAAAAGAGCTTGAGTGGATTCGTAAAAACCAAAAAGGCCAACAAGCCAAATCTAAATCTCGTGTACAGCGTTTTGAAGAGTTGAACTCAACGGAGTTCCAAAAACGTAATGAGACCTCTGAGATTTATATTCCACCAGGTCCACGTTTGGGTAACAAGGTTATTGAGATCAATGACATCTCTAAATCATTTGGCGATCGTCTACTGTATGAAAACCTAAGCTTCAACGTACCAGCGGGTGCGATTGTTGGTATCGTCGGTCCAAATGGTGCGGGTAAGACCACACTATTTAACATGATTACTGAACGTGATACCCCAGATACTGGCTCGGTTGATTTGGGTGAAAGTGTTAAGGTCGCTTATGTCGGTCAGGTGCGTGATCACTTAGATGATAACAAAACGGTTTGGGAAGAAGTGTCTGACGGTCTTGATATTATTACGGTTGGCGACTACACCACGCCAAGCCGTGCCTATATCGGTCGCTTTAACTTTAAAGGTTCAGATCAGCAAAAGCACGTTGGTCAACTATCAGGTGGTGAGCGAAACCGTCTGCAATTAGCGAAGACGCTAAAGCAAGGCGCAAACGTATTGCTACTCGATGAACCATCAAACGATTTGGATATCGAAACCTTACGTGCGCTAGAGGATGCGATTCAAGTATTCCCAGGTACTGTCATGGTGGTCTCGCATGATCGCTGGTTCCTTGACCGTATCGCGACTCATATCTTGGCATTCGAAGAAGAAGGTCCAGTGTGGTTCGATGGTAACTACACTGAGTTTGAAGCCTATCGTAAAAAGACAATGGGCGATGATGCGACTCCTAAGCGCGCTAAGTATAAGAAGATTACCAACTAATACCGCTATTTGGTATAGTTAAGTTCAATAAAAAAAGACCGCTAATCATTAGCGGTCTTTTTTTATAGCTATTTAGTCAGTATGAGTTATTAAACCAATACTAACGTTTACGCCCGAATTTACGCTGCTTTTTATTACCAATCTCAATAATCGCATGGGTAATCTCTTCTTCGTCTAGACTCGCCACTTGCTGTAAGATTTGCATCATATCAGGCGTTAGAACGTACTTAGCGTGACTGGCGATGTCATTGATACGATGATCAAAGGTCAGTATGCCTGTCTCGTCATCCTTTTGTAGATAGTCTAAGCGAGTCAATGCACTGATAAAGCTGGTGAATAAGGCGCGATCAAAGAAGTCTGGAATATCATCGGCGTATAGTACAGATAGGCGCTGTCCAAGCAGATGACATAGGTCAACGACTTCGTTCTCAGTCAAATTACCAGAACCCTGCTGAGCGAGTAGGGCAAGCGTCATGAAATAACGCTCAAGGCTTTGTCCAACAGGTGTCGCCAGTACTTGCAGCTGCTGATAATGCTTGCTATTAGACTCAGGAACGCTAAGCGTGTCATCACCCAGCTCAACAATCAGCCCATGAGAGAGTAAGCTGTCGACTTTTTTGTTGAGGGTCTCAGCCAAGCCATGTGCGGGGTAGTATAAAAATAGCTCACCCTGCAAGAATGGGTATAGCTGCTCAGCAATACTGTCTAGGCGACTGCGTTTGATACGACCGTTGCGAGCGACTAGCGCGGACAAGAACGACAATAGAATAAACACATGCAAAATATTGTTGCGGAAGTAACTGAGCAGGGCAGCTTGCTTGCCTGCAACCTGAATAATATCACCTAAGATATGCGGCGTACGCTCAATGAGCTTTAACTTAATACCATAATCAATGATTTGCTGCGGCGTCATATCAGTGATAACTGTATCCTCTGAGTAGACCAGCTGCTGAGCCAGACCTTGGTACAAAGCGATTTGCTCACGGCAAATGTTTTCATCCAATGCAGCTTTTGGTGCTGATAGCAGAACCAATGATAGCAGCGAGACAGGGGTTACGACCGCAGCTTTATTGATATGCTGCATGACTTTCACACCGATGTTATCAACCATGGCGCTGGTTTTTTCATCGAGCGGCGAGTCAGTACGATCGGATGGCAAACTATTGGCTGGCACATCGAATTTTGTCATAAAATCGCTAAGGTGTAATGGCGTACCGAAGCTTAAGTGCACATTACCAAAGATACGCTCGATTTTACGGCCAACTTTGAGTAGTCCAATCAAAGACTCTGACTCTTTTGGCTTACCTTTTAGCTCACCGACATAAGTGCCGCCTTCCATAATGCGCTCATAACCAATATAAGTTGGAATAAATACCACAGGCTTATTGGTTTGGCGTAATTGGCTATGGACGGTCATCGCTAGCATACCCATTTTTGGCGGTAGCAAGCGACCTGAACGTGAGCGACCACCTTCGATAAAGTATTCAATCGGAGTGTTGCGCGTGATAAGAGTATGCATATATTCGCGCAGTACAGCGGTATACAGCGCGTTACCACGGAAGCTACGACGAATATAAAAAGCAACGGCACCGCGTAATAGTGGGCCTAATACAGGAACATCTAAGTTGTCACCTGCTGCCACATAAGGGATACTCAGACCGCGCTTGTAGATGACATAAGACAGTAATAGATAGTCGACATGGCTGCGATGACAAGGCACATAAATCAGCTCATAATCGGTTGCAAGGTCACGTACTCGCTCGAAGTGATGGACTTCTACGCCGTCATATAACTGCGTCCATAACCATGTCAAAAATTTATAAAAGCCTCTAATAATGGAATGAGAGTAGTCATTGACCATCTCATTAGCATAGCCTCTAGCCTGACTACGAGCTTCTCGAACGCTGGTCCCTTTTTCGGCTGCTTCCATCTCGATCGCATGTTTGATCGCTGGCGAGTACACCAGTTTGTCTACCAAGTTACGTCTATCTGATAAATCAGGGCCAAGCATGCTGGCGCGCTGCTTATCTAAATAAATCGACAACTGCTGCTGCAACATACGAACCAGTTCACGATTACTATCGGCTGATGCGACTAGCGCATAGCTTGGTGCTTGCTCAGCGTCAGCTGCGGCATCAGTAGTAGTAGCGGCAGTTGAATCTGTATCGACTGAATCCGTCGCTGTTAAATCTGCTTTAAGGGCATCTGTAGCAACTGAGTCAAAGGTAGCAGGTCCTTCCACATCGCCTTTAAGATTATCATTGATAATAGTACGTAAGTCTTGCGGTGGGTGAAACTGTACAAAAGTATCACGGCCCATCACCCCGATATTGAATAGTTGCTTGGTAATACTAGGATCTTGCCAGTTGTCGGCAGTTAGCAGCTTAAATAGCGAATCTTCTTTTTCAGGTGCACGCCCCCACAGAATCGATACGGGTACTAGACGTACCTTTAACTCGGGATATTGCAATACAGCAGACACCAAGCGAGAAAGTCGAGGTGACAATTGGCTGTCTTTGGCACTTGGGTGATTCAAAAATATGATGGCCGCATTTTCTTTAATATTATGGGCGGCATCATTTACGCCAACCAGTGCAGGCGGTAAGTTGTGCTCTTGCGTCTGCAAGTCAATCAGAATACTGTTGGAACGAGAGTAGTCCTGCAGTACATAAAACCGTAGCGTCTGATCATCATTGTCGAACTCAGGTAGCTCGCCTAATAACTTAGGTTTTACGGCGATATCGAGCATCTGACCTGACAGCTTACGATACAGCTGATTGATCGGTGCATTAGAATAAGGCTTCGTAGCGATTGCATTGCCATCAGTTTCAGACGCACGCTCAGTCGCGACCGGTGCTTTAAAAATCCGTTTTTTTAGGAACTTCGGTATCATAATCAGTATCAAAAATAGTCAAATATGTTGCGCTTATGATGCCATAAAAGCCACCAAAGCGATATATAGTGTCTGTATATACTACCAATATTAATACGGTTTGGTTACGCTGTAGTGAGTGACCAATTATACAAAATACTCAAACATTTGAAAGTTCATATATTTAGGGTAATAATATATTTTTATCACCGATGATTGATAATCATAGCGTCTACTTTTCAATTTCATTTTATTAAGCCTAAAACTTATGACTCCAGCTATCGATCTTGCCAAAAAACGTAACCTTGATTACCAAGTACACGAATATACTCACGACAGCAATGCCGTATCGTTTGGTTTAGAAGCCGCAGAAAAACTTGGCGTAGCGGTGACACAGGTGTTTAAAACTCTAGTGGTGACCACTGATACGGGTGTACTTGCTGTGGCGATATTGCCAGTTGACAAGACACTTAACTTTAAAAAAATGGCTAAGGCGCTATCTTCTAACAAATTGCTATCTTGCAAAAAAGTACAGATGGCTGACCCCAAACAAGTAGAGCGTAGCACAGGCTATGTGTTGGGTGGCGTCAGTCCACTGGGTCAAAAAAAGCGACTAAAAACCGTGATAGATAGTACAGCTCAAGATCAGGCCACTGTCTATGTAAGTGGTGGCCGCCGCGGTCTGGAGATTGAATTGCCGCCTGCACAGTTGGCCGCGACGCTTGATGCTTGCTTTAGTGGTATTACTGATGAGTAAAATGTTATACGGTGGCTATCATCTGCCTATTACAAAATGGCCATGTCGACAATTTCGCTAAGCATATTTATGAGTAATCTATACTGGGTTCGCTTGTATTGAAAATACTTTGGCGCAAGATTGTTGTAGATTGACCATAGCGATGAGGCGTAGACTTATACGCCGGTTTATCTATTATTTTTATCTACATTTAAGGACATGCTCATGCCACATTTAACCATTCAAGTAACACCCAACGTCAGTATCGCTCACGAAGAATCACTACTCAAATCGCTAAACAAAGCATTGTGGGATAGTGGTCAGTTTAAGCTGCCTACTGATATAAAAGCACGCATTGTACCTATTAACTCATTTCTAGTAGGTGTTGAAGACGATGAACAGGCCAATGGATTTATTTACGCCCACCTAAAGCTGATGAGTGGACGCGATATGGCCACTCGTGATCAGTTGGCTGAGCTGTTGGTTGCTACTATCGAGGAAAAAATAGGCGCAGAGCAGTCAGGGCGTGCGGCATTGCAGATATGTGTAGAAGTTGAAGAGATAAGTGCGGTGTATCATAAGAAAATGCTTGGTAGCTAACAGTACCTGCCTTTTCAAAAACTGTTTGGTTGAAAAAGCGACTGCTTAAAAAGGTGACTGCTCGTAGGCTAAAGTTACCAACGTTAAATGATTACAATCATTTGCATAAAGGCTGACTGGCATACGTTGGTAGTACCATTACTTCCACTTTATAACCCGCGATTTTGCCTTCGGTAGCCATAAGATTGCGGGCGATACGCAACCGATATGTGCCCGTCGCAGGTAAACAGCTTTGATAGACTATACCGCCTTTGCTCCCATCTTGCGTACCATTTGGCATATGTAATACGCCGACATTGGCAGTCTCAGATGTTCCCGCAAATGGGGTAATATTTATCACGGCATACTGTCCATTTGTAGCGTCAAAACGATACCAGCGTTCATTGTCATTGGGATTTAATTTACCAGTGATGACGCTACTAATAGCACCTTTTGAAAAACGAATAGGGGTATCGCTATTTTTAGCAATCGCACTATTTGCAGACATACTTGCTAGTACCATGCTAATTACCAATGTTTGCATACAGCGTGTGGCTAACGCGGTAGCTTTGTAATAGGGTATTGGCATAGCTTGCTCCTAAAACTGTTCATTGCTGTGTATTCTGTATAAGTAGATTTTCAGTTAAGCATAAAAAAGCGCCTAAATGATAGGCGCTTTTTTATTGATCATCGATGCAGTATTAGTCTAAGAAAGCAAAGTGATCGATTTCCATTGATGTCATGCTTTCGCTTGGGGCAACCATCGCTTCTGCGTGACCAGACGTGCGTGGTAGCAACTTATCAAAGTAGAATTCAGCAGTCTGAATTTTTGCTTTGTAGAATTCTGGTGCTTCTGTGCCGCCATTTTCTAGCTTTTCATAAGCGACCGCTGCCATACGAGCCCAATGATAACCCATCATCACATAGCCCGAGTACATTAAGAAGTCATCTGACGCTGCTGAGATAATTTCACGATCTTTACGTGCCATCAGCATCAAGCGTACCGTCAAGGTGTTCCACTCAGCACACAGTTTAGTTAGTGCCCAAACGAATTTACGCATTTCTTTATCGAGTGCGTACTCGCCACACCATTTCATGATGCTTGACGTGTAGTCACGGATAATCTTACCTTTAGACTGTAAGATAACCTTACGACCTAGTAGATCAAGTGCTTGTACGCCAGTAGTCCCTTCGTACATCGTTGCAATACGAGCATCACGAGCGATTTGCTCCATGCCCCATTCTTTGATGTAGCCGTGACCACCATAGACTTGCTGACCATGCTTAGCAGCTTCGATACCTAGCTCAGTTAAGAAGCCTTTTAGAATTGGCGTATAGAAGCCCAATTTGTCATCCCATTTTTCGAACTCTTCGTCATCGCCATTAACGATACCTTGTGCCATTTTGTCGGCATAACGTGCTGAATGATAAATCATTGAGCGACCGCCTTCAGCAAAGGCTTTTTGCGTCAGTAGCATACGGCGTACGTCGGCATGATGGATAATAGCATCAGCTACTTTTTCAGGATCTTTAGTACCAGATAGCGTACGCATAGAACGGCGTTCTTTGGCATATGGCAGTGCATTTTGGAAAGACAACTCAGTATGCGCCAGACCTTGGATACCAGTACCGATACGAGCCGTGTTCATGAATGTGAACATGGCTTTTAGGCCTTTGTGCGGTTCGCCGATTAGATAGCCGACTGCGCCATCAAAGTTCAATACACATGTCGAAGATGCGCTGATGCCCATTTTGTGCTCGATTGAACCACAAACGACGGCATTGCGCTCGCCAGCTTCACCTTCAGCATTCGGGGTGAATTTTGGTACGATGAATAGTGAAATACCGCGCGTGCCTTCTGGTGCATTTGGTAGGCGTGCTAGGACGATATGGACGATGTTATCTGTTAAGTCATGCTCACCGCTTGAGATAAAGATTTTGGTACCGCTGATTTTGTAGGTACCGTCATCTTGTGGAATGGCTTTTGATTTAACTTGACCCAAATCCGTACCACACTGTGGCTCAGTCAGACACATGGTACCTGCCCATGAGCCTTCGACCAACTTAGGTAAATACAGGGCTTTTTGCTCGTCAGTACCGTACTGAAGCAATGTGTTGATACAACCTGTTGATAGACCAGGATACATCGACCATGACCAGTTAGCAGTACCGATCATCTCAGATTTAATAAGGTTGATTGACGTTGGCAGATTCATACCACCGAATTCTTCAGGGTATGAAATACCTTGCCAGCCGCCTTCTACAAACTGGTCATAAGCCTCTTTGAAGCCTTTTGGCGTGGTCACGACGCCATCTTTAAAATGACAGCCTTCTTCACCACCTGATTGATAGAGCGGGGCAATGACGTTTTCAGCAAAATCAGCCATGCCTTGTAGAATCATGTCTACAGTTTCAGGATCAGCGTTTTCGCCGTTGTCTAAGCTTTTATAATGCGTCTGATAGTCAAATACATCATTAATCAAAAATTTGATATCACGTAAGGGGGCTTTGTAAGTTAACATAATCGCTCTCTTTGGTTGGTTCGCTATCATAGGCTTATGGCGCAGTATTTGAGCCAGTGTTTATGTAAGCGATCTTTACTTTTTTTAAATCGAGGTAGACACTATTGTCGGTCGTCAGGTGGACTCATGAAGAACAGCTCATTCGTTATGAGGGTCGTCACGTCATCCTTGATAAAATTTGGCTGTTATGGCGTTTGTATGAGTATAAATCTTATATGCGCACAAATATATAACTAATAACTAATATTCATAATTTATATGTTAATTAATTACTTTTAGTTTGTATAGGTAAATTGTATCTTCGCTTGAAATTACTCTATAAAGGGCTATGTAGACTCATCTAAATTCAAAGAAAAATGGACTTATCAAATAGGAAAAGCCATTTATGAGCACCTCAAAAAAGCAACAGCGAGCCTCTTGGTTGAGCGTACTATTAACTCGTATTAAGGGGTTAATCGATGGTGAGCTAAGTCATTTACTGACAGTCAATCGCAGCCATCGACCATGGCATATGCCAATCATCGCGGCGATTGCGATTAGCTTTCCGGTGTTTGTAGGGGCTTATTTTGGTGACTTATCTTCAGGTATCAAAGCATCGCTAGGCTCGATGATTATTCTAAACCTACCATTTACAGGCGGGCTACCACATCGGCTAGTGACGGTCATGGCTTGGGGGTTTGCGATGATACTCAGCTTTGCACTGGGGCTGATCGCGCAGCTGATGCCAGTGTTGCGGCTGCCTGTGTTTATGCTGATTGGGATTAGCGTGGTGATGTTAGGTCGTTATTATCGGCAACCACCACCAGCGGGATTGTTTGTATTGATGGCGGGTGCGATTGCGCTATTTATCCCCGTGCCGATTGATCAAGTGCTCTCAGCGATAGGGCTTGTGATATTGGGTAGTGGCTCCTCGATGTTGCTAGCGCTACTCTATAGTTTGTTCTTATTGGCGACGCGTCCAGTTGCTTCTGTACCTGTCTATGACTATCAGCCTGATATGATTAGCGATAGTCTGATCGTGGTAAGTTTCGTTAGTTTGGCGTTGGTCGTTGCTGTTCTGTTAGAGCTGCCTTATCCCTACTGGGCAGCGATGAGCTGCTTTATTATCACCCAAGGTATGCAGCTACGAACCATGTGGATCAAACAGTTGCATCGATTATTGGGTACATTGGCTGGCATGGGCGTAGCGGGCTGGATGCTGTCTTGGGGACTATCAGGATGGAGCATCGCTATAGCAATACTATGTATGATGTTTTTGATTGAATCGTTTGTCGATCGGCATTATGGACTGGCGGTAATATTTATCACGCCGCTGACGATATTTATCGCCGAGTATGGTAGTACGATGTCAGTGCCACCAGTCGCTGGAGACGTTATCCAAGCGCGTATGATTGATACGGCGCTCGGCTGCGTGATTGGATTGAGCGGTGGTCTGGCGATACACTCTACGCGATTGCGTGTACCGCTGCGCCGTTTTGAAAATTGGCTATTACTACGTTTTAGTTAATAGGGTAGAGCTTTGCAAAGACTTTTCTTTGATTAACTGTTTTTATTTAGCGCTGTTGTCGCTTGTGCTACATCGATAGTATGCCCAGTCCAACGCTCAAAACTTAAAGCAGCTTGACCGATAAGCATACCGTAGCCTTCAGAGGTCTGTGCGCCGCGAGCGGCAAAATGTTGTAAAAACGGTAGCGGACGACCATACATCATGTCGTAAGCGTACTGACAGTTTAGAGTATCATCTAGCGGCAACGTATCACCTGATAAACCAATAGAGGTGGCATTAATGATGATATCAAAAGAGCCACTGAGTTCATTGGTCGCGCAAACCTCGATATTTTGGTCATCAATCACTGAGCTAGCCGCACTTAGCTCATTTACCAAATCGGCTGCCTTAGACACGGTGCGATTGGCAATCGTGAGAGAGCCAATACCTGCTTCAAGTAATGGCAATATTACGCCACGAGCGGCACCGCCTGCACCTATTAGCGCCACACGAGCATCGGTCAGCGGCCAGTCCATACTCATAATGTGATTGATAAGACCTTGTCCATCCGTGTTATCACCATAGAGTGCTTCAGTGATTGGCACGCCGCTTTTTAATAGTGTTTTGTTCAACAGTAACGTATTGACCGCGCCTGCCGTTTTGGCATGTTCTGATAAACCACCACGCTTCGCACAGCAATCATAAGCCACTTGCTTAAAAGGAACCGTTACATTGGCACCCACACCGCCACCGCAAAAAAACGCCTCAACGACAGCCGTAAAACTGGCGGCATCATCAGGGCAGTACTGACGCTGATAGCTAATATCAATCCCTGCTTGTATAGCAAACTGCTTATGAATCTCAGGAGATTTACTATGGGCGATTGGATTGCCAATAACGATAAAGTGTTGGGTCATAAATAGTCCGCTGGCTAGAAAATAAAAATACTATAAAAGAAGCAATAAGTGGCGCTCAATCATCATAAGGGATAACGCTATGATTGACAAACCAAGACACTATCACCAATCAATGATTAGAAAGTGACAGCGTTAATCAGAGGCTGCCTTATCGCTTTTGAAAATAAATTGTGACATTGAGGCAAACATACTCAAAACACGCGCAAGCAATTTTCTACTTTCTACTAAAGAGAAGGTCGTTTTAGTACGTTATATATTTAACAAATCTGTACTCTCGGGGAGTGCTCCGCGTAACGTAAAAGGTAGTCAAGTGCTGAGCAGTTGGGTAAACTATAAAATATGGAAACCTATATCAATATGCTGTAATGACTGCTAGATTATAATGTTTGTGAAATATGCCCTTTATTGAAAACTATTCGTTATCAGCGGCGTTCCTGCCAGCTCGTTAATACTATTTCGAGATCAATCTAAAAGTGTGAGTAAATTATCCATGTGGAATCCTAACCTACAGACCCTTCTAGTCGGTACGATAATGGCCGTTGGTGTGACGCTCAGTGGCTGTGACAGCACCAAAGAAGATGCTCCAAATCCAGATGCTGAGACCACTGAGCAGGCAACGACGAATGAGCCAGTACAGGACAGCGCAAACAATCCTGACCTAGATGGTGCCACTGCTCAGCAAGGCACGCCAGTGAGATATGATGTCGCAGCATGGGGTACGGATAAGGTTGAGTCGCTCGCTGTGGATGAGTTAGATAGTATAAAATCGGTGTTTGGCGAAGTGATGAGCACTGACGAAAACAGCCTAGACTATGCCAGTAATCCAGCGGCAAAATATCGCTTTATGAAAACGGACGCGCCTTATCTAGATATCATCGACTCTGAAAAATATCTAGAGCTTGGCTGGTACTATGCCAATCCTACTGATACAGACAAAGAAAAAGAGCTGAGCCAAAACCACGCCAAAAGAGCCTATCAGCTATCACGTCAATTGATGGGCGATGATGGCGGAAAAATGGTTGCTGATATGCTCAATAGCCAAATCATCAAAAATAGAATCGTCGGTGGACAAAAAATAGAGCTGGCAAAATGTGAGTTTTATAGTTGCATGCTGGTGATAAATAAAGCCGCTACTCAAACAGACAATAGCTAAATCATGACCGATACGATGTCAGTGCCAAACGGCTGGGTGTGTCTGTACCCACAAGTCAGCAGTTTGATCGAAGATAATAGGTCGACTAGCCAAACGGTAACGATGTCTTTAGATAATCGCGGGCTGGCATATGCTGATGGGTTTTTTACCACCATGGGTGTCATCGATGGGTTGATACTATGGTCAGATTATCATTATCAGCGGCTTGTCTCTCATGCTGAAGCCTTGCAGCTAAACATAAATAGCGAAGAGCTATTAGCAGTACTGCAGCTGTATGCCCAGCAGTTAGAGCAGGGCATGCTAAAGCTAATAGTTACTCGCGCTGCGCAGAATGTACGCGGTTATGGTTATACACCTAATGCAAATGGTAGCGACTGTGAGATATGGCTAAAGGCTACCGCAATGCGAGTTTCTACTGCGCTGCAATTGTCTTTGCCTAATGGAAACTTGGTACCTATCCAACCTAATGCTTCGGCAATATGTTTGGCTTCTCAGATTGCTTGCTTACCGCCACCGCTAGCAGGTCTCAAGAGCCTTAATCGTTTAGATAATGTCCTCGCTAGTGGTGAGCTACAACGTATAAAAGCTGAGCCATTGGCATCAAATCTTGCTTCAACACTTGGTGAAGGTTTGCTGCGCGATATGAGTGGGCAGTGGGTTGAGGGTACGATGAGTAATGTATTCTATCAATTGGCAGAAGCACCACTATCAGAATCCAAAACTGCCTCTAGCGTTCATAAAGACAATGAAAACTACCTAACCACCGGTCAGTGGTACACCCCTTCTATGGCTCAATCGGGTGTCGCTGGCGTCATGCGTCAGGTAATTATAGATGCACTATCCACGACGCAATATCCAGTCATAATCAGGTCGCTACGAGATGAAGATTTGCCTAAATTAACGCAGCTTTTCTTTTGCAATGCACTGCGCGGTATCATGCCAATGAGCAGTCTGACGTTATTGTCAGGTGATGTTGTGGATTTTGAATCTGCCTAGCTGTTATTGAAAGATATTGAATTGGGTATCAATAAAATCATCTGGATATAAAACCACTTGCTCATTTCTATACATTTCTTGCGCTTTCAAAAGCGCATTTTGCTCATCTTCAGCATTTACTTCCACGATATTACTCAGCGTTTCCAAAATCTCTATTTGAAATTTTTGTGTTGCCTTCTTATTTTTTTTCATTGTATTCACTTTCATTTCTCACAAATAACTTCAGTCATCAATACCAAGTAGATTAGCAAAAGCCCTCAAAAGAAGTGATCGTCTTTTGTTGCGTGGTCTTGTGTCTTAAAGCAAATCGATCAATGCTGCTTATCTAATAAGGAGATAAGCCAATGTACGAAGTTTATGAAGATGAAAGTATCCCGCTACAAATCCGTCGTTTGATGGTTTTTGATGAAATCTGTAAATTAGCGAAGAAAGAACCTGATGAAATTATTCATTTATCAAAATTTACTCAGTTATCACTAGGAGTTATGTATCTAAAGGATTTCAAGAAATTTATAGCCTTTGGTGGTGTGTTTGAGTATGCACAAACACCCGAAGAAGTTATTGAGCAACGTATTCGCGTTTTTCCTAATGACGAGCCAGTAAAGTGTGCGCTGACTGTTAATCTAAAGCAGTTTACTCGCCCAGCTAGTACACCTATACAATTAGTGTGGTATTGGAATAAATATGTAAAGAATAGAATGCATGCTTATGTTGACTATCGTGAAGAAGTTTTTTTTCGGATAAATGATGAAATTGATTCGGATTACCCACCGCATAAGTTTCATGACCGTCTAGTTGCGACAGCTCGTCTGCCACTATGGGATGATAGAGATGAGTTAATTGCAGATGTATACCGTGACAATCAAGGCGAACCTAGACCTGAACGTTATAATGAAAGGCGTCTGTTATAATTCGAAATAATTACTATGTTATACGAAACTCATAATTAAGTTACTACTTATAGTTATAGCTGCTAATAAATTTTAGCGGCTGTAATATTATGATCTTGATACTGTGTTTATATGACGTATCAGCCTTCTTACATAAATCATCACTAGCCTTTGTGGCTCCGTTAATTGAAGTTAATGCACTGGTACTTTCGCAAGAAGTCTATTGAGTGATGTATATCTCCAATAACATTCTTCATAATTGATCGTCTTTTGTTAATGAGTATTGCCTACTGATGTTAATCGATCAATGATTGCATTCTATCCAATATTATCTAACAGGGGATAATAAATGCGTACTACCTATGAAGATCAACGAATTCCACTACAAGTTCGTAGATTGATGATATTTAATAAAGTTTGCTGTGCAGCGAAAAGAAACCCTGATGAAATAATTCACTTCCCTTGTTATTCACAGATAGCATTTAGTATTGTTTATTCTAAGAAAGATAAAAATACACAGCATTTGGGAGTGTGTTTAAGTATGCGCATACCCGTCAAGAAGTCATTGAACAAGGTTTAGATAAACAGTTTCATGAAGATACTGTGATGTGTGCAATCACAACCGAAAGACAAGCTTTTACTAAAGCTTCTCGCACTCCGTTAGGGCTGCTAATGAGCTGGAATAAACAGGTGAAAAATCGAGCTTATACCTGTCTCGATGGCAATGTGAAACACTTTTTCAAAGTAAATGATGAGCTAGAGCTAGATTACCCTCCTCATAAATTTTACGGTCGTTTGGTTGCTGCCAAAGGTTTACCATTATGGGATGATAAGTGTTTTTAGTATAATTTTCGATAATGACCACGGCTTACAAATTCAATGATGCCTTTATCTCGTAATACTTGTAACTGTTGGCGAATTTTATCTTTTACGTGGTTGTTTTCAGGATGTTTGAGCTGCAGTTCACTAGCAAAAGCATAAACTTGATTGAGAGAAAAACTGACATCGAGACGGTCGATACATTGCCAGACATCGAGTGTCCAACCGCGTGAAGCCATAGATTGCTTGCGTAAAAATAAAGTCTTTTGGAACTGTTGGGTAACGCTTTCACGCGGTATAACTTGTTGGTCTTTGACCAAAAACACTTTGCCTGATTCGGGTACGTGGCGTAAGTCAATATTGCAACCAACCCAACCTGCTCGTTTTGCCGTCACTGATAAGGGTTTACGCTTAACAATAATATCGGGCGTAAAGAAATGCTTGGGAATAATCAAAAAATTATTCACGGTAAGCTCTTTTGAGTATGTCAGGAAGAAAAAATTAGGATTGTCTGCACTATTTATACGTTCAATCATGGTCTTATAAGCACCATCATTAATGATGTTACTTAATTTGGATTTCTTACTTTTTAGCTCATATTGCTCACTACACTGTGCGCAATAAAAATCAGCCACAGGCTTGCCGTTTGTAAATTCTGATAATGGTTGGGTGTTACAGTTAGGGCAGTAGCTATTGGTTGCGACCCAGTCTTCACTCAATACTCGAATTATCTGGCTAGGTGATTTATAGTTTTTGGCAAGACTTTGATTGAAATGTAGACTCATAAGATGTTTTCATTATTGATAGATAGGCTAAGAATATCGAAAAAGTGTCTGAGTATTAAGCCATATAAATAAGATTCAGCGCTAAGATAATTCATAAGCTAAGCAAATACCATTGAAAATCGCACGGTTCAGTGCTAAATTCTAGCAAACATCTGCCTCGCGAGTTGCCATGAGCACACCTACACCCAATACGCCACCTGAACGTCCCAATGAGTCGCCATCAAACACCCAAGATGGCACAGTTGAGGAGCGTGTCGACACCACATTGCCAGACACGCAGCCAGTGGTAAATGAGGTGGAAGAAACATCAGCAACGCCAGCAACCAACGTCTCACTCATCAGTGGTGAAAACAAGCCTCGTCGTTATAGAGTGAACAACCCTTCGTTTTTTATGCAGCGCGGCTATCAAGTGTTACTCGTGTTGGGGCTCATTGCTGCGTTTTTATTAGCGATGGTCTATCAGACATTGTTTGGGCGTATTGAACAACCCAAGCAAATGGTCACTATCGAAAAAGGGCAGACCTACTATGGACTACTGCCGCAGTGGCAGCAGCAAATCCCGCTGTTTTCAGCAACCGTGGCCAAGCTGTATATCAAAGCGCAAATGGCGGGGTCTTTGCATGCAGGGACGTATCAATTACCAGAAAATCCTACCATCACAGAAGCGCTACAGATACTAGGGCAAGGTGCCAAAGCTGCCGTCATAAAGGTACAGATTATCGAAGGTAAAACCTCTAAAGATTTGTATCAAGTGCTGCGCGATAATGACAAAATTAAAAAAGAAGTACTGACCGCAGATAGTGACAATGCGAGTATTGCTAGCGCATTGGAATTGGCTGGTATATTGCCAGATAGCGTGACGAACAGTGGCGACTCTATTGTTCATTATAACCTCGAGGGCTGGTTTGCTCCTGATACTTACTACTATAGTGAAGGTACGACGGACAAAAAAGTGCTCACTGACTTGTACAAGCGCCAGCAGCAAGCACTGACCGATGCATGGGAAAATCGTGCGCCGAATCTGCCTTATAAGAGTCCTTATGAAGCGTTAGTGATGGCGTCTATTATTGAAAAAGAGACCAGCGTTGCGGATGAACGTCCTTTAGTTTCTGCTGTATTTAGAAATCGTTTGAATAAAAACATGCGTATGCAGACAGACCCGACTATTATCTACGGTATGGGCAGTCGTTATGATGGTAATATTCGCCGTAAAGACATCAATGAGAAAACGTCGTACAATACCTACCAAATTGATGGTTTACCGCCAACGCCAATTGCGCTACCATCAGCGGCCTCTATCGAAGCGACCTTACATCCTGCCGATAGTGAAGCGTTGTATTTTGTGGCAACAGGCAATGGCGGGCACAAATTTACCAATAGCTTGGCTGAGCATAATCAAGCGGTAAAAGATTATCTCAGTGTCATGCGCGAGAAAAAGTCTCAAACGCCGCCGCAGTAATATTCCTTCTTAATCTTCTTAAAAAACTTATCGTTTATTGAGCGCTACAAAGTAGAGGTAGCGCTCATCAATGACATAAGGTCATATCATGTCAGTATCTATGCACACCAGCGCAACACCGTCACATACCAATACATCATCATCGAATCTACCTGAATCAAGTGCTTCAAATACGGAGACGGCACCTACTTTAGGCCGCTTTATTAGTTTTGAAGGGACCGAAGGCGTGGGCAAAACCACCGCGATTGAACAGCTGTGTTTGCGGTTAGAAGCTAATGGCATTTCGTATCTGCGTACTCGTGAACCGGGTGGTAGCCCATTTGCCGAGCAATTGCGTGATATATTATTAGATCCAGCGACTGATATCGAAGACGATACCGAGCTGCTGCTATTGTTTGCGGCGCGCTGTGATCACATGCAGCAAGTCATTCTACCAGCGCTCCAAAATGGTACTTGGGTAATATGTGATAGGTTTACCGATTCTACTATCGCGTATCAGGGCTTTGGGCGTGCGTATGGCGACGAGTTGGTACGCGGCAAAATCGATTTGCTTATCAAACAATTTGTGACGCAGCTTCCTGAGCTGACATTGTGGTTGGATTTGCCAGTAGCAGAGGGCATGAAACGTGCCAATAAGCGCAGTGCAGCAGATCGTTTTGAGCAGCAAGCTACCGAGTTTTTTACTTGGGTGCATACTGGTTTTAGTCAGCTTGCAAGTGATTATCCTGAGCGCATACAGCGTATTGATGCATCGGGCAGTACGGATAATGTGAGTGCGCGTATATGGCAGACTGTTATGGACAGATTCGATATCAAATAATTAGGTTTTGCTAAGTAGGTTTGTAGATTTATAAGGCAGCTAGAGGTATCGATAGCCAGTTAGCCAGTCAGTTAGCCAGTCAGTTAGCACTAATAAAAAGCCCCAGCATATTGCTGGGGCTTTTTGTTAAGGTAAATATTTTATCTTTAAGTCAATAAGGCAGATAACAATGCACGTTATTTGTTATCTATTTTTACACCATCAGTAGTAGCGATAGAAGCGTCGCTATCCTGAGCAGAGTCAGGTAGACGATTTGGGTCAAGCGCCCCTTTTTTGTTTTTAGGCGCACTACCATTGCCATTACTATTCGTAGAGGTTTTGGTCTTCGAAGTCGCTGTCGAATTTGCAGACATGACGCCTTTATTATCCATATTAGTAGCAGACGTTTTTGGCTCTTCTACTGGCTCACTTTTCTCTACAGTAGTGCTAGAAGGTGACTTAGTCTCGGTGCTACTGCTTTGGGTAGCTGATGACTGATTAGCAGTGTTTTGCTCATCATTTTTGTCACTATCTACCAAAGACTCTGGCGCTGCTGTTTGACTGTCATCAGGGCTAGGCTCCTGCTCTTTGCGCTTTTCAGGGGCTTTTGAGTTAGACTCAAAGTTAGCATCAGCTGCCATGCGAGCCTGCTCTTGCTTAGGCGTTACATCGACTGGCTTCGGCTGTACTTCATCGTCTACCACTAGCGATATAAGCTTACGGTCACGAGGAACAGTACCATCAAAATTATCGGTGATGACGTGCAGTTTGCCTTCTTTATCTACCGTATATAGCGGTACGAATTGCTTATTATCGGCTTTATATTGCTCAAAGCTGTAGCTATCTGTGATGTTGGTAATCTTAATTCGAGCTTTTTTGGACAGCATACTGGCAAGCTTGGTATAGGTCACATCTTTGCCAAACAACCACTGTGAATGGAAGTTCGATTGCTTATCATCACGCTCGCTTTTGACTTTTTCGTCACTGAATTTGAGACGGTATAGCTTACGCTCACCAAATTCATGACGATAATGAATCTCAGACAACGTGTTCATTTCTTTGTCCATACTCATCGCAAACAAGCGACCAATACCGATTAGATCCAGATGATGATCTGCGTGATCAGAGATGGGATTACCAAAGTAAGTACGCAGACCGCTCATGCGTGCACGTGCAATATTGGTGTAGTTATTGTGTGCAACGATGACGTCGAAGCCTTGGTCTTTGAGAGAGGTAGCAATCAATAACGTAATTGGGTTTGAGCCAACGATAAGAATACCATTGGTCTCAGGCTCACGTACGCCAAGTAAGTTACCGACTACTTTTGCACCTAGACCCTGAATCATGACCGTACCAATGATGACCATAAATACGAGCGGTACAAGTAGCTCTACGCCCTGAATATCATACTCTTGCAAACGAATCGCAAACAGGGATGAGATAGCAGCGGCAACGATACCACGTGGGCCAATCCAGCTAATCATCAGCTTTTCATTGGTCTTAAGGTTCGAGCCGATAGCCGATGCCCAGACCGATAGTGGACGTGCCACAAACATCACGATAGCGAGCAGCACTAGCCCTGCAAAACCAACGCTGAGCAAGCTTGCCAACTCTACACGCGCCGCCAGAATAATGAACAGCACTGAAATCAGCAGAATGGTCAACGACTCATTGAACTCTAAAATCGTCTCACGGGGGAATTTTGGCCAGTTCGCCAATGCCACGCCCAGTACTGTGACGGTCAATAGACCTGACTCATGCTCTAGGTGATTCGATATTGAAAATAAGACCAGTACAAATGCTAGAGTAAACACATTACGCAAAAACTCAGGAATCATATGACGACGCATAAGGAACGCAAGTAACCAAGCGCCCGCCATACCCATTGCAGTCGCCAATACGACAATCTTAGCAAACAGTAGAATACTACTGGCTTCGCCGCCTGAGATAATGTACTCATAGACCAATACCACAGCGATAGCGCCGATTGGGTCAATGATAATACCTTCCCACTTCAAGATGTTGGAAATGGTTTTGTTAGGGCGTACACTACGCAGCAGTGGCATAATGACCGTTGGACCAGTCACACAGACTAGCGCACCGAAGAGTAGAGCAATCAATGGATCGACATCAAATAGTAAATAAGTCGATAGTGCCACGATAGCAATGGTAATCAGTACACCGACCGATACCAGCATCTGTACCACGGTACCATGTTGCTTAATCTCATCGAACTCTAGCGTTAGCGATCCTTCAAATAGGATAATTGCTACGCCCAAAGAGATGAAAGGAAACATCAGCTCGCCCAACACCAAATCTGGGTCAAATACACCCAGCACTGGGCCGACGATAATACCAATCAGTAATAAAAATAAAATGGATGGTTGCTTTAAATACCAAGCCAACCATTGGGCGGCAATGCCAATCCCAACCACGCCGGATAGCAAAAGGGCGGTATCCATAAATTAATCCTTTTATAATCTTGTCATATTTTATATCTATCGATAGCTGTTATAAGATAGTCGCTACCGTTTATTTAACAATAAGTTGTTATCCGTTTTTGTTGTAGCTAGGCCATCGCACTGATAGCCATCATGAATCACAACATAAGCTAGATATGATATAACTACTATAAAGTAGCAAAGACAAAAGCGCTTCTAGATAAATCACAATACGCTAGAAATGCAAAAGATGGAAAACAAGAGTGATGATAGCCAGTTTATAAACCTGCAATAAACAGTCTTATATACAAGCTAACTTTTGTTTGTTTAGTAAAATATTTGGTTTGACATCATACCATGATTTTATTTCAAGCTGATGTAAGCCGTACCTGCTAAAAAGCTATGTCACGGCCATAAAAGTATACGAAGCCCATATGAAATAACGCTGCCTTGGGTTATCCTGCACTATGCAAAAAGCTTCAGCATAATACTTCAAGTTTTTATTTATCATACAGTAGCTGCGTTGGGCATGCACGTCGCGCACAGGATAATAGTGTTAGCGCCATGAAATGTCATATACTGATTGCTGACATGGTTTATTTTTATAAGACACTATTAACCATCTTCTAAAGACAGGCACTCTATAAATATTCAAGTAATGAGTAGTGATAAAAATAAGCGTAAAGTAACGGCTAAAGAGCTATGACAATAGGTTCAAATAAAAGTGCTGCGCCGCATAAATAGACAAGATAAATAGATAAAAGAATATAATTTCACCAAATAGTAACGAATAGGGACATGCCGCTTGGTGTAGTCGCTATCGCTGACAATCATAACGTGGCTGTTAATAACAGCGCTTACTCATATGGAGGACACAAAATGCCTATCAATATGTTCAAAGGACGGACCACTGCCAATATGCAGCAATGGTTACAACGTAGTGCGCTGGCACTCGCTGTTAGTACCGTTATGTTCGCTAGTATCAATGTCACGACGATAAACAGTGCTCAGGCTGCAGTCACTACGGCTGATTTCTCTGGTTTGGTGCAACAAGTCACGCCAGCAGTGGCACGCGTCAATGTCACCAAAACGATTAGTGAAGCCGAGCTCGCTAAGGCTCAGACTGCTGAAGTATTGCGTCAGTTCTTTGGTGATCGTCTACGTATTCCTGATCGAGTCGCGACGCCAGCGATTGAACATGCTTATGGTACGGCCTTTTTTATTACCTCCAATGGATATATGCTGACCAACCATCATGTCATCGCAGGTGCGGACAAAATCACTGTGACGCTTAATGATAGAACCGAGCTTGATGCAACTTTGGTTGGTAGTGACGAGCGCTCAGATGTGGCCGTGCTAAAAGTTGAAGGCAGTCAGTTTCCAGCTCTGCCTATTGGGGACTCCAGTGGTCTAAAAGTAGGAGAGCCTGTATTAGCAATCGGTTCGCCATTTGGTTTTGACTACTCAGCTTCTGCCGGTATTGTCAGTGCTAAATCACGTAGCTTTTCGCGCGAGACCAGTGTGCCATTTATCCAAACCGATGTGGCATTAAACCCGGGTAACTCTGGCGGGCCACTATTTAACCAGCGCGGCGAAGTGATTGGAATCAATTCGCGTATTTTTAGTGGTACTGGCGGTTATATGGGACTGTCATTCTCTATTCCTATTGACGCTGCCATGGACATTTATGAGCAGCTAAAAAATGATGGTGAAGTGGCGCGTGCATATCTAGGAATTTATCCACAAGATATCGATCGCAATCTGGCCGAGGCTTATAATTTAGAGCGCCCTCAAGGTGCCTTACTGACTCGTGTATCACCAGATTCACCAGCACAAAAATCAGGCCTAAAACCTGGTGACATCATTTTGCAATACAATGACGTACAAATCATGGAAGCATCAGATTTGCTGAACTTGCTCAATCGAGCGCGTCCAAGCGACTCCTTCCGTGCACGGATTCAGCGTAACGGTAAGCAGATGGTAATTAACGGCAAGCTCGCTTACGCGCCTAATGATGTAAGAGCACAGAGCGGTGATGAGCAAAATGATGATGTACAATTGGGCTTGCGTTTACGCGATTTGACGGCAGATGAACAAGCAGAAATCGCTATCGATAATAAAACAGGCATATTGGTTACCACAGTGGATCCTACTGGATTGGCCGCGCGCTCAGGTATTCTGGCAGGCGATGTTATTACCAACTTTCATCAAAAGCCGATCGAATCAGTGGCAGACTTTTCAGGTGCTATTGCTTCTCTTCCTAAAAAAGGCGTGGTCACTATAGAAGTTATACGCCAAGGCATTCCTGCTATTATTGGTCTACGTATTGAGTAGGTGTCATGATTAACGCGTGACTGTTAATGTGGCTAATAATGTAACTCAGATTATGGTTCAGGGTATAAAGGCAGCGCGCACGTCAATAATTGTGCTTTCTATTTAGCTTATTAATAGAATATTGTATATTCATGAGCATCGGTACAAGAGGATTGCCTTTTCGATTCTATCGACCTACTATCGATGTGTTGACGATTCGTTAATATTACATAAGAGACTTATCAGCGCACGTTGATTACGCTAAACTGCTCCTTTAATGATGTAAGTATTCATCTACAAGGTTTTAGGCCAGGTTCTATAAATTTAAGCGAAAAATAATACCCATTTTTTGGTACTAAAATTATGTGCTGACTGCCAATTGATTGATAGCGGTCAAATCAAAATATGCTACACTAACGAGCACTCTTATTATTATATTTCTGTCGGCTAGTAAGCAGGCCTTTACTCTTGGTAAATTGCCATCACGATACTGATATCTTAGATATAATCATCTATGATACAAACGCTATTATAGTAAGTAGAGACGCAGCATTAACATCAAGTAAGTTACGCCATCAGCGTTTATCAACGCACACAAAGCAATGGCCACTTGCAAACGACCTATCATGTGACAGCTTTAATAAAAGCTAGGATAATACAGTAAGGCACGGTTATGAGCACAGCATACGACGAGATCAAGACCCGACTACAAGGCTCAATGGTAGCTTTGGTAACGCCCATGCACCCTGACGGTAAGGTCGATTATAAACGTCTCTCAGATCTCATAGATTGGCAGATCGAGCAGGGCACACACTGCCTTGTGGCTGTTGGTACTACTGGCGAATCAGCGACCCTATCTATGCAAGAGCATAGCGATGTCATTCGCTATTTTGTCCAGCATGTCAAAGGTCGTGTACCGGTCATCGCTGGCACAGGTGCCAACAACACGATGGAAGCCATCAAGCTGACTCAGGATGCTGCCGATGCAGGCGCAGACTGTGCGTTGCTCGTTGCTCCTTACTACAATAAGCCGCCACAAGAAGGCTTATTCCAGCATTATCAAGCCATTGCCAAAGCCGTAAATATACCGCAAATGCTGTATAACGTGCCTGGACGTACAGTGGTTGATATCGCTCAAGACACGGTCGAGCGTTTGTGTGACATCGATAATATCGTTGCTATCAAAGATGCGACAGGATCTGTCGGTCGCGGTGAGCAATTGATCAAAGCCGTTGGTGACAGAATGGTTGTGTTATCTGGTGATGACGGCACTGCGCTTGATCTAATGAAAGTAGGTGGCAAAGGTAATATCTCAGTCACTGCTAACGTGGCACCAAAAGCCATGAGTGAGACTTTTTCTGCGGGTTTACGTGGTGACTTTGAAGCGGCTGGTAAAATCCATGACGTGGTCAAACATTTGCACCGTGACCTATTTATCGAATCAAGCCCTATCCCAGCGAAGTACGCCTTGCATAAAATGGGCATTATCGATAAAGGTATCCGTCTGCCATTGGTTTGGCTCGCCGAGCAGCATCATGCGACTATCGATGAAGCATTGGTTCGAGCAAACATACGATAAATTGATATTTAGCCAATTGATATTCGGCGATTTTAGATTTGTTGCTAGTTCGATAATTGATATTCGAGCTAGTAGCAAGTCAACTTATCATGATAAGTCCATCGCCTACATGAGCAATAACTGCTAACTCAGAGAGACAACATGATGACAGTAACATCAAAAACAGCATCATCAACGACAAAATTATTTCCAGCAATGCTGACCTTGGTTTTGGGTAGCACTTTGGTATTAAGCGGCTGTCAAGCGACCAAAAACCTGCTTGGTAAACGTGATAACGGCAGCTTAGATTATCAACAAAGCAAAAAGCTTGCACCGATAGAGCTACCTGCCGCCCAAGAAACGGCACCTTTTGTCCCTTTATATTCAACACCTAATGCTGGGGCAAACACGCTCAAACTACAAAATGAGTCAGGCAATCAGTATCAGCTGCCAAAACCTCAGCGTGCTGTTAGTAACACTTCGAACTAAACTTATTCCCTTATCTATATCGCTGACTGTTGCGTCTTTATCATAGCTGCAAACCATGTATCTTACATCAGTCAGCGGTAGCTGCGCGTTTTTACCACATAAGCTTGAACGAACAGGAACCCCCATAATGCAAAAGCAACAACTGCTGTATAAAGGTAAAGCCAAATCTGTCTATGAAACAGAAGACAATGATCTTCTGATTTTGCACTTCCGTGATGATACCTCAGCGCTTGATGGTAAGCGTATCGAACAATTAGCACGTAAAGGTGTGGTTAATAACCGCTTTAATGCTTTTATCATGCAAAAATTGTCTGATGCTGGTATCGAAACACATTTCGAAAAGCAATTGTCTGACGACGAAGTGTTGGTTAAACGCTTGGACATGATTCCTGTAGAGTGCGTGGTTCGTAACTTTGCAGCTGGTAGTTTGGTACGTCGTTTAGGTTTAGAAGAAGGTCAGGCATTGACGCCTCCAACTTATGAGCTTTTTTATAAAGATGATGCGCTAGGTGATCCGATGGTTAACGAATCACTTTCTGTATCTCTTGGCTGGGCGACCAAAGAGCAATTGGCTAAGATGGAAGAGCTAACCTATCAAGTCAACGATGTATTAAAGGCATTGTTTGATGATGGTGACTTGATTCTAGTTGATTTTAAACTAGAGTTTGGCGTATTCCATGACCGTATCGTGTTAGGTGACGAGTTCTCACCAGATGGCTGCCGTATCTGGGACAAGAACACTAAGAAGAAACTTGATAAAGACCGTTTCCGTCAGTCACTAGGTGATGTGATTGAAGCTTATGAAGAAGTGGCTGACCGTATTGGTGTGCCATTAAAATAAGTATCTGATACTTAGCATAAAATAAAAAACTGAGCCATGTGCTCAGTTTTTTTATGGCATTATATTTATGATGGTCCCCTAGTGAGGACTTGAATATCAAGCTGTAGGCTAATAGTATCAACGTTTTAACTTGCTGAGATAGCCACAGTGTACTTCATGGTGTACTTATCATACATATTCTAATCATGATCGGTGCGCTATACAGGCATCGAACAGTAGGTTTCAGATATAATCTTAATACCTATGAGGTCATTGATTGAAAACTATTAAGTTAGCTTTTGCAATCTCTCCATCGTAGCTTATGTTGAGGGTGCTTTAAGCTATATTCTAGATATGTTTGGATATTTATTTTCTGGAACTTAAGTAGAGGTATAAGTGAATATCTGTAGCATTAGTACTCAAATTAGGAAAATGTCTGAAGCAAAAGTAGATGCAGATATGGGGGCATGGAGAGATGTTTTCAGTAAATTTGATAAAGCAGTAGAAGAATGCTTCGATGTCGATATGTTAGTTAATTGCTTATTAGAAGATGACTCATGGTATATACCTTTTGATTCTAGAATGAAGCTTATGGAAAAAGCAAAATCTTTAGGCGGATGCTCATTGGAGTTTTTGGCAGATTACTATTCATTTAAAACAGCATTTCTAGATCCAGGCAAAGAATATGATGATGCTGTCGCAAAACTAGATGAGCTATTTCAATAGGTTCGATTGGGTTATACCCCAAGGAAACCAGCTATTTCACTCTTCAAACGTATTAATAGACCACTTAAAACAGACTGCCATAATGGAACCACTTATAACAGACTGCAATTCCTATCCATTTATCAACCAGTATCACTCTTTAGGTACAGGCTTGTAGTCTAGCTCGTATAAAAAATCAAACATAGCGCCAACACTGTCCCCGATACCTTATCTTACTTTTATGCTAATTTGTTGGTACTTATTCATATCAATTAGACCATAAAAATAAGAAAAGGTTTCGCTAATGTCTACTGCCTCATCAACCGTTTTGGAGCCTGACTGGTTCACTCGTCCGACCTGTGTGGTCGCTGCTGACCTGATTGGTAAAGTCTTATGTCGACAGCTAACCGATAGTGATGGACAGCAAAAAACGCTACGTATGCGTATCTCTGAGACCGAAGCCTATATTGGTCAAGATGACCCCGCTTGCCATTCACATGCAGGCACTCGAACGGCGCGCACAGAGATTATGTATGAGCAAGGCGGAGTGTTCTATGTCTATTTGACCTATGGTGTGCATCATATGCTAAATTTGATTAGCGGCTCTATAGAGTCGCCTGAATCGGTATTGATTCGCGCTGGGTTTTTGACTGATGATAGTGATCGTCTGATCGAAGAGCAACAACTCAGTCCAGATAAGCAGTTTACACATCCTAAGCAGTTCGCAGGCCCTGGTAAATTGACCAAACGCTTGCAAATTGATCGCGATTTATATGGCAAACCTGTTTCGCCGACATCAGAAGTTTGGATAGAAGATGATGGCTGCCAGCCACCTGTATCACTACGCCCACGTATTGGTATTGATTATGCAGGTGACGCAAAAGAATGGCTGCTACGTTATATATGGACTGATCATCCTTCCTTATCTAAGAACTAGCAAATTGAGACTCAAAACCATTCTATGAGGTAAGCCTATGTATAAGTTGACCGTTTTTATTCCTGATGCAGCGTTAGACCAAGTGAAATCTGCTCTGTTTACTGTTGGCGCTGGGAAGATTGGAAACTATGAGCAATGCTGTTGGCAGGTACAAGGAGTCGGTCAGTTTATGCCATTATCAGGTAGTACGCCGCACATTGGTACACAGGATAGTTTAGAAATGGTCGATGAATGGCGAGTGGAAATGGTGGTAGATGAAGCATTTATCGATGCTACCATTGCCGCGTTAAAAGAGGCGCACCCGTATGAAACACCAGCCTATGATGTGATAAAAGTCTTGGGTTTTTAGTCTTATATAGAAAAATATCAGCTTATGGAGTGTAAGACTTCTCATAAAAAAAACAAATAAGCCACTTAATGACTTATTTGGTTATAAAGTTTTTGATGTTCCAACTGAGTATTAATAGTGAATATTAGTATTTAAAAACTGATTAATCTTTCTTAAGCTTAATCACGTTGTAGCTTGGGTAGCCTAGCTCGATTTTATAATCGTCGCGTCCGCGCTCAGCCTTTATCTTAATCTTACGATCACCATTTTTATATTTGACGTCTTTGACGCGATATCCCATGCTACGGACTTTACTAGCAGCTCGTTGCTCGACAACGGAGACATAGCTGTCTTTGTCGTTCTTTTTGTCTTTATGTTTTTTATGGCCTTTATTGTCCTTATGAGTATGCTCGTAAAGGTCGTCATAGCCATTGTAGCCATTCGGCGCAGTCACACAGCCTGTGGTCACTGCCAATAAAGCTGCGACTATGCTGCCAGTCGCTACCGTTTTTAATGTTGAAAATGATAGAGTTTTCATAATGATTTCCTAGTAATATATCGTTGCTCAATATGGGTAAAAGCTAAACGTACCGAGGTAATTAGCTAAAAATGCTAAAAGTAATCAATCTTTTCTGACTTTGATCACATCTAAATTTGGATAACTCAATAGTATCTCGTACTTCTGTGAACCGCGTTTGGCCTCAATCTCAAAGACGCCGCGCCTGTTTTTTTCTTCAAGCTCGATATCTTCGACACGGTAGCCCATCGCTCTTACTTTGTTGATAGCACGGCGTTTGATAGCTGGGTAACGTGATTCTCTTTTAATAGTGTCTTCGACATCGCCTTTTTTATAGCGCTGACCATTTTGATAATTATCTTTATGCTTGTTTTCTTTATAGCGGTCATTATTCTTTTGCGACTTATTATTGTCCCAGTTATCTGGCCATGCTTTTTTGCTTGAGCTGATGAGTCTTAGGGTAGGGTAAGTATATTTTAGCTCGTAGGCTTGGTTGTTCTTTTTAGCATAAGCCGTAAGAGCTCGATCACCACGGTAACTATCAGCTCTGATATCTATAACTTGATAGCCTTTGCGGCGCAAGTCTTGTCGAAGCTGCTGACTTACGCGATTAAAATTATTGTTTTGGCTATTATTATCACCACGATAGACAGGCTGATTGTCATATCCTGGACCTACAACCGCACAACCCACTGTCGTACCCAATAATGCAACGACAGACCAGTAGATACAGTGGCCTTAATAGAGAAGGGTTTTATCGTTTTCATGAGGCAATATCCTATGATGGTATTAAGTAGGCGATATATGTTGGAAATATCTATATCTTCTATAACTATAAGATTTTAAAGGTATTCTGGCAAATTAAATTAGATCGTAATCAATAAGTATCTCTAGTGATTTATTTTTCGAAATATTTCCTTACATTATCTATAATAGAGTACAAAACTTTGCGCTAGGTGTCATTTGCGTTAATAAGTTGTAATAATTGTGGTAAGTAAAATATATTGTTGTAAGCATATGCTTACACGCAATGACGTTTACGCGACTTAACATACGAGTGAGAGTTAGGCATTATAGTCACACGGCATTAGGGAATGTGACTCAAGGATTGAGTTGACCGCATTAAGGATAATGATTCGATAACTAGCGTCAGGATGACAATAGCGATTGAAGTAAGGACACAGTCCCTTTGCTGATAGCAGCAAGTAATACTGAAGCTGTAGTGTAGTAAAAAGGGCAGGATGCCCAGTATCACAATATACTGAATATTTGTGCAAGGATGCATGAAAAGCAGTCGTGATAGGTAACATGGATAGTTAACAATAAAACCGCATAACAATTGATTGCTATGCGGTTTTATCGTGTCTGGAGAATGGTAATTTGTTTCTCCAATAGCTTATCTGTACAGTATAAATCTGCCATAAAAAAACCGCATATATTTCTATGCGGTTTTTCAGTTTATTCAGTACAGTAGTTATGCAGCGGATAAGTATGCAACGAATATATTAATACTTGTTTTCTACACGCCAATCGTCTACTTCACGCTCTGCATCTTCTTTGGCATGGCCATAACGCTCTTGTACGCGGCCTACTAGCTTGTCACGGCTACCTTCGATATGGGTAAGGTCATCATCTGTTAGCTCGGCCCATTTTTGTTTAACTGAACCTTTCATTTGGTTCCATTCGCCTTTTAGAGTATGTTCGTTCATTGTATTATTCCTTTTATTGAACTTGTTGTGTTTGATTTATTTCTTAATCACTATTTTGATTCTTATTTCATAATATCGATTACTGATAATACTATTTAATTTTTATTCTAATTGTATTGCACAAGGATAAATGAGTGGTTCCAAATATCCTGTGAGATTAAATATAGGACTTTTCAATTCAGCTGTCTGTATATGCTATGTTTATAGTGTTACTTAATTATAGTGGGCGTTTACTAAGTGTTATCTACAGGGCTACTGCAGTAGTGACACGTAAATTGCGTCTACTATGCGTGATAATACTTCCTTCTATAAACTTATTTTTTATATGAATATTAAAAAAATATATTATTTATCCAAAAATACTTATGTAAATAAGAAAGCAGAGACTCAAAAATAGAGTAGCTGCTTTTTTATTATCCTTGAAATTGATTGAAAGTTATTTCGTCGAATATTTATTCAAATACTGATGATAGCGTTTGGTGAGTTTCTTTATTCGTATACGATCAGAAATCAATGAGAAAATTGGCGACGCATTTGGTTTGGGTGATTTTCCTTGCCCCATGCGCTGTAATTGTCGCTTGATGACCGCCATTGTAGCAACTGCACTTAAGGTTTTATCTTTCCAGCGTACCACAGGATTGTGAGCACTAAGCGTACTATCATTTTCCCAGTCATTCGGTAGAGCAGGGTTCATGGCTAATGCGGTTCCCATACCAACCACGTCAATCCCTTGCGCCAGTACATCTTCTGCGACAGCCAATCGCCTAACGCCACCTGTCGTCATGATAGGCATTGTAGCAACTTGAGCAATCTCTTTTGCGAAATCTAAAAAGTAAGCTTCTCGTTGCAACGTGCGACCATCTGCTGTGCTGCCTTGCATGGCTGGGCTTTCGTAGCTGCCACCTGATAGTTCAACCAAATCTACGGCCAATTCATTCATCGCTGAAATAACCACTTTGGCATCATCTGCATCAAATCCTCCGCGCTGGAAATCGGCTGAGTTTATCTTCACAGCGACTGCAAAGGTAGGCGCAACTTGAGCACGAACGGCTTTGATTACTTCGATCAATAGTCGCATACGATTCTTAATCGAACCGCCGTATTTATCTTTACGTTTATTGGTAAGCGGTGATAAAAATTGAGAAATTAGATAGCCGTGGGCGGCATGAATTTGCACACCATCGAAGCCAGCTTGTTCTGCTTTTAGTGCACTATCGGCGAACCGCTGTATCAGTTGCTCGATATCTTGCTGCGTCATCGCACGCGGTTTGCTAAATAGATGGGAATGCTTGCCCAAGTCAATTGCCACGTCAGAAGGTGATAGCACATCACCGCCCATGGCAGCATATACTTGACGGCCAGGATGGTTGAGCTGCATCCACACTTGCGTATTGTTGTGCTTGACAGTATTTGCCCACGCTCTAAAAGGTGCTATCTCACTGTGTTTGTCTAATACGACACCGCCAGGACCAGTCATAGCGCGGCCATCGACCATCACGTTTCCCGTGATTAACAGACCTGTCCCGCCTTCGGCCCAGTTTTTATATAGACGGAGCAGAGTAGGGCCAGGGACTTGACCGATATCAGCCATGTTTTCTTCCATGGCAGCTTTCGCTAAGCGGTTGGGTAACGTAGCGCCACAAGGCAGCACTAAAGAGAAGAATACAGGTGATGTCATGATAGTGGCCTAGAAATGGTTGTTTTGTGAAGCATGAGTTCTACTATGGGTTTGGCTATAGACATATGGTTTAAATGACTATAACCTTATAGCTGAGATATTCGCTGTCGGTAATTGACCATTATCATCACATTTTTTTGGCACAATAGCACCTAAGGTAAATTACTGGTGTGTCGATATAATTATCTATTGAATAGGAAGACCTCTGCATTGAATGTACTAACGCAGGATCTGACAGTCCCAGTAGAATCTAAACGTGAGCTGGCGAAAGCCAAGACTCGGCGTGCGTTATTAAAAAGTGCCTTGCGGTTGTATAGTTTGGAAGGTGCTCAGGGCATGAGCATGAATAAAATTGCCAAAGGTGCAGGTATTGCACAGCCCAGTTTTTACAATCATTTTGAGAGCCTAGAGGCGCTGCAAAACGAGCTTAGTACCCAACTAAAAGACAATTATCTATCACCGATGCGACTGGCATGGGTCAATATGCTCAAAGATTACGATGTGTTGAGTAAAGATCAATTTAATCAGCAATGTCGACAATGCCTGATTATGATTTTCGATTCTGCATTTGAGAATATCGCACTGTTTCAGCACTTGCTCGAAGATCGTCCGCGATTTAGCGCCACTATAGAAAACCAGTCTTCACTAAGTAATGGTCTAGGAAATCTAGTCAGCGAAATACAAGAAGAGTGGACAGAGATATTTATTCAGGGATTGCAGTTATCTAATCGTACTTGCGAGCGCAGTGCTGTCAATCTATGCGTCGATATGGCGGCGGCACAAGTACACGAGTTGATATTAGGCTGTCATCAGCAGCGTTACTCAAGGCAACAAGCGATTGCCACGTTGAGTATCAGCTTTGATGCACTGTTCGCCAATTTTTTGCACGGAAGCAATACTAGTCAGTAGTGATAATAAGCAAAAATTATTGTCATGAAATCTAGAACAAAAAACACAACAGGGAGAGTGACTATGGCCACAACCACGGCTGCACCAACGTTAGGCGAAGCGCAAACGCATTTCAGAACTTGTACATTGTGCGAGGCAATGTGCGGCGTCGAAATCAAACATGATGGCGAAAAAGTCTTGTCGATTAAAGGGGACAAAAACGATCCCTTTTCGCAAGGCTATATTTGTCCGAAAGCCACTGCTTTACAAGATTTGCATGAAGATCCTGACCGTTTGCGTCAGCCGGTAGAGAGAACGGTAGACGGTTGGAAATCTATTAGTTGGCCAGAAGCGTTGGATAAAGTTGCTGCAGGTATTCAATCCATACAGCAAAAGTATGGTCAAAATGCGTTGGGTGTTTATTTGGGTAATCCTAACGTACATAACATGGGCGGTATGTTGACCATCAAACAACTGCTTACCAGCTTAAAGACGCGCAGTCGTTTTTCTGCCACTTCTATCGACCAGCTGCCACATCATATTATTAGCATGCATCTGTTTGGTCACATGCTGCGTATTCCAGTTCCTGATGTCAATAACACACAATACATGCTGATCATCGGTGGCAATCCGTTGGCTTCTAACGGCAGTATCATGACTGCGCCCAATATGCGTCAAAAACTAAAAGATATCAAAGCGCGTGATGGTAAGGTGGTAGTGGTTGATCCAAGACGTACCGAAACCGCAGACATCGCCAGCGAACACCACTTTATTCGTCCAGCGACGGACGTATTGCTGCTATTGGCCATGCTCAATGAAATCTATACGCAAGGCTATGCCAAGCTCGATACTAGAGTGGCGGCCTTGGCACCCGAGATCGATCGACTTGCTTTGTTTGCTGAACAATATACGCCTGAGTCAGTGGCAGATATCACGGGTATTACCGCAGCTGAAATCAAACGTATCGTTAAAGAGTTTTGTGAAGCAGAAAGCTCAGTTTGTTATGGTCGCATGGGCATCTCGGTGCAAGAGTTTGGTTTGCTCAGCCAATATTTATCTATGGTCATCAATATTGTCACGGGTCGTTTAGATGAGGTGGGTGGACTCATGTTCCCAAATCCTGCCGTCGATGTTGTGAACAGCTCAGGCCCAGGCTATCTGGGTAAACGTCATAGCCGCGTCAGCAACTTGCCAGATTTTAATGGTGAGTATCCAGTGGTTGCGATGGCAGATGAGATGTTGGTAGAAGGGGAAGGCCAGTTAAAGGGATTCGTTACGGTCGCTGGTAATCCTGTTTTGAGTACCCCAAATGGTGAAAAGTTGGATGAAGCACTATCTCAGTTAGAGTTTATGGTCTCGCTTGATTATTTTGTGACTGAGACCAGTCGCCATGCCAGTATTATTCTGCCGCCTGTATCGCCATTAGAGCGCGACCATTATGACATCACCTTTAATGGCTTTGCCGTGCACAATGTCGCCAAATATTCGCCTGCCTTGTTTGATAAAACCGACGATACCAAGCATGACTGGGAGATTTATTTAGGATTGGCAGAGCGCTTAGACAAAGATGCGCCAGAAGCAACGCAAAAAGAACGTGCCGCGACAAAAGCCTTTGGTCCTAAGTTCTTGTTAGAGCAAGGTCTAAAGTATGGACCTCATAAAGACGTGACATTTGAAGCACTGGTCGAAAACCCACATGGTATTGATTTAGGTCCGTTGCATCGGATGTTGCCAGAGGCTATTAAACACGCTGATAAACAAATTCATCTTCATGTCGATTTTTATCAGTCAGATTTAGCCCGTGTTAAAGAGATGGTGCAACAGTACAACAGTAATGAGATTGTGCTAATCGGTCGTCGTCATGTACGTAGTAACAATTCATGGTTGCACAATAGCCATCGATTGGTAAAAGGTAAATCTCGCTGTACATTGATGTTGCATCCGCAAACGGCAGCGCAACATGGCATTGCAGACGGCCAAGATGTCAGAGTAACTTCTCGAGTGAGTAGTGTGGTCATTGCAGCAGAAGTGACGGATGAGCTGATGCCAGGAGTGGTCAGCATCCCGCATGGCTTTGGTCACGGCCGCAAAGGGGTTAAGCAAAAGATCGCGCAAGCGCACGCAGGTGTCAGTGTTAATGATTTGACTGACGAAACCTTAATCGATCAGTTGAGTGGTAATGCCGCAGTCAATGGTGTGCCTGTACAATTAGAAGCATTGGATATGGATGCAGATAGTTTATCTACTGCTACAGAGACTGTAGCAGAAGGCGCATTAGCATAAAGTTAGTCGCAAGTTCATAGACAAACAAAAAAGGCGTTCACGTAAAGTGAGCGCCTTTTTTGTTTGTAAATTGAATATATCGCTTATCTTATTAAGCATTTATACCAATAAAGTCAAAATCAACGCTAGGGGTTTCGCCTTGGATTAGCAAACTAAGGGCTTTTGCAGAGCCGCAAGAGTGCGTCCATCCCAAAGTACCATGCCCTGTATTGAGCCATAAATTATCAAAAGTGGCTGAAGCGTTATGACTGCCATGTTTGACTTGACCGCAGTGCGCGCGACCAATAAGGGGCACGTTCGATGGGGTCATCGGACGCAGTCCTGTCCAATATTGCACAGAGTTTGCGATGATGCCTTTTGGAAATAATTGCTGCACACGCCGAGTGATGGCTTTACAGCGCGTGGCATTTAAGTCTAGGTTGTAGCCATTAAATTCAGCCGTACCAGCAACACGTAATTTGTCACCCAGTCGTGAGGTAACCAGTTTGAATTCATCATCAATCAAACTGACAAAAGGCGCTAAGTGGGGCGCACGTGGATTCACCGTATAAGTAGCCGAATAACCTTTTGCTGGAAATATTGGCGCGTGTATTCCCAAAGGATTTAGCAGAGGTACGCTATAGCTGCCAAGCGCGACCACATGACTATCAGCTGTGAAGGTCTGCGCGTTTTCGCCTTTTGGATGGATAGTAATACTGTGTACATGCGGACGGGCAGAGTCGGTATCGGTATTGAGTGCCAAAATCTCGGTATCATATAAAAACTGTACGCCAGCGTCGATGCAGCGCTGTGCTAGGCGCTGGGTAAATAGGTGCGCATTGCCGGACTCATCACGACTGGTATAGGTCGCCCCAGTGAGCTTATGCGCAATTGGGTAGAGCGCTGGCTCTAAATTGACAGCATTATTAATATCAATCACATGGCGCTCACAACCAAGCGCTTGCATGCGTTCAGTTGGTTCGATAGCCGCATCAAACTCTGCCTGATTGGTATAAAAATGCATGATACCGCGTGTTTGCTGTTCATAGTCGATGCCAATATCCGCGCGCAGCTGTTGTAAGGTATCTCTTGAATATAGACCTAAGCGCACCATTTGCACCAGATTGGCATCGGCTCTATCGGCGCGGCACTCTTGCAGAAACTGCATGGCCCATTTGAGCTGCGCTTTATCCGCACGCAAGCGATACAGTAGCGGAGCATCCTCTTTAAATAACCACTTGAGCGCTTTCATCGGGGTCGCAGGGTTGGCCCAAGGCGTGGCATGTGAGACCGATATTTGACCGCCGTTGGCAAATGACGTCTGCATACCTGCCGCTGACTCGCGCTCAATCACGGTCACATCATAGCCTGCCTGACGTAGATACCATGCGGTGGTCACGCCCACCACGCCTGCTCCGAGTACCGCAATATGTGTCATAGGATTCTCTATGCTCATGTTAGTCATGACGGTAACTCTTTATTGAACGACCGTCACCTTTGCTGTGTCGCTTGCCTGATTCGATGTGCTTTTATTTTGGGCGTGCGACATCTACTTGTAGTGCAGCTGGCAAGTCCAATATGCTCAAATCGCTTTCTGCCAATTGTTCAGGGCGTGCCACGACCAAAGCGGTAAAGCCATCGTCATTTTTCATCGCATTTACCACTTGGATTTTATCGAGCTTGTCACCTGCGTTTGGTGTCTCACCAGTGCCTTGTACATAATGCAAAAATGCTTTGGGTGCAGATTTAAAGTAGATACGAGCGATGACTTCTTGGCCTAAGTAGCAGCCTTTATCATAGTCCATGCCGCCGCGCTGATGTAGACGCAGCTCTTGCGGTTGAAACTCACCTTGAGTCGCGGCCACAATCCAATAATTACCAGTAGCTAAGCTGCATGCCATCCAAGCCTGCGTATCCTCAGCAGTATTATGGTCGTCTTTATGGCTAAAAGTAGGCTCATTTGATAGCACGCAAGGATAAACCGCTGCTGGTGCACTGGTCTCAAATTTAGAAAATGCCCCGTACTTATTAAGATGCGCCTGCAAAGACTCAGCACAATCGCTACTGATGACCACATCATAATGTTTCTCTGCTTGTTTTTTGATCCAGATACCAAACTCAATACGACCTTTTAGGTTACCGATGGCGGCTGCCTGATAGCTAAGCCCGAGCTTGGTAACGTCACAAGTTAATTGCCCTTGCAAGAACTTTTCGGCGTCCTCGCCTTGGATAGTTAATTGCGAAAACTGCGGTACAGCTGCTAGATTTGAAGACTGAGTCATTGTTATTATCCTTCTGATGAGAGCTTACTTAGTAATAATATAGTGGGTAAATCGAAGTGATAAAAAATTATATGGGCGCTTTTATCATTGACAGTATCTGTGCACATAAATTTAAATGAGGCTAAGAAGAGTACCACAAAAAACCCTGTCATAAAAAACGTCATCAATAAGCGATGAGTTAAGTGTTAAATTGGGCATAGCGTTTGATTTTCAAGCGTACAAATTGGTTAAAGATGGTGAGTTACGGTACAATATCAGCTCTATAATTAACCTAATGTACGATGGCTGCCGAGGAAATAATGAGCTTACCAAATTGCCCTAAATGTGATGCTGAATATACGTACGAAGATGGTGCGTTACTGGTATGTCCTATGTGTGCTCATGAATGGACGGCGGCTGAAACTGATGCAGCGCAAGCTGAAGACCAAGACGCAGTTATTCGTGATGCTGTCGGCAATGAGCTACAGGACGGTGATGCGGTGACGGTCATTAAAGATCTAAAAGTCAAAGGCTCTTCAATTGTGATTAAAGTAGGGACGAAAGCGAAAAGTATTCGCCTGTTGCCAGATGCTACTGACGGTCATGATATCGACTGCAAACTTGATGGCTACGGACCAATGAAGCTGAAGTCTTCTGTGGTCAAAAAAGCTTAAATTGTAAAAACTTCTTGAAAGATTCAATAATAAACAAATATAAAATAGACGCTCAATCACAAAACATTGTCGTTATAAATGTCGCTATAAGTAGAGAATAATTATGAGTACTAAAAACGAACAGCTCTTTGCACAAGCACGTAAACATATTCCAGGTGGTGTTAACTCGCCAGTTCGCGCCTTTGCAGGGGTTGGTGGTACGCCAATCTTTATGCACCGTGCCAATGGTAGCAAAATTTACGATACCGAAGACAACGCCTATATCGATTATGTTGGCTCGTGGGGACCAATGATTTTGGGTCATGCGCACCCAAAAGTCATCGATGCGGTGAAAAAAGCGGCCGATGACGGTTTGAGCTTTGGTACACCAACGCCGTTTGAAACCACCGTTGCTGACAAGATTTGTGACATCGTACCTAGTGTTGAAATGATTCGTATGACCAGCTCTGGTACCGAAGCGACTATGAGTGCGATCCGTCTAGCACGTGGTTATACTCAGCGTGACAAAATCGTTAAGTTTGAAGGTTGCTACCATGGGCATTCAGACAGCCTGCTAGTAAAAGCAGGCTCTGGCATGCTTGATATTGGTGAGCCAACGTCAAAAGGCGTGCCTGCAGACTTTGCCAAGCATACGATCACGATTCCTTATAATGATCCGCAAGCGATTAAAGATTGTTTTGAGAAATGGGGTGAAGAAATTGCCTGCGTTATCTTAGAGCCTATCGCTGGCAACATGAATATGGTTATTCCAACACAAGAGTTTCATGATACGTTGCGCGCAGAATGTACGGCTAATGGCGCGGTATTAATTTTTGATGAAGTGATGACTGGCTTCCGCGTTGGTCTTGGCGGTGCGCAAACCCATTTCGGTATTGACCCAGACTTGACCTGTTTCGGTAAAATCATCGGTGCTGGCTTACCCGTTGGTGCTTTCGGTGGTAAAAAAGAAGTCATGTCTTGCATCGCGCCACTTGGCGGCGTCTATCAAGCTGGCACGTTATCAGGTAACCCACTAGCGATGCGCGCTGGTATCGCTATGTTTGAGGACTTAACCGCAGAAGGTTTTTACGACGAGTTAGCAGCGAAAGTTGATCGCCTAGTAGACGGTTTCCAAGCAGCAGCTGACAAACATGGTATTCATTTACGTACCAATAAGCTGGGCGGCATGTTTGGTATGTTCTTTGTTAAAGACAGTGCAACCGAAACACCAGAGAACTTCGATGACGTGACAGAGTGCGATATGGACGTATTCAATACTTTCTTCCACGGTATGCTAGATCGCGGTATTTACTTGGCACCGTCTGCTTATGAAGCAGGCTTTATGTCAATCAAGCATAGCGATGAAGATATTGATGTGTCAATCAAAGCGGCTGATGAGATATTTGCAGAAATGGCAAAAGCATAGTTTAGCCATGTAAGTTATTAGCTAACTAAAAAGTTAAAGCTTAAAAAACCAGCAAGGTCATCCCGTGATCTCTGCTGGTTTTTTTGTTTATCGATATCTTATTTATAATCATGTTAGGAAGAATATAAAGTTTGTCATTTAATTTATACGACGACTAAACGTTATCGTACTTTATCAAACTTGCGATCTCTCAAGCTCAGATTGCCTCGTAGCACATCGCTATACATACGAAAATCGCTGACAAAGCTTTTCAATGGAAATTTAAAAGAAGCGGGTTTGTTCTTTTCAAAGAAAAAGTGTCCAACCCATGCACAGGCATATCCAGCAGCGATGCCCTTTACCAAAGGTTTGGCTGAGCCAGTTTTGACAGACTTTGCCAGTCCTAATAAGCCAAAGCTACTGCCTGCGAAATGTAGACGGCGACAGGCCATGTTTTGATGCTCATCTAAGTAAAAATCATAAAATGCCTGTTTGGGCGAATTTTCAGTTTTTACCATGTCTTTTTTAGTGCTACTGATAGGGGTCTCAGTATTTTGGGTAGCGTCTTTTGTAGTGGTCTGATTCATGTGACTAGCTTCCTTGCTGGTGAGGTTGATAACTATTAATTGCAGATGATTTCTAACCGATTAGTTGGTGGCTTGTGAAGTAAATTATACGGATAAAAATTCTGTAAATAACGGTTTTTTATCATGATATTGATGGCTTTCAATGTAGCAAACCGATATGAGTAACACAAGCGCTAGATGCTGAGCCGATACCTGTCAACTTATAGGATGGTCGTCGATGTTCCCGCTACAGTTTTGCATCGCTTGCGAGTGTTTGGCATAAATGCTTTAATGACAAAATTGCCCTGATTTTTGTGGTTATGATTTTTTTCTATACATGTGATTTTATAACTATATAGCACGTGATTTTGGTAAACTATCCACTCTCTCTAACACGGTGACGACTTGTCCTATGCCTATTGACTACCTTACGAATCCGCCAATTGGCGATGATGAAATGATGGCAGCCATCGATATTGGTTCCAACAGTTTCCATTTAGCTATTGCTCGTCTTGACCATGGGGAAGTGCGAAAAGTAGTCTCGATGTCTGAAAAGGTACAGCTCGCCGCCGGTTTGGACGAAAATAATATTCTAAGCGCAGCCGCTGAGCAGCGCGGTCTTGATTGTTTAAGCCGCTTTGTGGCGCGCTTGGATTCAGTACCGCCAGAGCGGATTCGTGTGGTCGCGACCAATGCGCTGCGTCAAGCCAAAAACGCCAACGACTTTATTTCCCGTGCCAATAAAATTCTGCCGAAACCTATTGAGATTATCGCGGGCCGTGAAGAAGCGCGATTAATTTATTTGGGCGTCTCGCATACCAACGAGAGTAGTGATAAGCGCTTGGTTATGGATATTGGCGGCGGTTCGACAGAGTTCATTATTGGTCAAAATTTCGATCCATTATTGACTGAAAGTTTACAAATGGGCTGTGTTTCTTTTACCCAAAAATTCTTCGCGGACGGTCTGACCACAAAAGAAGCTTTTAATAGTGCGATTTCAGGTGCACGTAAAGAAGTCTTAGCGATTAATGGTCGCTACCAAAAGACAGGCTGGAGCAGTGTGGTTGGCTCAAGCGGTACAATCAAAGCGGTACGCAATGTTCTAGTGTCCAAAGGTTGGGCCGATGAGCAAGAGCGCATCACTTATAAAGGTGTTAAAAAATTAGAGAAATTGCTGATCAAGATTGGCAATATCGATGATATTGAGTTAGAAGGTGTCAAAGAACATCGTAAAGCCGTATTTCCTGCTGGCGTGGCAGTACTGCGTGCAGTAATGAAAGTGCTGGGTGTTGAGACCATTACCTACTCAGATGGTGCGTTACGTGAAGGTGTTATGTACGATATGCTCGGACGCTTTGCTAGCGAAGATGTGCGTGACCGCAGTGTATTGGCATTAATCAAGCGTTATTCAGGGGACAAAAAGCAAGCCAAGCAAGTGGTAAAAACCAGCCGTCATTTATTTGAACAAGTAAAAGATAAGCTTGCGCTGTCCAATGATGATTGCGACTTGCTCAGACGTGCTGCTTTCTTACATGAGATAGGACTGGCAATCAGTCACAGTAGCTATCACAAGCACAGCGCGTATTTGCTTGAATACTCTGATATTCCAGGGTTTTCGCAAGTCGATCAAAAACGCATGGCGCAGCTGATGCTTAACCATCGCCGCAAGCTCAAAGCCGATATGCTAGAGCAGACTTGTCAGATTGGTGGGGATCAGTTGGTTTACCTTTGCTTACTGTTGCGCCTCGCCGTACTGGCACATCATAGCCGCAGTGATTACGCGCTACCAGAGTTAGAACTAAAGGTAGTCGCTGAAAACAGTTGGCAAATCACCTTAGCGGATAGCAGTGAGCATTATGCTTTCTTGCTCGCAGATTTGCGTACTGAGATTGACCAGTTTGCCAAATGGGGCGTACAGCTTAGTGTGATTGAAGCTCAAGAGGCCGAGACTCCAGAGGTTGAGCAGTTACCATTGTAAGTATTGAGTTAAAGATTAACGTAACAAAAGCGGCGTTGTCGATAATGTCATGCTATTTAAGATGTGCTACTATAGCTCCTATTGAGTTTACAACTGTACTTTCATTATCTGAATACGGATAACGATATTATTCTTAAACATAAATACATTAAGTATAATTATTAAAGGGAAGCGTCTATGAGCACTGTCTGGGATAGTGTGCAGCTTGCACGACACGCCAAGCGTCCATTATTTATGGACTATGTTAATCAGCTTTTTACCGAATTTGACGAGTTGCATGGCGACCGTGCTTTTGCCGATGACAAAGCCATTTTGGGTGGTCTTGCACGTTTTGATGGTCAGCCTGTGATGGTGATTGGTCAGCATCGTGGTCGTAGCACCCGTGAGCGTATTGCTCATAACTTTGGTATGGCCAATCCTGAAGGCTATCGCAAAGTGATTCGTTTGGTCAAAATGGCCGAGCGCTTTAACATTCCTGTGATGACCTTTGTCGATACCCAAGGCGCATATCCTGGTATCGGTGCAGAAGAGCGCGGACAAGCACAAGCGATTGCAGAAAGCATCGCTGTGTTCTCTAGTCTGAAAGTGCCTGTGATTGTGACTATCATTGGTGAAGGTGGCTCAGGCGGAGCATTAGCGATTGGCGTTGGTGACAAAGTAAACATGCTACAAAACAGTATTTACTCAGTGATTTCGCCAGAAGGCTGTGCTTCTATCCTTTGGAAAACCGCTGAAAAAGCACAAGATGCTAGTGAAGCATTAAAATTAAACGCCATTAACCTCTATCAAATGGGTTTGATTGACGCTGTTATCGAAGAGGGCGAGGGCGCACATGTACAGCCACAACCTGTGATGAATGCCTTAAAAGCATTAATCACTGAACAGCTCGATGAAATTAAAGACTTAGATCCTCAAGAGCGTTGTGAGCTACGTTATGAAAAGCTAAAGTCTTTCAATTCAGAAGTGATGTTGCCTGCCTAGTTGGCTAATACTGTACCAACCTAATATTAAACGTCACAAATGCGTGGCTTTTAATATTAGAGTCTGAGTCTTAGTGCTAAAATAAAAACGTGTCATTTAATGGCGCGTTTTTTTTTGGCTGTTACTATTACTGTTGCTATGTACAGCACCTAACATAAAGCACCTAACGTAACTAAAAATAAGGCTGAATATGACCAGCAGCGCAATCATCTCGCATCCCGTTAAACCAATTGCTGATTTGCCAGTTGATAAGACACTAGAAACCGCCTTATTGAACAGTATGTCTGAGTATAGTGATCAGTTGCATGGTCGTCGTCTTTGGCTGGCATGTAGTGGTGGGCGTGATTCATTGGCACTTGCGGCGCTGTGTGTGCAGCTCTATCGACAAGGTAGATTGCCATGTCTGCCGCAGCTGTTACATGTCGATCATGGATTACAAGCAGACAGTAGCGCTTGGGCAGCCCATGTCGCTGATTGGGCAGAGGCTCAAAAAATACCGTGTTATATATTACGTGCGCAAGTAAACGGTCATGATGAACAGGCAGCACGGCAAGCTCGCTATGAGGTAATGCGCGCACATATCAATCAAGGTGATGTTTTGCTATTGGGCCATCATGCTGACGACCAAGCTGAAACCGTATTGATGCGGCTTATTCAAGGCGCTGGAGTCAATGGTCTCTCTGGTATGCAGCCATGGCGAGTGCAAACACAGGGCGTACAGTACAATATCCTGTGGCGACCTTGGCTCACGATACGACGAGCCACTATTAGCGCCTACGCCAAGCGCTTAGAGCTGCCTTATATAGATGATCCTACCAATGACAGCGGCGACAACGTACGTAGTGGGCTACGCTGCGATATCATGCCAATACTGGCTACATACAATCCTAATGTTATTGATAATATTGCTCGCAGCGCTCAGCTGTTAAGTGATGCACAGGAAACAGTCAATGCTCAAGCTATGCAGGATATGCAGCAGACAGAAAATATAGACCTGCAACTTTTACCCGCACAGCGCGTGCTAAATATCAATGCGTTGCAACAGCTACCCATGTATCGTCAGCGGCAACTATTGCACTATTGGTTGGGTCAAGATGAGCCGTTACCACCTGCTAAGCAACTCGTCGATGATGTGCTAACTCTCAGCCAACGTGACGACCAAGATCATCAGACAGAACTGTTTTGGCAAGGTCGTAAGGCATCTTATACCATTCGCCGCTATCGTCAGCAGCTCTATCGTATGAGTAGCGGGTGGCTATCTTGGCTAAATGTACCGCTGACCGAGCAAATGCTGACTTTATCTAATAATTTATTTAGTCATTCAGCTAATAATTTAACATCACTCACCATACGTAGCAGTGATCGTTATATTTGGCAGTTGCAAGTGAAAACAGATTCGCTGGTACGATTGTTAAATAATAGTGTGGACGGTGTAGCACAACAGATAGTGTTAAAAATAGTGCCATTAAACCGTGAGCAACGGTTAAAGACCGAGATGGCTGCGCGCCCACAAGCAGGCAAAAAGCTGTATCAAACCCTTGGGATTCCATTATGGCTACGAGGAAGCTTAATAGTAGTCAGCAATACCCTTACAAAAAAATCTGAAGATGGAAGCGACATACAAACTGATATTCCTCTGTTACTAGCATCACCATTTGAGAGTTGGCTCTTGAGTTCTGAGCAGAGGGGTAACGATACCGATAGCGATGCTAAAAGCAATCAATTGGCTGAGTACATTGCAAGTGAGCTTAGTCTAAAATAGAAAGCGTTAAAAGTTTAATATCCGTTGGCTGACTCATTGATTTTTATCAGGTTGATGTCAGGCGTGACATTTTGAATTTATCAAACGGTAATAGTGGCAGTATGATAAACTGAGTGTCGTTTTACATATCAGTATGTTAAGTTGAATACCTTTGAATTTTGTGACTAGGAGACAAGTATGTCGGTATTAGATAATAAAAAAATCAGTTTTATTGGTGGCGGAAACATGGCACAAGCGCTCATTAGCGGGCTTGTGGGTTGCGGCATCAAACCAAATCTAATCACGGTCGCCGATCCTAGCAGCGATGCACGTGAGCAATTAGCCGCCAAAGGTCTAAATACTGTTGATCCAATGGCTGATCCAAAGTCTGCTGTGATCGGTGCGGATATCGTGGTGCTAGCAGTCAAACCACAAATGATGAAAGTAGTGGTAAGTGCTTTTGCTGATGTGCTAGACAATCAATTGGTCATTTCAGTGGCGGCAGGCTTGTCGACTGATCTTTTATCAAACATGTTGGGCGGCTATAGCAATATCGTCCGTGCAATGCCAAACACGCCTTCTATGATTCAGATGGGCGCGACTGGCCTCTACGGTACAGACAATATCTCAGCGGAACAGAAGCAGCTAGCAACAGCCGTTATGGAAGCATCAGGTTTGGTCATGTGGGTCGATGACGAAGAGCATATGCATGCCGTTACAGCCGTATCAGGTTCAGCGCCAGCGTATATGTTTTACTTCATTGAATCGATGGTCGATGGGGCAGTTGCATTAGGACTAGATAAAGAACAAGCCTCAGCGCTTGCTATGCAGACCATGTTAGGTGCTGCAAAAATGGCGATGAATAGTGATGATGCACCAGCTGAGTTACGCCGTAAAGTCACTTCACCGAACGGTACTACTCAAGCAGCGGTTGAGTCAATGCAAGCCAATGAGATTGGTCGTCAAATCGGCGAGGCCATGCAAGCTTGCTATGGTCGTAGCCAAGCGTTAAGTGAAGAAATGAGCAAGTAAACACTGACAAGGTGTGTTGTGAGTCACCACTGACGACACACCTTATGTAATCATCAGCATCTGATAATGACATTTGTCATCCTAGAATCTGTTAATAATGTCACATTGAGTAGCACTTCATGAACAACATGTTATTTCAAATTTTTGATTTGGTCACCACATTCGCTATGATGCTGGTGTTTATTCGTTTTATGTTGCAGTTTGCAGGAATGGATGCGAGCAATCCGATGATTGCACCTGCTTATAAAGCAACGCATATCGTCGATGTATTTGGGCGCATTTTCCCGACTGTCGCACAGGGTCGTATTAGCATTGCCGCTATCGTGTTGATGTTTTTGATTCGTCTAATCGATATCTCTGGAAAGGCCGCATTAACGCATAAAGGTATTGCCCCTGTACCGCTATTCTTTACGGGTACGACTAGCTTATTATTAGACTTTTTACGCATGTGCCGCTACTTGGTGATTGGTTCTATCATCGTTAGCTGGATTGTGGTGTTTACCAGATCTGAGCATCCGATTATTAGCATTATCATTAATTTGGCTGAGCCTATTTTGGCCCCGTTTCGTCGTATCACGCCGAATTTAGGTATGCTCGATTTATCGCCAATGGTTGCTTTCTTAGCATTTTATTTGCTGGAGATATTCATCGGTGGTTTGGCCGCGAGTGTGTTGCCAACCTTGGGTTAAACCTAATTAAATGTAAAAACTGTCATAAAAAAGGCGTTCTATAAAAATATAGAGCGCCTTTTTTGCGTCTGCTACTTGGGTAAGCTATGGCTTGTTAGATATGCTAAAAACGAACAAAGCGATTTGGTATGAGCTGAGCTTGAGTATCATCAGGATGCGGTGCATCAGCTGCCCGCAATGTTTGGGTAATCCAACTGTCAGCCGCTTTTACCGCATCGATAAGAGCATCGCCCATTGCCAAGCGTCCAGCGATAAAGCTGGCAAGTGAACATCCTGAGCCATGGAACTCACCGTCTAAGCGCGGCAAGGTGCTTTTATGGACCATTTCGCCCTGTATATATAAGTACTGCTCTATATCACCACTATCAAAATCATGTGAGGTCTTTACTAATACCGCATGAGCGCCTTGAGCACATAGCTTTTTCGCACCAATATGCAAGTCTTGCTCACCGCTAAGCGCTCGTAGTTCATGAGTATTTGGAGTGATTAAATTGGCGTAGGGCAGCAGTTGTCTAAAGGCGCTAACCAGTGTTTTCTCATCGCCCAAGCTGCCACCGCTATTTGCAACTAGTACAGGGTCTAAGACAAATGGCGTGTTGTTATCGATAACTTGATCAGCAAATAGTTTGGTCAACATTGCGATATTATCAGTGGTACCGAGCATACCTGATTTGATAGCACTAACAGGCAAGTCATCAAGCACCGCAGTAGCTTGAGCTTTTACCAATGATGCCGCACAAGCCTCAAAGCCAAATACCTGCTGTGAGCTCTGGATAGTGACCGCTGTACACGCGATGGCTGCATGTGCCCCTGACTGTCCAATGGCCTCGATATCCGCTTGTAATCCAGCACCGCCTGAAGGGTCTAATCCTGAAAAACACAGTACGACAGGTCGCATAACAGCTCCTTTTGAGATATTTTGAAGTAAGTGATAAATACTATAGCCACCTACTACTAAAAAATCTATCATAGTCTTATGCTTATGGATGGGACATAAGACGGTAGAATGAGTAGACCTAATATTAATAAGCAGTTTAGTTGTTATATTTAGCGATGATATGCCGCAATTTTCCGTATAAAAATGCAATATAAGTACTTATATCTATAATTTTGATAAAAGCCGCATTAAATCTGTAGACAACGCTTGCAATTCGTTTTGGCTTTGTTATAATACTCGCCCACGACATGAGACGTATTGTTAGCATCAATACTATGTTTATAGAAATTTTATAAATGTCTTGAATCGTTAGGTGAAGTGGGTGAGTGGCTGAAACCAGTTCCCTGCTAAGGAACCATACGTGTAAGCGTATCGAGGGTTCGAATCCCTCCTTCACCGCCATTTATTCAGTTGTTATTAGAGTAATAACGCAATATACTGCGTTAAACATTTTAATAATTAATTCAAAAAATAATTTGTTTTAATTAAAAAAGATGTTGACACAAGCGATATTATCTATATAATGACCAACCTAATTTACTGCAAAAGATATTATCTGCGCAGTGGATAAAGTGCAAAATACGCGCCTGTAGCTCAGTTGGATAGAGCACTTGGCTACGAACTAAGGGGTCGGGAGTTCGAATCTCTCCAGGCGCACCATTTGCATAATAGCTTAATTTAAGCTGATAAAACATTAAAATAATCGCCTGTCTTATGACAATTGGCGGTTTTTTTATGTCTGTAACTTTCACCCTTCTACTTATTTATTCTTCGACCATCTCTTGTATGTAGCATGATTGGATAGCCAACTAATAATATTAGAAAGCAATCTACGATATTGGAGAGCAATCTATGATATTGGACAGCCATCTACGATTTTAGGCCATCTACGATGTTAGATAGTCATCTAGGATAATGTACGATAGCCCCACCATTTACGGTACAATAGCGTTACTATTCACTGCTTGCTATGAGCTTGTACCATGTCAAAAAATCCATCTAAACGTCCGTCAAAAACGACTCGCAAATCAAAGCCTCAACTGAGTGCGCCTGTACAGCAAGATCCTAACGAAGAGCCAACCATCGCTAAGCCCATGATTCGTGTCGTGGCGATTCTCTATGATGGTATGCTGATTTTGGCCTTACTGTTTTTGGTCGGTACTATATTGACTGTGGTGGGTACACTGTTGACTATGGAGACGGGTACTGAATCCTCACAAGCTCAGTCACTGCCGCTCTGGTATCAGAATGCTATTATGACGCCATCATTTGTACTGACGCTCGTGGCATTCTATGGGATATTTTGGCGCCGTGGTGGTCAGACATTGGGTATGCAGACGTGGCGATTAAAAACGATTAATGATGCAGGTCAATGGCTAACGTGGGGACAATCGTTTAAGCGTATCTTGGCCGCTTGTTTGATGCCGCTGATTTTCGGCATTATTGGCAGTCTTATTGATGGATCACGCGCCGCCTTATTGGCCAGCGCGTTTCTTGGTTTGGTATTCAACTATGTGTTTTGCCTGTTCAACCCTCGCGGTTTGGCAGTACAAGACATGCTGTCCAACACCATTACCCTAAAAATGCCAAAAGTGGCACATGAAGGGCTATGGCGCGGTTTTAAAAATCGTAAGAAAAAACCGTAGTCTGATTTTATTGACGTAACAATTTTTATTGAACTAGTAACTCTTATCGACGTAATAATTTAGTTGTAGCACTGCTCAGCTGGTTTAGCCTAAACAGTTACATACTAACGCTTTGAATCAGCCATGCGGTGTAGCCCATAAAGAACAGCACCAACGTAGCACCTGACGTACGACCGAATTGGCGCTTTGTTTTAAAGGCAAACACGCATAGTGTCACTAGCAATATCGTCAAGACTCCCATTGCCATCACATCACGCGACAGAATCACTGGGTCGGCGGCTATAGGAGCAATGACCGTTGCTAAGCCGACAACTGCCAAAGTATTGAAGATATTAGAGCCGATGATATTGCCGAGCGCCATATCATGTTCGCCTTTACGGGCAGCTGACAAGCTCGATACCAGTTCAGGTAATGAGGTCCCAACGGCGACAATCGTTAGACCAATGATAAGCTCACTGAGCCCCCATAGTGTTGCCAACTCGACAGCACCCCAAACGATAGCACGTGAGCTAGCTACGAGCATCAGCATACCGATAATTAAACTCACAAGACCACGCGTTACGCTTGGTTCTAGCTTTTCTAAGCTCTCTGAGTTATCTAAGTGCTCTAAGTTGTTTGAGTGCTCTGAGTCAGCATTAGCCACGACCATATCGTCTTCGTGCTCATGATAGCCTTCGCGTATACTCATTATGATCTGTAGTCCTAAAACGGCGACCAACAAAATCAACAATACGATACCATCAGCTTGGCTCAATGTCCCATCACGTAGCTGCCAAGCGGCGATGACAGTAATTAGCAGCAGTAAGGGCAAGTCGCGCTTTACGATGCCTCTACGGATGATAATAGGGCTAATCAATACGGTTGCACCGAGTACCAATGCGATGTTGATGATATTCGAGCCATAAGCGTTACCTAGAGCCAGCTCAGGGCTGCCTTCTATCGCTGCTAGTACTGATACCACCATCTCAGGCGCTGACGTGCCTATACCCAATATTAAGACACCAATTAAGAAGCTAGGCACACTAAACTTCTTTGCTAGTGCTGTCGCCCCATCAATAAAGACATCGGCACTCCAAACTAAAATTGCTAACCCAATCAGTATTGCAAGCGCGGCCAACCACATCAGTATGTTTCCTTGTATATGATAAAAAATGTGAATTTGATAGATAAAAGTGGCATAAAAAAAGCTGAATCAAAATGAAGATTCAGCTTTCCCTTTAGCATCGAGATTTTTAGTAATAATAGCAGCTAATTCAAAGATGTAACTTTGTGTTTATCTTAAATTTACCAAAACCTCACCATCCTGTCATATTAAGCAACTTGTACAGGAATAATGTTTGCAGTGTCTTTTACAGTGTTGTCTTCGTTGCAATAGACCAGTTTTGGCTGATACGTTGACGCTTCAACTTCATCAAAGTGTGCATACGCACAAATGATAACGATATCGCCTAAATCTGCCATATGTGCAGCAGCACCATTTAATGAGATAATACCAGAGCCCGCCTCAGCACGGATAGCATAGGTGCGAAAGCGCTTACCGTTGGTCACGTTGTAGATATCAATAGATTCGTTTTCGCGTAGACCAGCAAGATCTAATAGATCGCCGTCGATACCGCAAGAGCCTTCATAGTGAAGCTCAGCATGGGTAACACGGGCACGGTGTAATTTGCATTTAAGCATATTAAGTAGCATAGGTTAGTTCCTTGGCGTAACTGATATTAATTAACTAAATCAAAAGGTTAATGGGGATACAACTGCCAAAATAAAAGGTCATTATCATTGAACGATTATATTATTCTGGCAATTTAAAGCCATTAATTTGTGAACGTGCTTTTTCGACATCACCATCTAACAATAATGGGAGCGCCTCAAAAGCAGCTGTCAGCGCGCTATCAATCGCAATCTGCTCATCAGGAGATGCTTTAGAGAGAACGTGTCCACTAACTTTAGACTTGTGACCAGGATGGCCGATACCCACACGCAGGCGATGAAAATCATGGCCAATATGCGGTGTGATATCACGTAGGCCGTTGTGACCACCATGTCCACCGTCTGTTTTGAGTTTGATACTACCAGCTGGAATATCGAGCTCATCATGAGCAATCAACAATTCATCATTTTTGATGCCATAGAAATTTACCATAGGCACCACTGACTGACCAGATTTATTCATAAACGTCAGCGGCATAAGTAGACGCACATCAGACCCATGAATCTGCCCACGCCCTGTTACTCCATGAAATTTCTTATCAGGGGAGAGCGTGATATTAAACTGCTGAGCCAAATGATGGACAAACCAAAATCCTGCATTATGACGCGTAAACATATACTGCTGACCAGGATTACCAAGACCGACAATAAGCTTTATGGCCATAAAAACACCCTGCTTGAATTTGATAAATAGGGGTAAGGTTTGAGGTACTGATAGACAGTTTATTTTCAAACCTTACTTACAAAAACAGCAGGAGATTTTAATCACCTGCTGTCTTATTGACTAAACGAATGTATCACTAACCAGCACAAAATAATGCACTAGTTAGAAACAGTTATTACTCGCTGTCTTTGTTTTCTTCAGTACCGTCGTTTTGCTCAGTTGCTGGTACTTCATCAGCATCAACGTCAGCATCAGCATCAACTTCTTCTACTGTTGGTGGCTGCATGTTAACGATAGTACGGTCATGACCGTCTTCTAGCTCAAGCTCATGGATAACAACGCCTTCAGGAAGTTTGATGTCTGATAGACGGAACAAATCACCGATTTCCATGCCAGACACATCTACTTCTAGGTATTCAGGAAGTTGTGATGGTAAGCAGATAACTTCGATATCAGATACTAGAGTAGATAGTACACCAGCAGCAGCAGTACCAGGCGCATCTTCACGACCAGTGAAATGAACAGGAACGTTCATGTGAATTTTCTGACCTTTTACAATGCGCTGGAAATCAGCATGCATTGGGAAGCCTTTAGCTGGATGGCGCTGCAAGTCTTTGATAACTGCTTGATGCTCTTCACCGTCAACGTTGATAGTCAAGATGTGTGAGAAAAACGCTTCGAATTCTAGTGATTTTACTAGTTCGTTAAGCTTGATAGAGATAGCTGTTGGCTCTTCGTTACCACCATAAATGATAGCAGGAACTAGGTTCTGCTTACGTAGGCGGCGGCTCGCACCTTTACCTTGTAGTTCAGCAGCACGATCAACGGCGTTTAGTTCAAAATGATTAATGCTCATGGATATAATCCTATAAAAAAAATGATGAAGTGTCTGGTCATAAAAAAGTGGATTTGCGACCAATCCACTAATACGTGATGATAGCTAATATTATGGTTACGAATAAACCTCGTAATGTCTAAGCTTAGCCATTTGCTTATAGCAGCGCTCGCTACGATAATTACCATAACGATGGTTGCTGTTAAGCATGATCAGCACTTTTGATAGTGCCAGCCTAATAAAAACAACGAAAAGGTCAGCACAGGCGCGCATTATACGTGATTCTGTAGCAATAATAAAGACCTACGTAAAACGCCTACACAAAACAAAGCGCCAAGTAAGGATACTTGACGCTCTGTTTTTTAACTATTTAAGATGTCTTATGACAGTCATTGCTATTCAAAATTAACGCAATGGCTGTTTTAAAAATAACTGTATCAAATTAAGCGTCAAACATCGCGCTAATAGATTCTTCGTTATTGATACGGCGTAAGCTTTCAGCAAGCATCGGTGCAATACTTACCTGACGGATTTTGCTACAAGCTTTGGCTTCAGCAGATAATGGAATCGTATCGGTCACAACCACTTCATCCAATGCAGATTCGCTGATGTTTTTCAGTGCGTTACCTGATAGGACAGGGTGCGTGATGTAAGCCAAGACGCGACGTGCACCATTTTCTTTCAATGCTTCGGCAGCTTTACACAATGTACCTGCAGTATCGACCATATCGTCAACGATAACGCAATCACGGTCACGAACATCACCAATGATATGCATGACTTGCGACTCATTGGCACGAGCACGGCGCTTATCAATAATTGCCATGTCGGTATCGCCTAACTGCTTAGCCATCGCACGTGCACGAACCACGCCGCCTACGTCAGGTGAAACAACCATGATATTGTCATAGTCTTGCTTTTGTAGGTCGTTTAGCAATACAGGTGTGCCGTAGATATTATCTACAGGAATATCAAAGAAACCCTGAATCTGATCTGAGTGCAAATCAACAGTCATTACGCGATCGATACTAACGATGTTTAGCATGTCAGCGACCACTTTAGCCGAGATAGGTACACGAGCTGAGCGTGGACGACGATCCTGACGAGCATAACCAAAATAAGGCATGACAGCTGTGATACGGCCAGCACTAGAGCGACGCAAAGCGTCAGCCATCATCATGATTTCCATCAAGTTGTCGTTGGTCGGTGCACAAGTAGGCTGCATGATAAACACATCTTTACCACGTACGTGTTCTTTGATTTCCACGGCAATTTCGCCATCAGAAAAACGCGTGATGTCAGCTTTACCAAGAGGTATGTGAAGATGATCGGCTACGGTTTTTGCTAATTCTGGGTGGGCATTACCCGTAAAAATCGCCAAATAAGGCATGACAGAAGTCCTATTGATTGACTCAAGCAGCGACCGCTAAGCAGTGTCAAACTGCTCAAATTAAGAAAAGAGTGGTGAAGGTATTGAAGTATACTATTACAGTAAAAAATGGCAGGGGTAGCTGGACTCGAACCAACGGATGTCAGGATCAAAACCTGATGCCTTACCAACTTGGCTATACCCCTGTAATGTCTAGGCTATGAACAACTGATATATAATAGCGACTAAGTAGTCGTTCTCAATATAGTGTCATGACCTGTCAGTTATCTAAAAAACGGATAAACCGTTTAAAACATAACTTTTCCCTAGCGGTGTCCATTGCGAACTATACCGAAACTGGGATAACGTTGTCAATGACAATAAGATAAGTGGCTGTCTATAAACCGCTTATACTCGATGTCTCTCTAACGCTTCGTACTAAAAAATGGCAGGGGTAGCTGGACTCGAACCAACGGATGTCAGGATCAAAACCTGATGCCTTACCAACTTGGCTATACCCCTATTGTGGCGACCTATTATAAGTAAATTTTCAGATTTTGCAAGTCATTTGCGGCTTTTTCTGGTATTTATTCATCATAGGTTACTGCTGGCGCTATTTTAGCAAATTAAAATAGGCAATCCTACCGTTGTCATTATTTAGATGATAAGAAATCTAAAGGTTATATGTGCTATTTTAAGTTTCCAACGATATATGCCGCACAAGGCGCATCTGCAATCCACTTCGCCACAAGTTTTTTGTTAGTAGCCACACTCGCATCTAGAGGTAAAAACACGGCACTACCAGAGCCAGTCATTCGTGCTGTGCTCAATGCTTGCGCTTCTAACCCCTGTAGATAACTTAAGGCATCTGCAACAGCAGAAGCGAGGCTTGTGACGACTGGGGTAAAGACATTATGATAGGGCGTAGTGAGCGTTTGTACATAGTCAGCGTATTGGTTTTGGATAGTTGCAACCGATAGGGGCGCGATATCTCGCTGTAGTTTGGGATGCGCAAATAAGGTAGCGGTATTGACATGAGCGTTAGGCGTTAAGATTAAATACTGCTGGTCAGGTAGGTCAATGGCAGTTAACTCTTCACCAATACCCATCGCAATAGCGTCTTGGCCAAATATAAATATCGGTACATCTGCACCTACAGTCGCGCCAATCTTTATAAGCTCATCACAAGTAAAATTAAGCTGCCAAATCTCATTGAGCACTAGCATAGTCGTTGCTGCATTAGATGAGCCACCACCTAGACCCGCGCCCATTGGCAAATGCTTATCTAAAGTGATATGCACTTTTGCTAACTGCTCAGGTAAAGTGTTTGACTGTATGGCAGATGCTAGCAATGCGCGTGCCGCTTTGAAAATTAAATTGTCTTCTATACTAATAGTGATAGCCTCTGCACCATCTAATATCAGTAGCTGATGACAGAGTTGATTAGCGCTTAATTCACTAGCTATAGTAGAAATTACGACATCGTTGCTAACCGAAAAATGCAAGTAATCGCCCCAGTCAAGTAGGCGAAATACCGTTTGCAAATTATGATAGCCATCGGCTCGTTTACCAGTGATGTGCAAAAATAGATTGAGTTTTGCAGATGATAAACGAGTAATCATAGAAACAGATGGTTCGGCTATATTTTCAGTCATATTTTTTTATCATACGGTGCAGTTATAAACAGCTATCTTAATTAGCAATGATGGTTTTTAGCAGGCTTTCTGTTGTTAATGAAGGATAGATTAATGGTTAATCGTCATTACAACTTTGTTGCCTTGTGGTTGTACGGCACTAATTTTACTAGGTAGCTTATCTGTACCTTTATAAGTAAAGCTGGCTGTCCACTCACCATTGACTGAGCTAACTAAACGGTTTTGATCATCCATTTGTGGCGCACTATCTGAAGGTGCTGGGCGACCAGAAATCCAGTAAGGCATTTGTGAAATTGGTGCTTGCCAACCAGTGGCTTTCTTTAGCAAGGTTTCAGGATCGTCAGCGGTCAATGTACCTGTCTTTTCGCTGACTAGAGTAGCGGTTTGACCATTATATTCAATGTTGGTTTTACCAATACCGAGTGCGCCAATTAATTCAATGGCAAATCGGTCATTTTGCTGACCCCATGCATAAAATGCACTACCACCTTGGGTACCGGTCGAATCACTCGCAGGCGTCGTTACCCCAATTTTACCGGTGATATTGAAGCTCTCTAGCTTTTTTGGTTGTTCAGCATTTTGACCTTGTACAGTGGTCGTTGGTTGGTTGGTCGCGTTGGCCGTTTTTAATGACTGACAACCAGAGGTTATGACCATGGCTGCAGTTATAGCAGTAAACAAAGCTAATTTATTTGGTTTATAAGAAGTGATTAATGCTGACATAATAGTTTCTCAAAATGGAAAGATGAACAAAGATATTAGCTTAAGCGTTATTTGTTGCTCGGTTATGCATGGCTGTTAGCTTCTTATAACGACCTTGTAATTTATAAATGCTTCGGTTTTACAAGAACCTTATCAATTATCATATCTCTATGTTTGCAAAGCCCAAAGAGTATATCCAAAATTAGCGCTATTAATACAGCTGTATGCGGTCATTGATATTATGCTGTCCAAATGAGAAGCGCTGCTGCAAATCGGCGAGTAATGCCTCAACTTTGTCATTATTACCTAAGCCTTGATAGGCGCGCAATAACAGCGTGCCTGAGCGCAGAGTTGGCAGCACATCATAAGGTGTCTGTAGATAGTCGATAACCTGCTGATAGTTCTCTTTGGCCAATGCATTGCCTGCCAAGACATTCAAGGCTTGCAGATGTAGGTCGTTATCATAACGTGGGTCATCATAGCGAATCTGAATAATTGCGGTAGCTAGCGCCAGACCTTGCTCTGAGCTGCGCTCATTTGCCAGTAACAACTGTGCATAGCTCAACTGATAGGATAAATTGCTAGGATCTAAAGCCTGCAAATGGTTGAGCAGGGTGCGCTTAACGACATAGTCTTTTTTATCATCTAACAGCTGAGCCCGCGCGAAAAGTAGCATCTCATTATCAGGATATTTACGAGCGGCACGAGTTAGTAAGCGCAGTGCTTCATCCGATTCGTTTTGTTGCCACAAGATATCGGCTTGCATGACAAAAGTGTCAGGCGCGAATACTGTGAAGTCTTTGCGCAGCTTTTCTAAAGTCGCGATTGCTCCATCGACGTCGTTATCGAGTAATTCAAACGCTACTACCTTTCTACGCGCTTCTAATACCAAATCCTCTTGCATGACGCCATTGAGATAGTATTTGGCTTGATCGAACAACTGCTGACGCTCAGCACTGATACCTAGATAATAGTAGGCTTGATCAAGATAAGCTGGACTCTTAGCAAGCATATTGAGTAGCTCATCGGCACTAGCGTACTCTTCAATATCTAGGCTTACTAAAGCTGCGAGCAGCGTAATCTCAGAATCATCATTGAAACGGCTATGCGCTTCAAGTAGTAACTTCCAAGCTTGTTCGCTTTGCTTTAAATCTAATAGATAGCGAATCTCATATAAATATAAGCTTTTGCTATCAGGGTTGCGTAGACGAGCTTGACTGACATAATTGATGACGGTTTCTGCGGTCACTATTTTACGCAATATATCGGCTTTTAACGTAATGAAGGGCACGTAGTCTGGCTGACGCTCTAGCGCTCGATTGATATGAACGATAGCCACTTCAGGTTCGTTAAACTGATAGAGTAAACCCGCTTTTAATACAGATAATGAGGCATTTTGCTCGCTATCTAATGGCTGCAACGCGGCAAGCAGCTCGCGTTTGTCATCATCATTATTTGGGTAAATACCTATGAGGATTTCGCTTAAGTCTGCGCGTGGATCATAGCGCAAGATGCGGTTTAACGTTTCACCCGCTAATATATAGTCGTGGGCACGTAAGGCTAAATGCGCGACATAAAACCACGCAGGCACATGGTCAGGGTTTTGGTCCTGCCATGTCTTGGCAAACTGTAATGAGTCTTCAACCCTTTCGTTACGCAAAGACAGGCTAAGCGCTCTCTCAAACACCGCTGTCGCATCTTCTTTAAAAGACTGTTGCTTATAAATAGAGACCGCACGTCGTTTGTCATCGCGATCGGCAGCAAACTCGGCATCCAGTAGAGCGTACAAGCTTGGTTCACTAAGCTCAGGCTGCCATAGACTGGCTGGTGCTAGGCCATTAATGTTTTTTACGTTCTCTATGGTGAGCGTATCTTCATTATAAGGTGTATCAATCGCAGCACTACTATCATTTACTTTATTGCCATTTGGCTTATTGGCAGTTACCTTATTGTTAGCTGCCTTATTATCGGTAGCAACGGATACCTTAGGGATTTTTGCTTCTAGCAATACATCGGGATGGCTAGCATGAACAGGGGCTGCCAAACACAGGCACACAGCTAGAGACAACGCTAGCTTGTATCGTTGACACAGGCGCTCAATAGCAACATGCAACAAAGCACGGAAGCTAGAGTATTCGCTATAGGGATGTGGTGACCGAAGTAATGACCCAAAAAAAATCATAGATAGCCGTATTCGCCCATGGTTTACCTACACAGATAAGGCAAGTTTGTTTTAATCATTTTAAGTTAAATATTGGCAATATGTACCCATGACGAACATTATAAGAGTAGACCGATGAGATAAACAATAGCATCCGTGTTACTCAGATATTGGCATGTCTGACTATATGAATGTGCTACTAGTAGCGAGTACGTTACCAAAGAATGATGCTGAAGATGATTAAATATAGATATGTTTGTCGAACTGAATATTATAGAAATATAACAAGTTAAGATAGAGTAAGCGAATGATTTAACATTATATTATTGACCATAAGTCAAAACCCAGCTATTGATTTTATAAATCGTATGAGTAGTTGATTTGTTACATTTGCGACCAGATACAGAGATATGGTTATCATAGATGGGTGAGTGTTAATTAAAGCCCGCAATAATGATATAATAGGCGGTTTTTAGGGTCTTCCTTTTTAGCGCTGTCGTCAAAAACTGTCTTTTAAAAATAATAAGATAGCGTAAGGGGCAACTGAGCGTCATGTTTATGGTCTATCGATAATGAGATTAGTGGTCATTGGGGTCAATCACAAAACTGCACCAGTCGCTCTGCGAGAGCGCTTGGCGCTTGTGGGTGACGATGTAAATGTCGCACTCAAACAAATAGAAGCCTTTACTGATGGTAGCGTGATCGTCTCTACTTGTAACCGCACCGAAATCTATGCGCTAGTGCCGCAAACTTCAACGTCGCAGCCCGCTAATAGCCAATTATCTGACTCACAATTATCTAATGTGCAGGATATCAAAGCTGCTGGCCAATCATCATCCAATAATACTTTTAGTAGTAGCATGAATATCTCGTCTGCTGCGATTAGTGCGCACATTACCAAAATCAAAACGTGGTTGGCTGACTTCAAGCAATTGCCACTCGTTGATATTGATCCTTATCTCTATGTACATCGTGATACCCATGCATTGACTCATTGGTTAAGAGTAGCGGCTGGTCTCGATTCTATGATACTGGGCGAGCCGCAGATTCTCGGGCAAATCAAAAACTCTGTGCATCTGGCTCAAGACCAAAAAGTACTCAGCAATCAGCTCGGCTGGATCATCGATCAAGTATTCGCTGCTGCCAAACGAGTGCGTAATGAGACGCAGGTTGGCGCACAGGCTGTATCGCTTAGTTTTGCTGCCGCCAAATTAGTCACACAGATATTTGATGATTTACCCAGCCGTACTCTACTGGTCGTTGCGGCAGGCGAGATGAATCGCTTGGTGGCCACCCATATCGCAGGCCTAGGGGTTGGACGAGTCATTATCTGTAACCGTAACCCCGAACGCGCCGAAGCATTAGCGGCTGAGCTACGTGGCCCTAATCGCCGCGTAGACGTTAGACCCTTACAAGAATTGCCGCAAGTATTGGCGGAAGCTGATATCGTTAGCAGTTGCAGTGGTAGTATGGATTTGTTGATTGATAAGACAATGACCATACAAGCGCTCAAGCGTCGCCGTTATCAGCCGATGCTTATGATAGATTTGGCCGTACCGCGCGATATTGATTCTACCATTAGCCGTATTGATGACGTTTATCTGTACTCTGTCGATGATTTGCAGCATGTCATTGCAGGTAATATCGAACAGCGTCGCCAAGCCGCAGTGGATGCTGAGCTGTTAGTCAGTCAATTGGTGGTTGAGATAGATCGCCGCTTTCAGGTTCGCCAAGTTGGCAAAGACATTCAGCAGTATCGTGCGTGTACTCAAGGTCAGGTGGATAAGCTGCTGCATGAATCTATTGCTAAGCTGCAACAAGACGATGTCAGTCCAGAAGATATCATCACTGAGCTATCACGACGTTTGACTCAAACATTGACCCATGCGCCATCGAAATTGATGCGCAAAGCCGCACGCGAAGGTGATAGTGAGTTGCTAGACTTCGTAGTGTCAGGACTACAAGATGCTCATCGAGGGCATTGATGCTTTCATCGTGGCTTTATAAATCAAAACTTATCAATCAATCAATACCTACCAATAAATGCTCGATAGCGCAAGTCATATCGTTGCCTGAGCGTATCGTTGTCAACCTTCAGTATCAGTGCTAATATCAAGCTCTCATGGATGGCTTAGGTCAAGATATGTGCTGGTGTTTGCTCGTAATATGACTATAAATATATTAACTTCACGTTAGTAGACCTCATCAGTGTCCGTTGTTTTTTGTTTGTTTAAAAATAATGCATCTCTAGACAGCGCAAGATCTCACCATCAAAAATAATAGTACTTGATTATAGCGCTATCTAATCCATGTCGCATATTATCTAACTATACACTAGGAGTGTTCAATGCCTGCATTACGTCAAGATATCGATCCAAACGGCTTATTAGAGTATTCAGTGGTTTACACCGATCGTGCGCTGAACCATATGTCAAAAGCCTTTCAGCAAGTGATGAATGACCTATCTAGTGATCTAAAATCTGTGTATAACGCGGACGCAGTGGTGATCGTTCCTGGTTCTGGTACTTATGGTATGGAAGCCGTCGCTCGTCAGTTGGCAAATGATGAAGACTGCCTAATCATTCGTAATGGTTGGTTCAGCTATCGTTGGACGCAAATCTTAGAAAAAGGCAAAATCGCCAAGTCATCTACAGTCCTCACGGCCAATCGTGCTGATGATAGTGAGTCGCCAAAGCCGTTTGCTCCAGTCGATATCGACGTTGCTGTAGCCAAAATCAAAGAAGAAAAGCCAGCAGTGGTATTTGCGCCGCATGTCGAAACCTCATCGGGCATCATCTTATCAGATGACTATATCAAAGCGTTGAGTGAGGCTGTGCATAGCGTTGGCGGACTGTTAGTCATTGATTGCATCGCTTCAGGCTGTGTATGGCTAGATATGAAAGCATTGGGCATCGATGTACTGATTAGCGCACCGCAAAAAGGTTGGAGCAGTACGCCGGGCGCTGGTTTGGTCATGCTAAGCGATACTGCTGTCAAAAAAGTAGACAGTACTGAATCTGATAGCTTTAGTATCGACTTAAAGCAATGGTTGAACATCATGCGTGCTTACGAAAATGGCGGTCATGCGTACCATGCGACTATGCCGACAGACAGCTTACGTCAGTTCCGTGATGCCGTGAATGAAGCCAAAGCAATCGGTTTTGACAAATTGTGTGACGCGCAATGGGCACTTGGCAAACGTATCCGCGAAGTACTAGAAGCCAAGGGCGTTGAGAGCGTTGCTGCAGAAGGTTTTAAAGCACCTGGCGTTGTCGTCTCTTATACCGATCGTGATGACATACATAAAGGTAGTGCGTTCGCTGAAATCGGGGTGCAAATCGCGGCTGGCGTACCATTGAAAGTGGGCGAGCCTGATAACTTCAAAACTTTCCGTTTGGGTCTATTTGGTTTGGACAAATTGACTGATATCGATGGCACAGTAGAGCGTTTTGAAACGGCACTTGATAAAGTGCTGAGCCAGTAAAGATACCAATTAAGAGGGCTGATAAAGACAGTAATGTGATAGCTTATTAAGTCTTTTTTAAAGCCTTTACAGTATAGTCTTTACAGCTATAAAAAATACTGAACTATTAGTGTCATGCTAGGTTCAGTATTTTTTTACCTTTTTATTATATTTTATAATATAATGTATTTTTATAAATTAAAATTTGATCGTGTATTTAATAAACTTAATTAGGTAGTCCGTTATGAGCATACAAATAGACTGGCAAGCATTTACGTCGATCTCCTTAGTTGGGGGTCTGATGCTAGGCGTAGCGACGGTTATCTTACTGCTGGGTATCGGTCGTATAGCAGGTATCAGTGGCATTTTTTCAAGCCTACTAAAACCCAAGCGTGTAGAGATGTGGCAGGTGCTATTTATACTGGGTCTGGTCATCTCACCACTGCTATATCAGTTGGCAAGACCACTACCTGAGGTAGCTATCAGTACTTCCGTGCCATTATTGATTGGTGCAGGGTTACTGGTCGGTTTTGGCACGCGTTTAGGTTCAGGATGCACGAGTGGGCATGGTATCTGCGGTAATGCACGGCTGTCTCCACGGTCATTGGCAGCGACCGTCACCTTTATGCTGTTTGGGATTGTGACCGTTTATATCGGTCGTCACGTACTAGGCCTGCTATAGCTAACTCATGGCCTATTGCCAGATGAAGACTGATAGTCGGGCTCACGCGCGAACGACATATGATGGTTAATAAAAAATAATAATAGCGAGATACGACGATGCTAAAAAATATAATCGGATTGCTGGCAGGACTACTGTTTGGACTGGGACTACTGGTATCAGGTATGACCGATCCTGTAAAGGTACAAGGGTTTTTGGATATCTTTGGTGCATGGGATATCTCCCTTGCACTGGTGATGGGCGGTGGTCTGATCGTCGCTTTCTTCGGTGTGCGATTAGCAAAGCGTCAACAAAGCAGCTGGATCGGCACACCGATTGATATGCCAAGCAAAACTGTCATTAATAAAAAATTACTTATCGGTGCGATGTTGTTCGGTATCGGCTGGGGGCTGGTTGGTATCTGTCCAGGACCAGGAATTGTATTGCTTGGTACTGGCCAATGGCAAGCCTATGTGTTTATTCCTGCCATGATTATAGGAATGCTAGTTTATCAATGGCTTGAGCCTAAGCTTGGCTAATATAGTTAGTTCTCTATAAATTGGATACGGTGTCAGCCTCGTTTAGTCTACTATTTGTAGTACTTTCACTTGGCTTCCTTGTCTCCAAATTATATTGAACCAACTATAGTATAAATAGGCTAGCACTCGAAAAAAGGTCAGCTATATATCGCTGACCATTTTTAATGGGTGTTGATTGATGATATGACTTAATAAGTTGCCGTTTTATTTCACACTAGCGGTTACTTTTGGCGTTTCGTGTGCCAATGATTTTGCTGCTTGACGTAGCTCAAATTTTTGCACTTTACCGGTACTGGTCTTCGGTATTTCTGCAAAGACAATATATTTCGGCACTTTAAAACCTGCTAGGTGCTGACTACAATGTTCCATCACCGTATCACGTTGCAGAGTACTACCGGCGTGAATTTCGATAAAGGCGACAGGTACTTCGCCCCATTTGTCATGCGGCGCGGCGACGACAGCACAGCTTTCAATCGCAGGTAATTTATACAAGACGTTTTCTACCTCGATACTAGAGATGTTCTCACCACCTGAGATGATGATATCTTTGAGTCGATCCATAATTTTGATATAGCCATCAGGATATTTGACGCCCAAATCGCCTGTACGGAACCAGCCATCAGCGAATGCCTCTTCGGTAGCCTTGCGGCTTTTTAGATAGCCTTTCATCACCATATTACCACGTAGCGCCAGCTCGCCCATCTCTTCCCCGTCAGCGGCGACTGGTTCAGTCGTACCTTGCTTAAATACTTCAAACCCTGCCATCAAGTGTGACGTTACGCCTTGACGTGATTTCTTTTGGGCACGGGTAGCTACATCAAGCTCATTCCATTCTTCCTGCTCAGCGCAGACCGTCACTGGCCCATATACTTCAGTGAGACCGTAGACATGCGAGATATGAAAGCCCATTGCTTCCATTGCAGCCAGCATGGTTTCAGACGGCGGTGCACCCGCGACCCAACCTTTGACCGTATGGGTGATAGCTTCTTTATACTCTGGTTTGCCGCCAGCAATCATATTGTGCACGACTGGCGCAGAGCAATAATGGCTAACTTGATGCTTGGCAATCAGCTGCAATATCAAATCAGCATCAATTTTTCTCAAGCATACATTGACTCCAGCACGTTCAGCGATGGTCCACGGAAAGCACCAGCCGTTACAGTGAAACAGCGGCAGCGTCCACAGATACATCGGGTACTTGGGCATGTCCCAATCTAAAATATTAGAGATAGCATTGAGAGTTGCGCCGCGATGATGATAGACCACGCCTTTAGGCTTGCCTGTCGTCCCAGAGGTATAATTTAGCGCAATGGCATCCCATTCATCTTTCGGCATCTCCCAGTTATTCAGGCTGTCTGAACTGGCTACTAATGCTTCATAGCTCATGTGCCCAAAGCGCTCGACATCGACAGCCTTGTCCGTTGAGTGAATGACGATTAAGTCTGGAAAAGTCTCATTGATGATTTCAGCATGTTCAGCAAATTCGCTGTCTAAGATTAAGACCTTCGCTTCGGAATGCTGCAAACAAAAGGTAAGCGCATTGATGTCGAGACGAGTGTTCAAAGTACAGAGGACACCGCCTGACATCGGCACACCAAAGGCGCATTCGACCATCGCAGGCGTGTTTGGCAGCATCACGGCTACGGTATCATTTTTATCGATACCCAACTTGCGCAGGCCATCAGCCAGTTGACGACAGCGAGTATAGGTCTGTTGCCATGTCTGAGTCAGGTTATTGTGTTCTAGGTCGTCATAGATGATGGCAGTCTTATTAGGATAAACTTGCGCGCTGCGAATGATAAAATCAATAGGGGTAAGTGGTTGATGGTTGGCGGCGTTTTTGCCGAGACCTGTATGGAAATCTGTCATGATGATAGTCCTTTATCGTATTTCTATAATGCGTCAGTACATTAACGTCAGTATATTGTTTAGTACAGTAATCTAGCATAGAAATTATAGGTATAAGTCGATATTTATCGATTTATATCTTAGTCTAATTTTTAGGTGACATTAAGCTAACGGTATATAATCTACCTTAAAAGTTGGCTGGGTTTTGTGGTGTTTGCTTAACCATGTGCCACAGTACAGCCTGATACACAGTCCTGCTCGTTATAGCAATTAATATAGTGCTCACTCATCAGTCGCTTGTCTGCATAGCTGACAATAATCGCGGTGTGTTACGATATCGATGATGCTAAACCCCTTAGGCCCACTAATTCTAAAAAGCCGTTTTTAAAAATTAGCCTCATAAACTATTCATAAGGAAAATGATATGTCTGCCAGCCATAGTGCCAATACGATCCAAACCGCTAGCACCAATGAACACTATCCGCATTTGTTTGAGCCGCTAGATTTGGGCTTTACTACGCTAAAAAACCGTCTGGTGATGGGCTCAATGCATACTGGGCTTGAAGACCGTTTCTATAATTATGGCAAGTTGGCGGCGTATTTTGCAGAACGTGCCAAGGGCGGCGTGGCAATGATGATCACTGGCGGCATCTCGCCCAATCGCGAAGGTTGGTTGTTGCCTGCTGGCGGAACGATGAATACTAAAGCTGACGTTATCAATCACCAGCGCGTCACCCGTGCTGTGCACAAGCACGACAGCAAAATCATCATGCAGATATTGCACAGTGGTCGCTATGGCTATCATCCATTTGCCGTATCATCTAGCCCGATTAAGTCACCAATCTCACCGTTTAAACCACGCAAGATGAGCATCAAAAACATCGAGCAAACGGTAAAAGACTATGCTCGCTCAGCCAAACTTGCCAAGCAAGCAGGCTATGATGGTGTCGAAATCATGGGTTCTGAGGGTTATCTGCTCAACCAGTTTTTATCAAGCCATGTGAATAAGCGTAAAGACATCTATGGTGGTGATATTCATGGACGTATGAAGTTCGCTGTCGATGTGGTTAAAGCGGTACGTGAGGCGACTGGCGAAGATTTTATTATTTTATTCCGCTTATCAGTGATTGATTTGGTCAAAGACGGTAACGTCATGGATGAAGTCATCACCGTGGCTAAGGCGCTAGAAGAAGCGGGCGTGACCATCATGAACACGGGTATCGGCTGGCATGAAGCGCGTGTCCCGACTATCGTGACTAGCGTACCACGTGCCGCTTTTGTTGATTTCACCGCTGAAATCAAAAAGCATATTAGTATCCCGATGATGGCGGCTAACCGTATCAATATGCCAGAAACAGCAGAAGAAATCGTTGCGACTGGTCAAGCTGACATGATTCAGATGGCGCGTCCATTCTTGGCTGATGCACATTGGGTCAATAAAGCCAAAAATGGACAGACAGATCGCATTAACACTTGTATCGCCTGTAACCAAGCCTGCCTCGACCATACGTTTGAAAACAAACGCTCAACTTGCTTGGTCAACCCACAAGCCTGTTATGAGACTGAACTGGTCTATAAGAAAACCAAAAAGCCGAAAAAAGTCGCTGTCATCGGTGGCGGTGTCGCTGGTATGTCAGCCGCTCATGTGGCGGCCCTACGTGGTCATGACGTGACTCTGTTTGAAGCTAAAGATGTGCTGGGCGGACAGTTTAACTACGCCAAAGTCATCCCTGGTAAAGAAGAGTTCTTTGAGACTATTCGCTACTATATTAATGAGCTTGAGCATCTAGGTGTTGAGATTAAACTGAACACCAAAGTCGATAAAGACATGCTTGAAAAAGCCAAGTTCCATCATGTCATCGTGGCAACGGGTGTCGTACCGAGAAGTCTAGAAGGTAAGCTAGAAGGTGCTGAGCTGCCACAAGTCATGAGCTATGCTGAGCTGCTGTCTGGCGAAAAAGCAGTGGGCAATACCGTAGCTGTTATCGGTGCTGGTGGTATCGGCTTTGATGTCAGTGAGTATCTGACAGCCAATCATGGTAAGTCACTGGATGAGATCGGCCCTGAGGGACTCAAAGATCCAAGCTATCGTCCTGAGCCACAGTCTATCAGCGAATGGCGCGAAGAGTGGGGTGTGACCAACGATACCGACTATCAAAGTGATGGTGGTCTGGTCAGACCAGCAGCGATCAAACCAATCCGCCAAGTTTATCTCATGCAGCGTAGCAAGGGTCGTTTGGGCAGTGGACTAAACAAAACCTCAGGCTGGGTGCATCGTGCGCATATCAAATCTCATGGCGTCATCCAAGTCGCTGGCGTGCAATATGACAAAATCACCAACGAAGGTATCTGGGTGACTAATCCACAAGGTCAAAGCCAGTTATTACGCGTTGATAGCGTCGTTGTCTGTGCGGGTCAAGAGTCAGTCGTTGAGCTGATGCCAAACGTTGGTGATGCACCAGACGCGCAATACCATCTAATCGGCGGTGCTAAACTAGCAGCTGAACTAGATGCCAAACGTGCGATTCGTGATGGTGCTGAAGTCGCCGCTCAGATCTAAACTCTTTAGCATGAATGTTAAATAATGGACGGCGAGGGGATATCTCTTGCCGTCTTTTTTTATTTAGAATGAAAAATTGACTTATTAAATTAGATCTTCAGTTCAGCTTATGTTTATTCTGAGAGAATAGAGAGATCTTGTTCACTTACTCATGCTCTAATACAATACCGTCAAAATATCCTCGCGCACCACAACGCCCCCACCTAAACTGATCATCAATATCTTTTAATAACAAATGCGATTTACCTTTATAAGTTGCTGGATACAAGCGTAGTTCTAGGGTTTCATCTGGCTGATTATTATCGTTAATGACCCAATGGTTTTGTGACCACTTTGCGATACTATCTCCAATACTACAACTATGATAGTTAGTAAAAACCAAATCACTTTCAATCACAGAAAGGTAAGGTTTGTTATTAACCTCATTGATCGATAAAGTATTTTTTGCGTCTTGCAAAGTGTTTTTGCGCTTACCATCTACGTTATAGATCGAAAGCTGGAAATTCTTGGAAAATTCTCCAAAGGCGTTTTTGCTCGGTAAATCAGAAGAATTTAATTCATCTGAAAAATTCCAAGCCACACCGTAATTGGTTTGCTCTTCGATGTGTTCTGTATACTCACGAATGAGGCATTCGGTATCTTTACAAGTATTGCGTTGGAAAGTTAGCCATAATTTCTGATCTATAATCACATTGTTTCTATAGACTTCACTGTCTTCGTTGTTAGCTGCATTGTTGATATCTTCTCTATATTTTTTTGCCATAGCTTCGTCAAGATCAGACAATTCAGTGTTCGTACAAATAGTTTTTTCTATCCAAGTAGTCGCTTTATTGCAATCGAAACTTGCTGCATTTGCATGAGTGGAGAGTAGGCAAGTGCCTAAAATACCGATTGTAGCGATGCATAACTTTTTCATATTACCCTCATTTTTTAGAGCTTGATTGTATTTTAAAAACGCTATAACTGTGATATACGTGTCATCATCACTATCTTCAAAAAATGAATCAGCCTAGTCAGCCTCACTTACCTACCAACTGCCAATATTCTCCATCGAAATCCAAGGCTCAATAGGCTCTAGGTCTTCGCCATTTTGTAGCAGCTCAATTGAGATGTTGTTAGGGTCTTTAACAAAAGCCATATGGCCATCTCTAGGTGGTCTTAATATCTCGACCCCTGCCTGTATGAAGGTGTCGCACTGTGCGTATATGTTGTCGACTCTAAAGGCAAAGTGCCCAAAATTATCGCCATTGGCATATTCTCTTTCATCCCAGTTGTGTGTCACCTCAATCTCTGGCGCACCCTCATGCGTTGCTAAAAAATATAAGCTGAATCTGCCTGATTCAGAGTCTCTCTTTCTTAGAAGTTGTAAGCCCATAAGGTCACAATAGAAAAATAACGTTTCTTCTAGTTTGTTGGTTCTAATCATTGCATGTAAGTACTTCATGAAAATACCTTAATATTGATTATTCATAAAAAATGGAGTAATGGCAGGGTGCTTGTTATGCATCATTAATATACAAAATCTCAAATGGCGTATGTACGATGTCAATACCGTTAACTATATACAGCGCATTTGTGTCAGTAACTTTTTATCAAGCAGTGCAAGCGGCACACTCTGGGATACTTGCTAGATTAAATCTGACGTCGCAAAATCTAACCTTCCATCTCACCAACCAACCATTTTTCAAAATCGCTCACTTGCGTTGCCAATTCAGATTGCGCTATTGCTAGGTCATCGAGCTTGTTTTTAATCTCAGGCTTATTATATTTAACGCCCGTCAATGTATTCTTAAGCAGATCAATAAGCTCAACATTTAGCGCATCAGAGAAGATGACAACTTCGGTAATCATTGCCTGCTTCACATCCATATGTACATCCATCATGCCCCAATCAAAGCGAGTCTCGATATGATGAGTGAACTCAGGCGTTTTACCAAAGCGCCAATCCCAATCTGCCATTTGTTGATAGTAAGCGTTTAGAGTGGGCTGCTTAGCAAGGCTGGCCTCATCTAATTGCTCAACCTGTGCACTCTCTCCATGATATTCACAAAACGCTTCGATAATCGCATCAGACAATGTCTCGTGATTGATAGTCTCATTAAAATCTACCAAGTTTGCCACACGAGCACGCACAGACTTGATGCCTTTTGCTTTCAGCTTTAGCGGATGCGGGTTCAGATAGTCGCCAAGCTTTTGCATATTGGCATTGACCAGCAATGTGCCATGATGAAAGCTGCGATCGGCTGCATGTTTAAATGCGCTGCCCGATATTTTGCGGTCGCCGACCTGCATATCGTTACGACCAGACAGCGTGGCGTCTATGCCGAGTTTCTTAAGCGCATTGATGATGATGGTGAAGTTTGCTTCTTGGTCGTAAGCATCACTGGGGGATAAAAAAGTAAAATTGGTATTACCCAAGTCATGGAACACTGCGCCGCCGCCACTCTGACGCCGCGCTAAAAACACATCATCTGCTTCCATCTTATCGGTTTTGCACTCTACCCATGGATTTTGTGAGCGTCCAATAACCACGGTCTCAGAGTTACGCCATAAAAATAGAGTATGCGAGTCGGGGTTGAGCGTATTAAATATCCAATCTTCGGTGGCAAGATTAAACCAAGGATTGGTCACAGCAGATTTTAGAATGCGCAGTTTCATGTATTTGACTCGTTAATAAACTGGGTTGGTGAGTAGTTTTATAAATAGGTAGCACCATTCTTACCGATGCAGGGTTGTAATTCAATGGCTGTCTAACAGGGAGGAGGATTTTATCAGTGGCTTTGACAGTGGTGAAGACGTTGAGTATATAGAAAAACGGTGAAAAAATTTCATAGAAGAGAGTGCTAAGGTTGATGCTTCAGTTTTAGCGGGCGGTAATAAAAGCCAAGCAAAACGCTCAGCTTTATTACAGTTTAAAACAATAAATTTTGAGAATACTTTGTTCTATTTAGCACAAATCTCCCACTGCGATTTTGTACTAAGATAACATTGCATAACTGCTTTACCAGACTGCGCATAGGCATCACTGACGATACGCTGATTGGTTGGCAGACGATATCTGATGATCGCGGGCTCGTCATTGACGGTCGTCGTCCATCCAGTCACTTCATTACGGTCATTATAGTTTGCACTGGTAGAGGTTGCCATTTTGCCAAATCCTGGCAGGTTGTAGGAGACCTGTCTAAAACTATAACTCATCGCTGCACCCTCAGCGCCCTCATACTGACAGTTTAACTTCTTTTGCAGTTTATCTTGTTTATAAATATAGCAAGTGGTCTCATCTGAGAACTGACCAACCCCGCAAAAACCTGCCGTTGCAACTGACATCATACCGATAAATAACGCTATCCTTTTCATAATCATTCCTCAATAATTTATAAGTCCTACTAATGACGTTTGTCCTCTATTTTTTGTATTGCCAAATACTAACCAATACCTTGTAGATAGTAGAAAATTAGTAAACAAATATCAATTTATATATTTTAAGAAAATCTTGAACTGATGTATTAAAGCTACTTTTAACATCAGTATTATTAAGAGTAGCTGTTATAGGGTAGTGCTATAAGAAGGATTTACTATGACCATGAATCTGTTTTTATAGATATTGAACTGATCGTTTACTTAAGGATGACTTTGGAGTTCTTTAGTATATGAATAGAAAGGCGCTGGGATAGGCTAAAGTATAGGAGCTATAGGATAAGCGCTGCTTATTATATAGTACTTACTAAAAGGGATTTGTCCAGATTTATAAATTATCAAAAGGTGAAAACCTTAAAACTGTGCTAGGAAAATTAATAAGTGGATAAAAACTCACTATAAATTTTATAAAAAATTACCCATCAAACAATTAAAAAGTTATCATCATGAGTTTTTAACTACATGATAATTTTTACAACGCATCAGACGCTTATGACCGACACGAGTTGGCAAACGCAGTCTAAGCGCTTAATAGGATTACCCAATGACCAACCGTGACCTCATCATCTTTGTGACGCTCTCTTTTATGTGGTCACTCTCTTTTGTCTTTTATCGTATTGGCGTGCCTGAGTTTGGCTCATTGGCATTCGCCAGCTTGCGTGTGATATTCGCCGGATTGGTCATGTTGGTCTTTGTATTGCTCAATAAGAAAAACAGAGTAGGCATCAAGGAGCATTGGAAAATGCTAGCGCTCGTTGGCTTGTTTTCAGCAGCGCTGCCTTTTGTGTTGTTTTCGTTTTCCGCGCAATCAGTGAACGCAGGCGTGCTAGCCGTGCTAAATGCTTCTGTACCGATGATGAGTGGTTTTATCGCTAGAGTCTTCTTTAAAGATAGGCTATCGAAAAAACAAGCACTCGGTTTGGTCATTGGGGTGATTGGGGTAATCATACTGATGAGCGAAAGCTTGTTTGGTGGCGGCGAGCCAGGCAAAGGATTGATCGAAGGACTCCTACCGATGGGCTACGCGCTACTAGCCTGTGTAGGTTATGCGCTTGGGGCCAACATCACCAAAAACTACCTGTACGAAGTATCGCCAGTCGCTATCACGGCAGGCTCACTAATTATTGGTAGCCTCATCATGCTGCCGGTGGTTTTTACAGAGTTTCCTTATGGCAAAGCGATCAGCATAAAGGCGTGGGTATCGGTGATCTGTATCGGGGTATTTTCAACCGCCATTGCCCTTATTTTTATGAATCAGTTGATCAAAAATATTGGGCCAACGCGTGCCACGAGTATCACGTTAGTCATTCCAATTTTTGCGATTATTTTGGGCTATCTATTGCTTGGCGAGGCGCTAAATATACAAGCCATCATTGGTTCGATTGTGATATTGATCGGCACGTATTTGTCATTAGAGCTGTCAATTAAGAAAATGCTAAAGCCAAAAGACAAGACTCAGATGAACAGTATTTAAGGCTTAGTAAACAGTCTTCGTAGTAAACGAGTACGAAGATTTGTATAGGTGAATATTGTTGTATCTGTTTGTAAATATTGCTTGGAATAATGAAATCTGTTCCCTATAAAGGTAGGCGCTAAACGTAGATTTACTAATGATATTATAAGTTTTTCTAAACAGCATTCGATAATAATTAGTATGATTGATGGTTGCTATAACTAAAGATCATAGATAGCAGCAATAACCAATAGGACAGATTATGGCACACGATATTTTATTTGAGCCTGTAAAAATGGGCACACAAACGCTAAAAAACCGCATTATGATGGCCCCACTGACACGTCTGCGTGCCGTTGAGCCAGGCGATGTCCCTATCACATGGGCAGCAGAGTACTACTCGCAGCGTGCAGGGGCGGGCCTTGTCATCACTGAAGCGACGCAAGTATCGTTTCAAGCAAAAGGCTATGCAGGCGCACCAGGGCTACATACTCAAGATCAAGTCACTGCATGGAAAGCCATCGTTGACAATGTCCACGCTAAAGGTGGCAAGATCGTCGTCCAGCTATGGCACACAGGACTTGTCTCACATGAAAGCGTACAACCTGAACGCCGTGCGCCAATTTCAGCCTCAGATGTCGATGTAGGTATCCGTACCTCATTGCGTGATAGTGACAACCAAGCCATTCGCGCGGATGCCACGCCGCCGCGCCCAGCCAGTCTTGATGAGATTCAGCAAGTGGTTACTGACTTTGCGCATGCAACCAAGTGCGCGCAGGAAGCGGGGTTTGATGGTATTGAGATTCATGGCGCGCATGGTTATTTGCTGCATCAGTTTTGGGCCGAGCATACCAATCAGCGTGACGATGAATACGGTGGCAGCCGCGAAAACCGCGCGCGTCTAACCTTGGACGTGATTGATGCTTGCGTAGAGGCATGGGATGCAGATCATATTGGTATTCGTATCTCGCCACTGGGCACATTCAACAATGTTGAGGGAGGCTACGAAGAAGACGATAACATTTGGCTGATTGAACAAATCAATAAGCGTGGTCTAATGTATTTGCATCTGTCAGAGCCAGATTGGGCAGGTGGTACGCCGTATAGCGATGAGTTCCGTCAGCGTGTCCGTGATGCGTTCGATCAGACCATCATCGCGGCGGGTGGCTATGATGCGGACAAAGCTGAGAAGAACATCAAAGCAGGCTATATCGATGCGGTAGCATTCGGTCGTGATTATATTGCCAACCCTGATCTCGCTGAACGTATTCAAGAGGGCGCACCGCTCAACGAGCAGCATCCAGAGAGCTTCTATGGTGGCAGCACGGTTGGCTACACTGATTATCCGTTTATGAATGAAGTGTAAGCAATTATCCATCCGTCAGTATCACTGAATAGGCAGACAAACGCGTTATAAAAAAGCCCTTTGACTATCGATAGTTAGAGGGCTTTTTTTTACGCATTTATTTTGATTAATATCCAAAATTGCCTGTTTGATAATCACGGAACGTTTGACGTAGTTCTTCTTGGGTGTTCATGACAAAAGGACCATGACCTGCGACTGGTTCTCCGATTGGCTCACCGCTTAGCAGTAGCAACTTGATAGGTGTGTCTTCATCGGTAGTTGCAGGGTAGGTCAATTCGATAGTATCAGTAGCAGGTAATGATGAATGTTCAGATTGAGTGCCTACATGATTTCGAATAGGCGCTGAAAATTCAATTAGGCTGCCTGCGCTGACGGCTGTACCGTTGACCAATATTTGACCTTCTTGTACCAGGAGTAGGGTATTGTGCGTTTTCGGTACTTGTAGCGTGGTTGTACCTGCTGTATGTAGCTCAATATCCCACATATTGACTGGCGTAAAGGTCGTTGCTGCTCCCGCTATCCCATGCCAGTCACCGGCAATAATGGCAGCTTGGCCAATGACAGTTTGCTCGTCGCTATTGTCTATCAGATCAACGATAGGCATATCAGCACGTTTGATAGATTGATACTTGGGTTGGGTCAACTTGTGGGTACTTGGCAGGTTGACCCATAACTGTACCATACTAAATATGCCACCACGCTGACCGAATGCTTCAGAGTGGAACTCTTCGTGCAGAATGCCGCGTCCAGCAGTCATCCACTGTACATCACCTTCTAAAATATCACCGCGCCCACCTGTCGAATCTACATGACTAATCTCACCTGCATAAGCAATGGTGACAGTTTCAAAACCTTTATGTGGGTGTTGACCAACGCCATGTGGCTGCATTTTATAAGCGGGGTTGGGTGAAAACGTTGTTGGCTTGGCATAGTCTAATAATAAGAAAGGATCAGTATGGCTATAATTAAGGTCTGGATTATCATCTAGATGACTGATCAGAGTTTTTACAAAAAAGCCGTCACCTACCCAGTGCGACTTTTTTTCACCGTGAATGTGTTTAATTGAACGCATGGGTCACCTCATTAGTCTAATTAGAATTACTATCAATAGAAAAGCTATTATTAAGTAATACTACTATGAATATAAGAGTAGATTGTATGAGTTTTTATTACTATTTCATTCCTAGTGCTGTCAGCAGCGATTAAGCAAACGTTAAAAACTTATAAGTGTCCATGATTAGACGATCTCACCACTCACAAAACCACTTGCCCATGCCCACTGAAAATTATAACCACCAAGCCAGCCGGTCACATCAAGCACTTCACCGATAAAGTATAATCCGTCTTGTAAATTGCTTTGCATCGTTTTTGAAGAAACCTCATCAGTTTTGACGCCGCCGCGTGTGACCTCAGCGGTTCGGTAGCCTTCCGTGCCAGAAGGTTTGAGCTTCCAGCCATTAAGGGTAATACCAAGCTCTGTGAGACGTTCGTCTTTAATATTAGCAAGCTCCGTATCTTTGATGTCTTCCCACAGATGCGTCTGTAGTGCTGCTAATAGCTTCTTGGGTAGCGCATTGTCCGTATTCTCTGCCAATACGGTACGAATCAGTTGGCGTGGGTGTGATTTTTTGCGAGCAAGTAAAAGCTCAGTGACATCTATCTCAGGCAACAGATTGATACTGATGGTTTCGCCAGTCTGCCAATAGTTGGAGAGCTGTAGCATGGCAGGGCCAGAGAGACCGCGATGGGTAAATAGGACGGGCAATTTAAAAGAGATACGCTCGTTACTGGCAATAACTGGCAGACTGATACCCGCCAAGGCACGGATAAGCTCGCCTGTTTTATCAGTGAAGGTAAACGGCACAAGACTGGCATCAGTAGGCACGAGCGTATGCCCGAACTGCTGTGCCAACTCATAGCCGATACCACTTGCTCCCATGGTCGGGATAGACAGACCACCAGTAGCGACCACCAAAGATTCACAGCTATAGCCTGTTTGCGAAGATTGAGCACCGCGCGCGATGTCTTTTTTACCAAGCTTTTTGCTCGTCGTTAGACAAAAGCGTTCGCCGTTATCATGAGCAGCAGTTTTAACATGATCAATTTGAGCATTAAGCTTTACTTGTACGCCTACGGCCGCACATTCATCTAGCAGCATAGACAAGATGTCTTGTGCTGAGTCGTCGCAGAACAGCTGACCATGTTCGCGCTCATGGTAGGCAATCTTATGCGACTCTACCATACCGATAAACTCCCAACTCGGGTAACGACTTAGCGCTGATTTGCAGAAGTGGGGATTGGCACCGATAAAATGCTCAGGCTCCACAAAGTAATTGGTGAAATTACAGCGACCACCACCTGACATCAAAATCTTTTTACCAGCTTTATTGGCATGATCCAAAACCAATACGCGGCGACCGCGCCGTCCGGCAGTCAGTGCACAGTACAACCCTGAAGCGCCAGCACCAATAATAACGACATCATAGTGAGTATGGTTTTGTGCATTGCGTTGATTAGTCATTGCGGTCTCGTAAAAGGATGGGGTGAAAAAAGTATAACCAGGCCAAGCATTGTTTTTATTAAAAACGCGGCTGACATTTTGTTAAATGAAGCAGTATGTTTAGTGTAGCTATTGTCCATATTTCACTAAAGGTTACAAGGATTAAATGCCCTAAGCCATACGCTGTTACCGTGTGATCACAACCAGCTGTCATTTTAGTACTATCGTTATGATAGCTGCCCCTATGAATAGCATTATACGTACCAGTATAAGTACTAATATAATTATCTAAACATACAGATGTACAGTGAAATTGTTATGTTTGGCTTTTGATGTCTTGCAACCGTCACGCTTATTTGTCAAACTAACGATAAGTGTCACACATTATGGAAGATGACTCTTATCGCTTACATGGGGCGCGTCATAGACGTTTATCCGTGTAGGTCATAATAATTAAAAGGGACCCAACACTATGACTCAGAAATCATTTCCTATCTCAGCCGAGTTTATGGCTGCTGCCAATACCACACCTGATAAGTACCTTACAGACTACCAGCAATCTATCGAATCAGCCGAAGCCATTGATGCTTTTTGGGCGAAGCGTGCTGAGCTAATCGATTGGATAAAAAAACCGACCAAAGTCAGTAATGTCAATTATGACTTAGATGATTTTCGCATCAAATGGTTTGAAGATGGTGAGCTAAATATCTCAGTTAACTGTCTTGATCGTCACCTCGAAGAAAACCCATATAAGCCTGCTATCATCTGGGAAGGTGATCACCCTTCATTACATAAAATCATTTCTTTTAAAGAGCTGCACGAAGCTGTCTGCCGCTTAGGTAATTCATTACGCAAGCTTGGCGTTGTAAAAGGTGATCGCGTAACACTATATATGCCAATGATACCGGAAGCCATGGTAGCGATGCTGGCATGTGCGCGTATCGGTGCGGTGCATTCAGTGGTGTTTGGTGGTTTTTCTGCCGAGAGTTTGGGTAATCGCTTGATAGACAGTCGCTCAAAAGTTGTTATTACCTCTGACGAAGGTTTACGCGGCGGCAAGCACACACCGCTCAAAGCCAATGTCGATCACGCACTCGACATGGATGGCACTGAGAGTGTCGAAAAAGTCATTGTCGTTCATCGTACGGGTAACTCTATACCGATGAGTGGGCGCCGTGATGTGTGGTATCACAATTTGGTCGATGGTCAATCAGAGATCTGCGAGCCTGAAGTTATGAATGCCGAAGACCCACTATTTTTATTATATACTTCTGGCTCGACTGGTAAGCCAAAAGGTGTAGTGCATACTACAGGCGGCTATATCACCTATGCTATCTCAACGTTCCGTGATGTGTTTGATATTAAAGAAGATGACGTCTACTGGTGTACAGCAGATGTGGGCTGGATTACTGGCCACACGTATTCAACCTATGCACCACTGGCCAATGGCACGACGACGGTAATGTTCGAAGGTGTGCCAGAGCATCCAACATGGGCACGTATCGGTCATATTATCGATAAGCATGACGTGACTATTTTATATACTGCACCGACAGCCATTCGCGCGATGATGAAAGAGGGCGATGCTTTTGTTCGAGAGTCGGACCGTTCTAGTTTGCGTCTGCTAGGTTCGGTCGGTGAGCCGATCAACCCAGAGGCGTGGGACTGGTATTACAATGTCGTCGGTGATGGTAAATGTCCTATCGTCGATACATGGTGGCAGACCGAGACTGGTGGCATCTTAATGGCGCCAATACCAGGTACGGTCGACCTCAAACCGGGCGCGGCAATGACACCGCTATATGGGGTAAAACCAGAAATCGTTGATAGCGATGGTGCGATTTTAGAAGGCCCTGCAGAAGGCAACTTGGTGATCAGTAGCGGTTGGCCAGGGCAAATGCGTACTATCTACAATGACCATCCACGCTTTTTGAAGACTTACTTTAGCGATTATCCAGGTCATTATTTCACGGGTGATGGCGCTCAACGTGATGAAGATGGGCACTACTGGATTACTGGTCGTGTTGACGATGTACTCAACGTGGCAGGGCATCGCTTGGGTACAGCAGAGATTGAGAGCGCCGTGGTTGCGCATCCTGCAACTGCTGAAGCTGCGATTGTCGGTATGCCGCATGAGATACGCGGTACAGGTATCTGTGCATTTATCATTCTAAAGTCAGGTGAAGAAAAGACCGACGATCTAAAAGCAGAACTAAAACGTCATGTGCGTGCCGAGATTGGACCAATTGCGACGTTAGATGCCATCTATATGGTTGATGCACTACCAAAAACGCGCTCAGGAAAAATCATGCGCCGTATCTTGCGTAACCTTGCAGCAGGGCAATATGTGGGACTGGGCGATCTATCTACGCTTGCCGATAGCTCAGTGATTAATGATTTGGTCGAAGAAGTCAAAGCAGGTCGTGGAGAGTAATTCAGCCTGATAACAAACCTGCAGTATTAAGGATAGTGACTCAATACTAGCCATCAATATTTGCATATCAAAGTTAAATAAAAGCCATGTTATCGAGAATAGCATGGCTTTTTTACGTAGACGATATTGATATTGAGTCACTTTAAAGGTTCAATAATACTAACAAGACAACATCGCTACCATTTCAATTGAGGATTAATTGACGAGCCACTCGGTACTTACTAGGCTAGATAATTAATATAGTAGCGACTCATAAATACTTTATAAGGTCTACTGTCATCATGACTGATCATGCTTTGTGCTCAACTGTTCTATCTGACCCAAAAATTGCCATCATCGGTGGCGGCCTAACGGGATTGCTCACCGCAACACTATTAGAGCGTGCGTTAAACCAATTAAGCTCGTCATCTAACACCCCGCAAATCACTATCTTTGAAAAATCACGCAGTGTAGGCCGTTTAGCGACCCGTTATCGCAGCGATAGTAAAACTGATAAAAACTGGCAATGGTCGTTCGGTGCACAGTTTTTTACTGCGAAAACTGCTGACTTTCAACAATTTATCGCGCCTTGGTTAGATACAGGGTTGCTACAGCCGTGGTGTGCCGAAGTGGTTGAATTAACTCCTGCAAGTAACAATGAGCAGTCGCCTAATATCCAAAGCAAAGAGCAATGGGACGCGGTGCATGCACGCTATATCAGTAAACCAAAAATGACCAGTTGGGGCCGTGAATTGGCCGCCGCGCTTAAGCACACGACCATAGTATTTAAGACCCGTGTTGCACCGCTTGCTCATGATTTGCAGTCTCAAAACCAGCAGCAGTCTCAGAAACAAACTTATAATCAAAACAGCAAGCAAACTGAGCTGTTCGACGAAACTGGAGCCAGTCTCGGTTGGTTTGATTGGGTGATCTGCACAGCGCCAAATGTTCAGGCGGTAGAGCTGATGGCGGATAGCGGCTTTGCTCAGCAAGACAAAATTACTAAACCGCAAATGCAAGCCTGCTATACGCTAATGCTTGGTTGGGATGATGTACGAAAGTTACCTGAGACGTTAAAGGATCAGCTAGCACCGCAATGGGATGTCGCTTATTTAAATAGCGCTATTCTCGATAGGATATTCATTGAGCATAAAAAGCCTGCTCATGGTGAACTACTACCAAGTGTCACCATTCATGCACGTAATGACTGGTCAGAATCCCACGTCGATGATGATATTGAGTTGGTAAAAGAACAATTATTACAGGCGGCAAAACAAGCATTAAATTGGAATGAAGACAGCGCACCTAGCCAAATAGATTGCCATCGTTGGCGCTATGCCGCTACTATTGTAAATAAGGATACTGAAGAGTTGGGCATCTTAATCGATGCAACTAAGCAGTGGATCGTCAGTGGTGACTGGTGTGCAAAAGGTAATATAGAAAGCTGCTATCGAATGGCGCAGCAAACCGTTAAGGCAATTATGCAAACGCAGTAAGCTGAGTATCCATGCTCATTATTTTGCATCGTTTAACGATATTTAGGTTTAGCAAAACGTAAGCAAAAAAAGGCCCACAGAGGAGGTACTGTGGGCTGAGGAAAACGGGTCATGTATTAGCTACACAGGCCGTGGTCAAGAGTTGTTGTAATTATTGGTGCTCTCTACTGTTATTTATAAGGGTAATAATTATCAATACAATAGGTGGAGATATTTACTTAGCTATTTACATCTACTGATTTAAGTGTACAAGTGTTCTGGTACAGTCGCTATGATAGCGCAATTGAGTGCTGTCTGGCGGTTTTGGTTACAGTATATTACGTTGTAAAAATCCAAAAGACGCAAAGACTGGTATGAAGCACTGATATTTAGAGCAAGTAGCGGAGCTTTATGGTGAAATCATTCATAAAGGCTCTCAATAATTTCAATACCTTATGTCGATAGAAGGTCATCTAGTCAGCCTTGATATCTTTGATAACTTAATCGCTGCAGAGATGGCATGACGCCTTGTCCGAAAAATGCTAAGCTATCTGCCATTATTATGTTCATATTAAACTGGGTTTGCCATGACTGACAGCACGCATTTGCATACGCAGGAAGAACCGCCAAGTTCGCAAAATACCAAAAGTATTTTTAACTTGCCTAACAACCTTACGATTGCGCGTATCTTGATGATTCCGCTATTCGTCGCGATTGCCTATTGGCCGCCAGCCATGGGTATTGGTATGCCTGCGATTTCAGATAATGTCATTGCGCGCGTTGGGATGAGCGAGTTTAGTGATAGCTTGTTGCGCCATTTGTTATTGACTGGCGTCTTTATTATTGCCGCGATTACCGATTGGCTTGATGGCTATTTCGCTCGTAAACTAAACGTCATGTCAGCCTTTGGTCGCTTTTTGGACCCTGTTGCTGATAAATTGATGGTAGCTGTAGCGCTCATTGTCCTTGTACAGTGGCATCCCAATATCATTATGGCGATAGCGGCTATCGTCATTATCTCGCGTGAAATCGCAGTATCAGCGTTACGTGAGTGGATGGCAGAGTTGGGTAAAAGCACTAGCGTCGCGGTATCTTATGTGGGCAAACTAAAGACCACGTTTCAGATGGTAGCGATTACCGTACTACTGCTTAATTGGCAGTCGCTTGAAACCATCGGTTATGTATTAATGGTCGCCGCTGTGATACTTACCTTATGGTCGATGATGATCTATCTAAAAGCTGCTTGGCCTTATTTAAAGCAAAGCGGTTAACTCCATAAGACAAAAATAGTTAGCATAAAATTTAAACAATAAAAAACACCAGTCGCATTAGCCACTGGCGTTTTTGTTTTTGCTACTTATAAATCAGACAACTTATAGCGTCACTGAGTTGTTTTCACCCAAGTTAGTCGCTTTTTTGCCATCCATTACCGCAGCAGTGGTCATTTTAAACATGTTGACGACTGAGCTACCGCTTAACCAGTATTCGGCACCATGTGGGACGACTTTGATTAATTGGACATTTGGATCTTCTTTACCTTGCTCATAAAATGCATTGTAAATTGGCGACCATAGCTCATCTAGTTTCTCTTGGTCTTCGACCAATTCTGCTTTACCGTTAATTGAGACATAATCTTTTGAATCTTGACTGACATAGGCCAAGTTTACTTGTGGGTCTTTTTCAATATCTTTGATGGTCTCAGTGGTTTTATCACCAATAAACCAAATCTCTTTTGCGCCAATGCTCGTCTCGCTAGTGGTCATTGGGCAGGCATGTAAATGGCCTTCATGAGTACGAGTGGTCATCATGGCAAATTTCACTTCTTTTACCAGTTCTTGTACTTTATCGATATGGTCTTGTCTACTCATAATAAATTTCCTTTTTTATAGTGTTTTAATTGAGCTTATATAGCATTGTTTTAATTAGCCGAATTGAACAGTTGATTATTTATAGTAATTTTTCTTTAGGCTAGATATGTTTAACTCTTAAATATATATGTAAAGGTTAAACGTCATCGTCGCCTTAACAACTGAGACTAGAATACCGAGTTGTCACCCTATATTTATATAGGTTCCCAGTAATGCGATGTGAGTGTTTGTAAGGACTATAAGCTTTAGGTAAAAATTGTGACGACATCGCTGTTAAGTTTGTGTTGTGAAAGTAGCCTGTTGTAAAAGTAACAAGGGTTTCAATAATGGCAAAGATTTCACTATTATGGAATAGCAAGCATCAGCAATTTATCTTGGTTTTGACCTGCTTATTACAGGGCTTCTTGTTATAATACCCAGACCATTTACTTTGCATGGCAGAGATGCCTTGATCTTACGGATTATGCCTTTATGATGACCATCTCCGGACAACCGTTTCTTACCGATTTTCAGACGCAGCAACTCATCAGTCAGTTCCAGCAAAAAACCGAGCTAAATGTCAGCCAGATCCATACCCAGCAAGTGTATGTGTTATCACGAGAACTCGAAGGTGATGAGCATAAAAAAGCGCTAGACTTACTTGCTGTCGATAGTAGCACTGTCCTTGAAGCCCCAAAAAGCAATCAATTACAAGTCATCGTAGGTCCACGTTTTGGCACGATTTCGCCATGGGCAAGTAAAGCGACTGATATCTTTAACAACTGTGAAATTGCGATCAATCGCGTTGAGCGTGTCGTTGTCTATACCCTAACAATCGATGGTGAAGTCAGTGAAAAGCTATCGACTGCCGCTGAGCAGGTGTTGTTTGATCGTATGACGCAGAGCTTGGTCTATGATTTGAGCGATGTCAGTAAATTGTTCGACGATCAAGCGCCAGCATCACTGAATCATATCGATGTCATCGGACAAGGTCGTACGGCGTTAGAATCAGCCAACACAGAATTCGGCTTTGCGCTATCTGTCGAAGATATTGATTATTTGATGAATGCGTATGTTAATGAGCTAAAACGCAATCCAACCGATGTTGAGCTGATGATGTTTGCACAAGCAAACTCAGAGCATTGCCGTCATAAGATTTTTAACGCTGAATGGACAGTCGATGGCGCAGTACAGCCAAAATCACTGTTCCAAATGATTAAGAATACTTATAAAGCCAATCCACAAGGTATCTTGTCAGCGTATAAAGACAACGCTGCGGTGATGGCAGGGTCTGAGGGTATGCGTTTTTATCCAATTCCTACCGACGCGATGGATGCCAATTCAATTCATCCTTATTACTTTCATCAAGAAGCAATCGACATTTTAATGAAGGTCGAAACCCATAACCATCCAACCGCGATTGCCCCTTATTCTGGTGCAGCGACGGGTGCTGGTGGCGAGATTCGTGATGAAGGCGCGACTGGTCGCGGCGGTAAGCCAAAAGCGGGTCTAACGGGCTTCCACGTGTCACATCTACATATCCCAGAGCTCGCTGAGAAATGGGAGCAGTCAGGTCAATTGAGTACGCAGGATTATGGTACGCCAGATCGTATGGCAACCAGCCTTGAGATCATGACCGAAGCGCCATTAGGCTCAGCCAACTTCTCAAACGAGTTCGGTCGTCCAAATCTATGCGGTTACTTCCGTAGTTTTCAGCTAGATACCTCTGCGGCAAAAGACGGCAGCGAGATGCGCGGCTATCATAAGCCGATCATGCTGGCAGGTGGTTACGGCAATATCAAACGCAACTTGATTGAAAAAAATGCCATCCAAAAAGGTGATTTGCTCATCGTCCTTGGTGGCCCTGCGATGCAAATCGGTCTGGGCGGCGGTGCCGCATCGTCGGTCGATAGTGGTGACCTTGATGAAGGCTTAGACTTTGCTTCAGTTCAGCGCGATAATGCTGAGATGGAGCGTCGTTGCCAAGAAGTACTTGACCGCTGCTGGGCACTAGCGGGCGATGATGTCGATGTAAGCAATAACAGTAAAGACGGCAACCCAATTGTCTCACTACATGATGTAGGGGCAGGTGGTCTGTCTAATGCGATGCCAGAGCTGGTCAATGATCATGAAATGGGCGCGCATCTGAACTTGCGTAAGATTCCATCATTAGAAGCTGGCATGTCGCCAATGGCCATTTGGTCAAACGAAGCGCAAGAGCGTTATGTCCTCGCGATTCGCCCAGAGAGCAAAGATCAGTTCGATGCCATCTGTGCCCGTGAGCGCTGCCCATATGCTATCTTGGGCGAGGCAACCGATATTCGTCAGCTAATCGTTGATGATGAGCTGTTGGACGAGCAACCAGTCGATATGCCGATGCAAGTACTGCTCGGCGGTACACCGAAAATGCAACGCAGCTTTGAGCGTACCGAGAGCACGTTGCCAGCATTAGAGCTTGATGATGTGAATCTAGCTGAATCAATCACCGATGTATTGCGTCACCCAACCGTGGCGAGCAAATCATTCTTGATTAGCATTGGTGACCGTTCCATCACGGGTATGGTCGTGCGTGATCAGTATGTGGGTCGCTATCAAGTGCCTGTATCAGATTGCGCAGTGACCGCTTCTGGCTTGGTGGCGCTAGATGGTCAGCCAATGACTGGCGAAGCAATGAGTGTCGGCGAGCGTACGCCTGTTGCGCTTATCAGTCCAAAAGCCTCGGCGCGTCTAGCGGTCGGTGAAGCGATTACCAACATCGCTGGTGCGCGTATCGCTCAGTTGTCTGATATCACCATGTCAGCGAACTGGATGGCCGCGTGTGGTGATGACGTAGAAGATGCTGCCTTGTTCGATGCCGTACATGCCGTTGGCGAAGAGCTATGCCCAGCACTGGGTATCGCTATCCCAGTCGGTAAAGACTCGCTATCTATGCGTGCTAACTGGACTGACAATGCTAACGATAATGGTGAAAACCAAGACAAATCAGTCGTCTCACCAATGAGTTTGGTCGTGACTGCGTTTGCCCCTGTCGTTGACGTCGCAAAAACGCTAACCCCTGAGCTAATCAATGGCGACAGCGCGTTCTATCGTATTGACTTGTCAAAAGGTAAATTGCGTCTAGGTGGTTCAATCCTTGCACAGACGCTGAGCCAACTAGGCAACGACTGCCCAGATTTAGCACAGCCAAGTGATTTGATCGACTTCTTTAACTTTATTCAAGCGGGTAATGAGCAAGGCGTCATCAGTGCCTATCACGATATCGGTGATGGCGGTCTGCTTGCGACCATCGCTGAGATGCAGTTCACTAGCCGTCAGGGTATCAAGCTGTCATTAAATGACGATAATTTACTCGGTCAACTGTTCAGTGAAGAGCTAGGTGCAGTTATCCAAGTATTGCCAGAAAACGTTGCGGCGCTCATGCAATTGGCAGAAGAATTTAACGTTGCTGACATGCTGAGCCTCGTCGGTCAAAGCTCTGAAGAAGACAGCCTACTGATCCAAACGCCAACGCTTATGGGTGACGACACCCTACGCTTTAGCCGTACTGAGTTGCAGCAAGCATGGACTCAGGTCAGCTATCAAATCGCGCGCCGTCGTGATAACCCAGCGTGTGTACAGCAAGAGTATGACTTGATTAGCGACGCGAGCCATAAAGGTCTGATCGCTGCGCCAAACTTTGATCTCAATCAAAAAGTTGAAGAGCCATACTTGGCTAGCCGTGAAAACAAGCCAAGAGTCGCTATCTTGCGTGAGCAAGGCGTCAATGGTCAGACAGAGATGGCAGCAGGCTTTACCCAAGCTGGCTTTGAAGCGGTTGATGTACACATGAGTGATCTACTCAGTGGTCGCATCAATCTACGTGACTTCGACGGTCTGGTCGCTTGTGGTGGCTTTAGTTATGGTGACGTACTTGGTGCAGGCTCTGGCTGGGCGAACTCTATCTTGTTCCATGACGAGCTACGCATGCAGTTTGTGCGCTTCTTTGCCCGTCCTGATACCTTTAGCTTGGGTGTCTGTAATGGTTGTCAGATGATGGCTCAGCTCAAAGACCTGATCCCAGGTGCGGAAAACTTCCCACGTTTCGTCGCTAACAAATCGGCTCGTTTTGAAGCACGTACGGTCAACGTAAAAGTTGAGCGTACCAAGTCTATCCTGTTCAAAGGGATGCAAGACAGCATATTGCCAATCGCGGTGGCGCATGGTGAAGGCTATGCCACGCTAGATAATACCGAGATCGACGGTATGGCAAACCACGGTCAGCTGGCGATGCGTTATGTCGATAGCCAAGGTCATCCAACCGAGACGTATCCGCTCAATCCAAACGGTTCGCTCGGCGGTGTCACGGGTCTGTGTAGCACTGATGGTCGCGTCACTATCATGATGCCACATCCTGAGCGTAACCTAAAAGCCTATAACCACAGCTGGAAACCAGAAGAGTGGGACGAGGACGGCGCGTGGATGCGTATGTTCCGTAACGCTCGAGCTTGGTTGCGTTAAGATATAGGGTAATTTGTTCTAAGCTATAGTTTTAAATAGCTGTTTGTTAAATAAGAAGGTGGGCTTAGGCTCACCTTTTTTGTGTTTAGGGTTTGGATTTTTAGAAATAGGGGTTAGCGTTTATATCGTGTTTTCACGAATATAAGTAATGACACCCATGCTAAAATCGCGGTTAACAAACAGCGAAATTAAGCAAAATAAGGAAGAATAAAATGTCAGGAATTACAGATATTAATGAGCTATTGAGTTCGATGCAGCCAGCACTGGTTGATGAATTATTCGTGTTTTGTACCGTCACAGGGCAGCTAGCAGAATACGTAAGCTTAGCGCCAATTGCGACGTTTATAGAGGCAGAAGGGCTGACTCTGGTGTTAACAAAAGACAAAGCTGATGAGGCAGGTTTGCATTACGAAGGCGTGTTTCGCCAAATCACTCTGACGGTGCATTCAAGTTTAGAAGCGGTAGGTCTAACCGCAGCCGTGTCAACCAAACTGACCTCAAAAGGTATCAGTGCCAATGTGATCGCTGCCTATCATCATGATCATATATTTGTATCGGATGATAAGGCGGAGCAGGCGCTATCTGCGTTAAAAGAGCTGAGTAATATATAAGGTTTTTAACGTTCTCAATTGCTCCTTTAGGATCAGCTGAGTTAGTTAAGACAATTGTTTTAGACAGCTGTTTTTTAAAATAAGAAGGTGAGCGCTAAGCTCACCTTTTTTATGTTTGGGATAATAACTTTAAAGTAGTTTCAGTCTAGGCTTAGTATTTTCACTGATTAACTTGAACGTTATATCATCCAAGATCTGATAGCCAAAATCGATATTTTCATAAAAATTCCTACCTTCTTTTTCCAGAAGAACCTTAATTATCTTACTTAACAGAATAGGTTTTTCACGCTCAATAGGTTCAGGTTCTGTCTTGTTATATCCTTGCTTACTGAATTCGACACAATTAGAACGATAAAGCCAGTCAGTTAATAGTCTATGTTCATGAAGGTTATAGTTGAGAGCTGCAAGCGATACCTTCCAATATTTTTTATAACTTATTAAGTTCGCCAAATTCAAATTATTTGGAGCCATAGCAACAAAGGCCTCTTTAGGCATCAAAAAGCTAGATGCAAACCTATCAGCTTCGTGTTCTTTATCCTTCATATTTTCAAGCACGTTTCTATCATCACTATGAAGTACTAAGTGACCAAGTTCATGAGCAGCATCAAAACGCATTCTTTCTGCTGACTTCGCTGTATTCAAAAATACTATAGGTCTTCCATCATGATAAAAAGAAAATGCATCAACTTCTTTCACTTCCATTGGCAAACGGAATACCGCAATACCATGTGATTCTAGTAAAGCAATAATATTTTTAATCGGTAATACGCCTAACTGCCAATCACCACGAAGGGTTAAAGCAGTTTTCTCAGGTTCATTAACTAAGGCATCAATATCGAAACCTTGGAAAATGGGAAGATTGGAAATTGTCTTATCAAAATACTCCAAGGTTTGAATTGCAAACTCACTGTAAGCAAGCGCAGAATTTCTATACTGGGCTTTTATACGGCTATATGAGCGAAAGAAAATTTGCTCATCCACTATTTGTGTTTTAAAGGTGGAGTTAAAGAAACTAAAAGGTAGGTTTAATGACTCACTTAAATTAACTACTTTTTCAAAATCAGGTACTGAAGGTTTACTCTCGTTTAGATAGTTTGAAATCGTAGCTTCAGTACATGACAAGATATTTGCTAGATCTTTATTTGTTTTCCCCTTTAAGTCTTTAGCTATTTTTAGACGGTGCTTATTGAATTCAAAGTTACTCTTCATTGCTCGCATTTTTATACCCAATTTCAAACGAGTCCTCATTCACTGATTCATCAGCAAACTCACTCATATATGACTGAACCTCATTTTCTAAATCTGAAGAAAACATTAATCTACAATCATGATCAGTTGGAAAGATTTTACCATCATCCATTTCTATATAAGACATTGGTCTTGCAAGTTCGTAAATTAAACTTGGGACATCATCTTGATAAATTTCATGTTTTCTAGATGGATAGTATAAGACCCAAGTTTCCAATTTCTCGCCAGTCATATTTCTATATTTATTTATATCAATTTTATGCTTGGTTTCAATACCTTTTGAACAGTTTGACGATATTGGCAAGTCCATATTGCCTAAGGCATCATTACTAGACATAATAATAATCTGAATGTTATTACCAATGATGGTTAAGGTGGGTTGTCCTTGATCTCGGTTGAATTCAACTTCATTAGAAATAAGCTGGAGAGCTATATTTTCTCCAATGTCACCCCAGCGTGCTATACCACTTGCGCAGTTCACTGTAGTCTTCATATTGAAGTTTTGATCAGCTTTTTGTATAGCGTCAAATACAATTTGCGGAGTAAAGCCAAATTTTTCTTTCAGTACTTTGATAGCTTCTTCATTATTTATGAGCTCACCGTCTTTGTTACGGCTATTTAAATCACTGAACATCTCATATTGCGGTGCTTGGTATGTCATATCTGTCTCACCCATGTTATTTTTATAAATTATAACATCATATGATGTGTTAAAAAATAAAAATATGAGTTAAGTTCATTCTTTTTACAAAGAATAATTTAATCAAAAATATCCATATCCTAGTAAACAAGCCTTACGCTCTATCTTAGCCTTAGCAATCAACTCATGAATCTCATCACTCTTTAATACCCAAAAAAAATGGCACTGAAATCAGTGCCGTTTTATCAGTCGTGGCAACTTAAAAGTTAACCACGATTCCTTAAATGTTGAATCACCAAAATCAATCCCAGCTTAAAATCACCTTACCGCATTGCCCACTTTCCATGATATCAAAGCCTTCTTGAAAGTCATCAATGTGCATGCGATGGGTAATAATTGGTGTCAAATCAATACCGCTAATCAGCATTTGCTCCATCTGATACCACGTCTCCCACATCTCACGACCATAAATACCTTTTAGGGTTAACGCCTTAAAGATAATCTTGCTCCAATCCACCGTGGTGGTGTTGGGCAAAATGCCCAAGAGCGCAATTTTAGAGCCGTTATACATATTGCTAATCATCGAATCAAAGGCCTGAGGCGAGCCTGACATCTCAAGCCCAATATCAAAGCCGTGCATTTTTAATGTATCGATAGTGCCTTCGATGGTTTCACCCTTGGCTGGGTTGATGGTCATCGTCGCGCCCATTTTTTTGGCAAGCTCTAAGCGATAATCGCTGATATCACTGACCACGATATTACGCGCCCCTGCAAATCGGCAAATCGCCGTTGCCATTGACCCAATCAGCCCCGCACCCGTGATTAGAACATCTTCACCCAGTACAGGGAATGAAAGGGCAGTATGCGTGGCATTGCCAAAAGGGTCCATAATAGCGGCCATCTCATCGCTGATACGTTCATCGAGTTTGATGACATTATCGGCAGGTATCACCAAATATTCGGCAAACGCGCCATCGCGGTCAACGCCCACGCCGATGGTGTTTTCGCACACATGTAGCTTACCGCGGCGGCAGTTACGGCAATGCCCGCAAGCGATATGTCCTTCGCCTGTGACTCGATCACCTACTTCAAGATGCTTGACGCCATCGCCCATTTCACTAATGACACCGACATATTCATGTCCGATGATCATTGGCGTGTTTATGGTTTTTTGTGACCATTCATCCCACTTATAAATGTGCAAATCTGTGCCACAGATGGCGGTTTTTTTAATTTTTATTTTAACGTCATTGATGCCGACCGTTGGTTCTGGCATGTCTTGCATCCAGATGCCTTTTTCGGCATGAGCTTTAACCAGTGCTTTCATACTTTTCTCTTATTTAACGGTGTTGTACTTAAGGGTTGAATCTAGATAAATATCGAGCGACGCTTAATCAATCACCTTCATTTGCTTGGCGACTTTGATAAAGGCGGCGATACACTGGTCGAGCTGCTCGCGAGTATGGGCGGCAGAGAGCTGCACACGAATGCGAGCCTCATTTTTGGGTACGACAGGATAGAAGAAACCAATCACATAAATGCCTTCTTCAAGCAGTGCGTCTGCCATCTGTTGCGAGACATTGGCGTCATAGAGCATCACCGCACAGATGGCCGATTCGGTAGGCTTGATATCGAAGCCTGCGTCTTGCATTTGCTTCACAAAATAGGCAGTATTTTCATGCAATTTATCTTGTAAGGTATTGTCTTGCGATAGCATTTCAAACGCTTTTACCCCAGCGGCAGCCACCATAGGAGGAATAGAGTTGGAAAACAAATACGGGCGTGAGCGTTGACGCAGCATCTCAATCATTTCTTTTTTACCCGTGGTAAAGCCGCCAATAGCACCGCCAAACGCCTTGCCTAAAGTACCCGTGATCAGCTCAATGTCACCACGTAGATCAAACAATTCAGTCACGCCGCCACCAGTGCGACCGACTACGCCTGCTGAATGCGATTCGTCAATCATCACCATGGCATCATATTTTTGTGCCAACGCATAGATCTCATCCATTGGCGCTACGTTACCATCCATTGAAAACACACCGTCAGTGACAATCAAACGAAAACGCTGTGCTTGCGCCGCTTGCAATTGCGTTTCTAAATCTTGCATATCCGCATTGGCATAGCGATAACGCGCGGCTTTACACAGGCGCACACCATCGATGATCGAGGCATGATTTAACGAATCAGAAATAATGGCATCTTCGCTGGTCAGCAGTGGCTCAAAGGCACCACCATTGGCATCGAAACAGGCGGCATAAAGAATCGTATCTTCAGTATTAAAAAACTTAGAAATTGCCGCTTCTAATTGCTTATGCAAATCTTGCGTACCACAAATAAAACGCACCGATGACATGCCGTAACCTGAGTCTTCAATGGCTTTGATCGCCGCCTTTTTAATCTCAGGATGGTCAGACAATCCAAGGTAATTATTGGCACAGAAGTTAAGCATCTCACGGCCATCGGCGATCTTGATGAGCGCATCTTGCGGAGAGGTGATAACGCGCTCGGTCTTATATAGTCCTGCCTCGCGTATATCGCTGATTTCTTGTTGTAGGTGTTTTTGAAAGGCTTGATACATAAATATTCCTTTTTTAGTATTATTGGTATTCGTTTGATAATAGAGATATTGGGACTGGTAATAGAACTAGGCTATCAAAGCCAAGCTATCAAATCTGCGCATCATCCTAGCCATCATTAAAATCAACGATAAAACCAAAGATGCAGGAAGACAATGAGATGGTGCGAGCAGTGATACTATCTATAACCCTGTGAGTGGTGATTTTATCATTAGCCTATCGCAATAAATAGCCTAAATAGTTGGTAGATAGGCTTTCTTTTATAAAGTGATATAGCGTTGTTTGGTTATAGTATTGGTCTTATAGCAGCTTAGAAATGTCTCAAAACATAAGACATCAACTTGCGCATTTACATAATCTTGGTTGGTAAGCATTGATAAGTACTGTCTATCCAGTTATTCATCTTTGGGACGCTTCTGAGCCTCAGCGATCAACTCATGAATCTTGGCGCTTTCCTTTAGCACACAAGCATCATAAGCAGAAAGCGGCTCAGGTTCTTGCTCCTCTTTCTTTTCCTGCTCTTGCTTGGCTTTTTCTTCTAGATACTTTTGTAGATTGTCTTGCTCATCTTTTTGAGAATTATTCATGGCTTATGTCTCCTGATAGTCTGTATTCTTTAATAAAAATCATCCCGACCAGCATACTTCTTATTTAGCGCTTGCAATATCGCATAGGTCTCGCTATCCATATGACCCGTTGGCTGCTGCGCTCTAAAGTGCAGCTGAAACGCATAGACGACATCACGACTGGCTTTGTCCCACGTATCGGTATCGTTGATTTGATAGCCGTATTTGCGAAACGCTTGCTTAATTTCAGGTATCGTGGCCGACGCAAATCCATCTTGATTCATAAAGAACTGCTTATCAAATTCATCATACCAAGCGCCGATACCGTAATCGAAATACAGTCTCTCCCACGGAAATTTGGCACCGGGGTCTATCTTGCGCGAGGGTGCCATATCGGAGTGACCGATGATATTCTTTGGTGAGATGTCATAGCGTGTGGCGATATCTTGCACCAGTTGTGCGACTTTTTTAATCTGCAATTCATCAAATGCCACATAGTGCGCATAAGGATGATAATCGAGCGTGCCATTTTTTAGCGCGTCTCGATATTCAGGCTTGATACCGCTATTGACAATCTCGATACCGATAGAGGTATCGTTTAATATCGTCCGTCCTGCAAAGCCGCCATCACCTGCATGCCATGCGCGCTCGCTCTCTGGTACTAGGTTATAGATTTTATCGTCATCATTGTCTAATACCAGATAGTGCGCGCTCACATTGCCCGTGGTCAATGTCTTTATCGAGCGTTCATTATCTGAGACTGTATAGTGCAAGACGATGGTTTTGACGCGCTCGCTTTTGCCAGTAGCTTGGTAGGTTTTACTATCCACAATGTAGCTGTCAGTAGTGGCTACTGGAGAGGTAGTCGTGACGCAGCCAACCAACGGCAGTGTTAGGCCAAACGCTAAGAAACTATTTTTTACCATGAAGTGCTCTGTATGGGAAAGTTACGGTTATAGCATCGTTTGCATTTGATGCTGCTGGTGTTTATTTCGCTCGACAGCTAAATGCTGCTGGTCGTTAATTAGGATTGAGGTTAGGGTTAACCGCGATTTTTTTATAACCAATCGCCCCGAGCAGAATAAAAAGCCCTAGCAAGACATAAGCGTTGAACGACAGCGCTGCTGGTGAAAATGGTAGCAGCAATAGCGATATAAAGACCACACTGATTAATACAGAGAGATAATTTAGCAAACCCGCTTGTTTCTTTTTTCGCTCATTGATGAGGTCGGCGGTCGTGACATAAGCAAAGCCAACGGTTATACCCAAGGACGCCATTGTCACGATATCGAGTAGATAATTTCTACCTAGCCAAGGAGAGAGTAGGCACACCAAGCATATCAATATAACGGTCTTTTGCTTACTAAATTGGTTGTGTTTATCTGTAAATATACTAGGCAATAATGACGTGTCGCCCATAGATTCTAAGAGCTTGACCGATGACAATATAAAGCCATTGATACCGCTCATTATCGAGCCAATCATAGCGATCGATAGCAGCCAAATGCCGATGCTACCAATCCGATTGTCTATGCCTTCACCCGTTGCCCAGTGGCTGTCTTTGATCGCTTGATAGTCAAAGCTCATGTTTAGCGCGGTAAAGTAGTTGATCAAAAAGTAAAATAACACACCAGCGATGAGTGAAATTAGGATAATACTTTTGGTCTTGGTTTTTGAATCGCTAATGGCTTTTGAAATCTGCGGTGTGGTCTCAAAACCGACATACGCCCACGGCATAACGGCCAAGATAGGTAACCATGCCAGACTGGTGATAGAGCCGCTAGACATATCAGTTGGCAAAAATGTTTGGCTCGTTGGTGTCATCCAAAGCGAGGCAAAAAATAGCGCGGTGACTGATAGAATCATAAAGAGGGCGATATAGAGTTGGATTTTTGCGCCGACTCGTACGCCTTTTAGATTGATATAACTGAACAGAATAATAGCCGCGCTGCATAAGAACACTTCACTGGCGTAGACTTCCCAACCAGCAATCGTATACAGATAACCTAATTGTAAGCCGCTAGGTAACAGATAGCGCAGTAGCAAAGCGACGGCTGATATATTGAGCGCGATAATAGAGATATAGCCTATCGTGACGCCCCAACCATAGATATAGGCATGCTTGCGATTGATGTATTTTTCAATCCAATAGATACCGCCTGACTCGTTCTCTGGCGTTTGAGTCAGCAAATTAATATAGGCACGCGCAACCATATAGATGGCTAAAGTACCGATAATAATAGCAACAGAAGAGCCTAATAGCTGTGACTGTGGCAAAAACAAATCGCCTGGCATGACATAAGCGCCCCAGCCGATGATCGCACCAACGCTAATCGCTATCGCTTGTAGGTAGCTGATACTTCCTGTCTGTTCACTCATGGAGTGCTCCTTCACGATCAAAGATGTAGAAGGAGAGCGTGTTTATTATGGAACTGACATAGAACATGAAAAACCTTGTGACGCCATTACGCAGGGTAGTGGCTATCTTTTATAAATAGAAAAGTCATATTAAAGGTTTTTGTTGAGTGTTACCTTTTCAATCCTGTTGGATTTTTTTAGCCAGAACCTTTTTCCAACTGTCCTCTAAACAGTCAATCGCGAGCCACGGTTCAATCACATTGGTATCAAACTTTTCTTTAGAATTGGCCAGTTGCCATAACATCTTTAATGTCGCAAACGGATAAGGGCGCTCAATCAAATATACGGGCAAATCAGCGTCTATAATGCCATCACGGACGACTTGGAAGTACCAGCCAGAGATACCTTGCTTGCTGACCCATGCCGCGATATTTGGTACTTTGGTAAATTGGCCGATTTGGTCGTTGATTTTGTAGCAGGGGCGGCGCGGTTGGACGATACGTAGCTGAACGCTAGTATCATCATTACTAGTGTCTTGACCGTTTTCAAAATGCCCACCATATTGAAAAACATCACCAATGCAAACCGTAGATTCGGTCATTTCAGGCAAACCATCGACAGCTTCAGTCGTAAGGTTTTCTCCTAGCGTACCGACACGAACCTTTAAACTGAATTCTGCATTGATTTTTTCATATGCTGCAGGCGCTAGCTGATGCACGGCTTTTAATGGACCACCATGATGCTTACGGTCAGCCTGTTCATCAGTGGCGAGGCCCATAAAGTTGACGGCGACAGGAGATTTGATAGGTGCTTTATCAATGGCGCTCATTTCTTCACGAGCGAATGGCATAGACTTGCCAGCGCGGACACAAGTGAGGGTAGCGATATGTAGGGGCAGGTCTTGATTAAAGTCTGTTAGTGTTTGCTCAGGCGATTTTGTTAAGGTTTGCTCAGGTAATGACGTGTTCGATTCTGCGCTCATAAGGTTTCCTAATAGGTAGAATGAATAGGCTAAGGCGGCTTAATTTTGGCGGTTTAATTTTAATGTCTAATAAATATTGATACGAAATGAGCTTATCTGTACTCAATGATGTATCTGATTATACTGGTTCATCACCATAAAATTTACATAAAAAAAGACCAGAATAAGTATTCTGGTCTTTTTGATGGAGCGTTTCTTAATCTTGAACGAATATCGTCACTGACAAGCTTATTTGTTTTTGTTACGACGACCCGCAGTTTTCTTTTCGCGAGGGGTAGCAACTAGCTCAGCCAACTGCTCAGGTGATGACCATAGGCCTTCTAAGTCATAAAACTCACGTGCTTGCGGCGTCATCATGTGGACGACAACTGCGCCCAAATCAATCAACGTCCAGTCAGAGTCGATGCCACCTTCACGGCCAAGTGGCATAAAACCAGCTTGCTTAGCTTCAGCGCCGACGCTATCAGCCATCGCACGTACATGACGCTTTGAAGTACCATCAGCGATGATGATGCGCTCTGTTACGTCAGTCAACTCTTCTACATTCATTACAGTGATGTTCTTTGCTTTCATATCATCTAGAGCGCTTTGTACTAGGGTCAAGCATTCTGTTAGGCGTTCTGCAGTCATGGTGTTGGTCATAAATTTTAATCTCTTGAATCGTAAATATGTAAAATAAAGGGGTAAAACGTCAATTTGTCTTATCCGACTGATCATATGTTGTCAGTCACGCATAGAGACAGGATAGGCAAAATGACATAGATAAGGCGATTTTAACGGAATTGAGCAGCAGAATATAGCTGATGGGCGATAATATATTGATAAACAGCAGGATTTAGCCATTTAGCTAATGGATTAGATTCAGTATTGCTAATGATATCATTTATTGATGCTATAGATGCGATTTGCCTCTCAGCGACTGGCATTTTATTTGTTTGATCGTCTATTCTCTGTAGCTGCTCACGTATTTGTGTGCTTGATACCGCAGTAATAGGTCTCGAATCTATATAAATGCGTCCTTGATCGGCATTTTTCAAGTCAGTGCTATTGGGGTCAGTGTTATTTAGATTAGTGCTGTTTGAACTTGAGCTATTTGACGAACGTCGAATAGTGGGTGTTAATAGCTCGATAGGTGAGTCCGTTATATGGGGCTGCAATGACAACGGCAATTGCGATTGTAGAGTAGCAATATCTTGCACGGTCGCTGTATTGTTTTCAGAAGAGATAGTGCTGTCAGAAAATTTATCGCTAATACCATCGCTCATATCAGAACTGCACTGACGATTAAACACCCATAGATTGACATGGTCAGTGAGACGTAAGCCATCTTTCCATTTATCCAAACTATGGGCGCTGTCCATACCCATGATAAATATCAAGCTGTCATTAGGATATTGCTGTCTTAATGTGCGTACGCTGTCGATCGTATAGACAGGCGGCGCTTGCCATAGCTCCAGCTCATTAATCTGTATCGGCGTACTCTCCGTCGCTAGCTTTAGCATCGCTAAGCGATGGTTAGGGTCTGTACTTTGCGTCTTAAATGGCGAGCGCGCATTGGGTAATAAGGACACATGTAGGGTGCGCTGTAGCTGCGTTGCAATTGGTAGTAGGTGCTGATAGACAGACATCGCGACTTCTAAATGACCGTTATGTACGGGATCGAACGAGCCGCCAAGGTAGGCACGAATGGCAGGTGTAGGTGTTTTTTCTTGAGGGCTGTTGCTCGTATTTGGCATAAATAAATGTATCAAAGTAGATAGGGCGCATGTGGTCGTTGATGCACATTGCTCTTTTACTGGCTGGCCTTTTTAGGGTAAATAATTTGATGATAGCGCTATTGTAGAGGGCAGACGAGCATCTGTCACCATTGTCTGACCCCACAGTACCAATAAAAAACCGACCATCATAATGATAGTCGGCTTTGTATAGGACTTTAATGAGTGAGTCTTATAGCGATTAAATCAAATCGCTATAAGCTTGAATGGCAGTTAACGCGATGGTATAGACGATATCATCGACCAAGGCACCACGTGATAAATCATTCACGGGTTTATTCAAGCCCTGTAGCATAGGGCCGACACTGACGACGTTGGCACTACGCTGTACTGCTTTATACGTCGTGTTACCAGTGTTGAGATCAGGGAAGATAAAGACGTTGGCTTGTCCAGCGACAGGTGAGTCAGGCGCTTTTTGCTTACCGACGCTCATGACAGACGCCGCATCATACTGTAGCGGGCCGTCGACCTTGAGGTCTGGTGCGCGCTCACGAACGATTTGAGTTGCACGGGCGACTTTTTCGACATCCGCGCCTGCGCCTGATGAGCCAGTAGAGTAGCTGATCATCGCAACTTTTGGATCGATACCAAAGGCAGCAGCAGACTGTGCTGATTGAATAGCAATCTCAGCCAGCTCTTCAGCGTTAGGATCTGGGTTGATCGCACAGTCACCATAGACGACCACTTGCTCAGGCAACAGCATAAAGAACACTGACGACACGAGCGAATATTGCGGCGCGGTCTTGATCAACTGGAATGCTGGACGTACTGTATTGGCAGTGGTATGAATCGCACCTGAGACCAGACCGTCGACTTCGTCTAGTTGGAGCATGATAGTACCCAAATAGACCGTGTCTTTTAGGTATTCAGCAGCGACTTCCGCAGTGGTTTTGCCTTTACGGCGCTCTACGACAGCGGCGATATATTTGCTCATATCGAGGTTATCAGGATCGATGATCTCTAACCCTTCAGGTAGCGTTAGATCACGGTTTTTAGCCACTTGCTCAACGTCACTACGTTTAGCAAGTAATACGCAGTTGGCGATACCGCGACTCTGACAGATACAGGCCGCTTCGACTGTACGTGGTTCAGCGCCTTCTGGCAGTACAATGCGTTTCTTAGCGTGTTGTGATTTTTTGACCAATTGATGGCGAAATGCTGATGGTGACAGACGCGGCTCATGATTGCGGCTGAAGTATTCTTTAATCCAGCTCAGATCCAAATGCGCCGCCACATAACGAGCCACTTCATCAGCACGTTCTGTATCATCACTTGGAATCTCAGAACTCATATGCATCAGGCTCTGTACCGTCTCGTAGCTGTCGCTTTCGACACTCATGACAGGTATGCCAGTTTTGAGCGCTGACTGCCAAAGCTCAGCAACTGTATCGCTTGGAGTGATACCACCTGTTAATACTAGACCTGCCAATGGAATTCCATTGATACAGGCTAATCCAGCGGCTAACAGTAAGTCATCACGATCGCCAGGCACGACCATTAACGTACCACGCTTAAAGACTTCATTGACGCGCGCCACTGAACGAGCGGTTAAGCTGATACGATTGATACGACGTGTCTTTGCTTCACCAACATTTAGCCAAGTCGCATCGAGCTCAGTCGCGATATCCCATGTGCGTGGCACAGATAGGGAGTCACTAAAAGGCACCACCCCGATAAGGCGGAATACTTCGGTATTGAACGAAGGCGATAGACGCTGAACCTCTTGTAGGAAGTTCGGATCTAAGCTGACAACGGCCTCACCCGGCGCGACAGGTTGATTGTCAAACGTGTTCGGCACGTTTTGTACCCGCATCAATATCACGCCTAGCGTCCGTGAATCGATGACACCGCCAAACTCACGAGCATGGACATCCAGTTTATCTGCTAAATAAGCAGGTTTACTGATATCAGCAGTACTGACAAATATAATCTTGGCATCGAGCGCGTGGGCAAGTGCACGGTTGATTTGTGAAGCATAAGAGGTCTCAGTGGTTGGCACCAGACCTTCACAGATAATCACGTCATGACCATCATCGATCGTATGAAAATTGGCAATCACTTCTTCCATCAAGTCATCAAGATTGTCATCGCCTAGCATACGCTCGACGTGTTGACGGCTGATAGAGTCAGGTGGATTTAGGCCAAATGCGTGCATGGTCAATGCGCTTGAGCTGTCTAAGCTGTGCTGTTTGTCTAGCGTATCATCTTGCAAAAACGGCTTCATAAAGCCCGCTTTGATACCGTTATAATCAAAGGCACGGATTAGCCCTAGTGCGGCTGATGTCACACCGATACCGCGACTAATGGGAACAAGTAAAATGGTTTGCATAATATGTCCTACAATTTATTTTATTTTAGACGTCGAGTCATTTTGAGCAGCATGAAAAATGCAGTATAAAAACGCCAAGCACTTTATCTTATTTGTTTTCAGCTTTTTATAAGCGTCTAGAACGATAAGCGCTAGGCATTATAATCAATCGTCTTATACTAAGTTCAATGCTTGACGAGTCTCTTGAGCGATGCGGTATTCTTCATCTGTAGGAATAACCCACAGCTCGACACTGCTACCTTCTGCTTGGAAGCTGCCTTCTTGGCCACCGTACAATCCAGCGTTCTTTTCAGCGTCCATCTTGATGCCGAAATGACGCATGACGGCTAAAATACTTGCGCGCGTGGTGACAGAGTTTTCGCCAATACCACCAGTGAAAACAATACCGGTAAATTCAGGCAGTGCACAGCTTAAGCTGGCGAGGTATTTACCAGCGCGGTAGCAGAACATCTCGATGGCGAGCTGCGCATCTTTATGGCCTTCGCTCGCAGCTTGTTCAATAGTACGCAAATCATTTGATAGGCCAGAAATACCAAGCAGACCGCTTTCACTATTTAGCATCTTATCCGTTTCTTCTAGACTAATACCGAGCTGACGTTTCAGATGCATATGTAAGCTTGGGTCGACATCGCCGCTACGTGTGCCCATCATCAGTCCCTCAAGTGGGGTCAGACCCATGCTGGTATCGAGACTTTTGCCATCATATACGGCAGTTGCTGAGCAACCATTGCCTAGATGTGCGGTTATCCAGCCATGAGGACCTTTTGCTTCAGTAACCTGGCTAGCACGTTCTGAGACGTATGCATGAGATGTACCATGGAAGCCATAACGACGGATTTTGTGCTCTTCGTATAGATATTTTGGCAACGCATAGCGGAAGGCGACCGGTGGCATAGTTTGGTGAAAGGCGGTGTCAAATACCACAACTTGTGGAATATCAGGATAAATAGCTTGAACCGCTTCAATACCCAAAGCATTTGCAGGATTATGGAGTGGAGCCAAGATTTTTAGGCGTTTCACTTCCTCTAACGCATGCTGATCAACGCGAACGGCTTGAGAGTATTCACGGCCGCCATGTACCACACGGTGCCCGACTGCGATGAAATGATATTGCTCTAATAGCTCTAGGATTTTTTGCAGGGCAAGTTTGTGACTACCCCCAGGAATAGAGATTTCTAACTTATCGCCATTTAGCGTGGTGTGTTTGATACGGGCTGTATCGAGACCTAAGTTTTCGGCAAGACCGGTGATACGAGTAGAGTTGTCATCGCTGATCAACGCGTATTTGATAGAAGACGAACCGCAGTTGAGGACTAAAGTGGGGCTGGTTAGGGTTGATGTTTCGCTATTCTTATCATCAAAAGTGGTGCTTAGGTTGGCGCTCATACTCTATCCTTAGATTGGTTTTTATAAAGGGCAAATCAATTATATCGTTCGTTCGATACAAAAAAGACGTCTATTGCCACGTCCTGTTTTATTAGCATCAAATGCTACATCGCTGATATCTCAAGTGCTGTAGTAAAGGTCACTGAGATGTGATGTCATTATTATATGGAATTGATGAAGTTGATAACCGTCGAGTAAATAAAAATCAGCTATATATACTAATAATATCAAGCAAGCATATTGGCCATTTTGTTTATACTTGGGCTACTGTTTGACAGTGCTATGCATCCATGCTTATGAGGTAATGCGTATGCATCTCAGGCTAGCATCCTATTGCCGCCGCAAACTGGGAATATAATGTAACACATTTTTGTTTCTGCACCACGACAGGGGCAAGGTTTAAAATGTGTGATTAATAAATGGCTAAATATGAAATAAATCAATTACATTCAATGAGTTATAGAACTATAAATGGATAACTTATATGGGCGACATAGTAAGGCTATGACTCACAAAATTGTAAGAAATATTGTCGAGGCACCCATATGACATACATCCATATCTAAACTCGCAGACGATATTACTATAAAAATTCGACTAATGTTCTAGAAAATATCCAACATCACGCAAATTTATTCACCAATCATATTCAGTATCCGTACAGCTTTATGTAATAATGCTATGATGAAAATGGTCATAACGGCAGTGCTTTAACTGCTGGTTTTGCTGTCCGTTTGTTTTTATTTATCACGATTTACTAATGCCATTATGCCGTCGTAAGCTCACAGGTTATCTATTATATGTCTACTATACACAGCCCCTCAGCAGCCAAGCATGCTAGCTCGTTCGCTCGTACCAGTCGTCAGGCTGTTGCCACTTTATTTATTGGCAGTGCGGTTATGCTAGGATTGTCAGGCTGCGGGCAAAAAGGCGATCTATATCTGGCAGACTCTAGTAGTCAAACGATAGAGGGCAGTGTGTCTGTACTGGATAGTACTAGCCATCCACAAGATGCAGCCTTTGCGGGTATCGACGATGATAACTATCAAAAAAACCGCTACCTAGAAGAGAAAATGGTACTGCCTGAGCCTAGTACTGACCCCAACGACTATTAATTGCTAAGCTATTAATTACTAGACTAATAGTTGCTAGGCTAATAATCACTAAGCTGAGCCAATAGTTAGTGGTTAGGTGCTTGTTAATTAACAGTTTAATTGACTGCTTAACTAACCATCGATTCTGTTATGGCTAAATAGCTTTGCTACCTAAATTTAAATTTCACCCTTGATAATCTGATTATATTAGAGATGTTTATATGAGTCATTCTGAACTACCTGCTGACTTGACCGATTCTGCTACTGGCGAATCCGTTACTATCCAAACTGAGCAAGGGTTGTATGTTGACCCGAAAGCGTTGAGTGCTCACTTGCCAGCGCTAAGCTATCGCGGCGATGCGCTGTATATGGAGCAGGTCAGTATCGATGAGTTGGCAAAACAATATGGCACACCATGCTACGTGTATTCAAAGCAAGCAATATTGGACGTTTATCAAGCTTATACTGATAGCTTTGCCAGTCTGAATCATCAGGTATGCTATGCCGTAAAAGCAAACTCTAACCTTGCTGTGCTTGGTGTATTGGCACAGGCAGGCGCTGGGTTTGATATTGTCTCTCGCGGTGAGTTGATGCGTGTGTTAGCGGCAGGTGGCGCAGCATCACGTGTGGTATTCTCAGGTGTGGGCAAAACGTACAGTGATATCGAATATGCGCTGACTCAAGGTATTGGCTGCTTCAATGTTGAGTCTATCAGCGAGCTGAATTTAATCAATGACGTGGCAAAGTCACTTGATAAGCCTGCGCCAATCTCGTTACGCGTCAATCCTAACGTCGATGCCAAAACCCATCCATATATCTCAACAGGTCTCAAAGACAACAAGTTTGGTATCACTCACGAAGACGCATTAGCGGTTTATCAGCAAGCGGCTGATTTATCACATATCGACATCGTTGGTATTGATTGTCATATCGGCTCGCAGTTGACTGAAGTAGAGCCATTTGTTGCAGCATTAGATAAAGTTATTGAGCTGATACATAGCCTGCGTGACGCAGGTATTGAGTTGCAACATATCGATTTGGGCGGTGGTTTAGGTGTGCGCTATATCGATGAGACGCCTGTCTCTATCGATGATTTTGCCCAAGCGTTGTTACCAAAGCTTAGCGAGCTTGGTTTGACTGTGTTCTTTGAGCCAGGTCGTAGTATCGTTGCCAATGCTGGCGTGCTTTTGACCCAAGTTGACGTACTCAAGCCGACTGAGCATAAAAATTTTGCCATCGTTGATGCCGCTATGAATGACTTGATTCGTCCTGCTTTATATCAAGCTGAGATGGCCGTGATTCCAAGTGTGTTACCTAATGCCGGTATCGATACGGATGGTACGCAGCCGTGGGATATCGTTGGCGCGATTTGTGAGACGGGTGATTTCTTGGCAAAAGACCGCCTATTATCACTGGCAACAGGTGATGTGTTGGCCATCACTGGCGCAGGGGCTTACGGTTTTACCATGAGTAGTAACTATAACTCACGCCCACGTGCTAGCGAAGTGATGGTGTCTGGCGATAGTCATCAGCTTATTCGCAAGCGCGAAACGATTGAGGCGTTATATGCAGATGAAACATTGTGGCAGGCGCAGTAAGGTTATTAAAGACGAGCCAAAACTATCGCCGTATTTGATGATTGAAGAGAACCCATTGTGATAATGACAATGGGTTTTTTTATGACTGGATTTTGAGGAAAGTGTTTTTTAATTAAAGCTGATTTTTAATTGAAGGCATGCCTTTAGTTGAAGGCAACACCATTCACAAAAATTAGAGTAGCAAGGAAAACGAGTGCAAGTACTACTCACTGTAGACTAAACAAGTTTGACACCGCTAATCGTATTTTTTGGGATTGGTATTATTATGATTGTATCTGACAGCGTGCTAAGATAAGGCATACATAAAAATAGGATAGGACATCAAAGATATGCTAATAGAGTTTACTAAAATGCATGGGTTGGGTAATGATTTCATGGTCATTGATTTAGTGACCCAACGCTTAGATTTGACCAAGGATTTGGTGCAGTTATTGGGCGATCGCCATCTAGGTATTGGCTTTGATCAGCTGCTCGTGGTTGAGCCACCGATGCGCCCTGATGTCGATTTCAGTTATCGTATCTTTAATACTGATGGCACCGAGGTCGAACAGTGTGGCAATGGCGCGCGTTGTTTCGCGCGTTTTGTGCAGGCACGTAAACTGTCATTTAAGCAGCGTCTACGCGTTGAGACGGCCAGCGGTATTATTTCCCTGACTACTGATCGTTACGGTTGGGTAGATGTCGATATGGGCAAGCCTAAATTTGAGCCAGATGAGATTCCATTTAGCCCAAGAGCGACGACCAAAATCCAAAACACCTATCATCTTGATGTAAATGGTACGCCGGTACAGCTGTACGTTGCCAATATGGGCAATCCGCATGCTGTGATAAAAGTCGATGACGTACTCGATGCCGAGGTTGAGACTCTAGGCAAGGCAATTGAGTCGCATCCTGCCTTTCCAGACCGCGTCAATGTAGGCTTTATGCAAGTGATGAATCAGCGCCATATTCGTCTACGTGTGTACGAGCGCGGAGTGGGTGAAACGCAAGCTTGTGGTACAGGCGCGTGTGCAGCAGTAGCCGTTGGTATACGTGAGGGTTGGCTCGATGAGGGTGAGGAAATTCGCGCACAGCTATATGGTGGCAGTATGATTATCAAGTGGCAGCCAGGCTATTCAGTTACGATGACGGGTCCGACCGCTTTCGTCTATGAAGGCGTATTTAGTCCTGATGGCCTGATGGCACAAGCGGGCCTTAAACTCAATGCTGAAGGCTGATAACTGTTGTTAGGCCGATCGTATAAATGCCAAGGATGGTTCTAATATGGTTATGTCTACAAATAAAGACACTCAGGCGGCGAGCTCAGCACCTTGGCTATCTACTGAGCTGGCCGCCACTATAGAGTCGGACGCTGCATTGCGAGAGTTACTCGCACCTGTGCATCGTTGGCTCAATACATTGTCTGTGCGCAACCATTCGCCGCATACTCTGACCGCTTATTTCGCTGGTTTAAATCAACTAGCGTTATTTTTGCGTGGGAAGCGTCTAACGTGGACACGCTGTGATAAACGGCAACTGGCCCAGCACATCAGTCAACGTCTTGATGAAGATAAGTTGGCGCTTGCCAGTGTCCAGCAAGAGTTGTCTGCGATTCGGCATTTTTATGGTTGGATGATTGAAGAAGCGCTAGCACGTATCAACCCAACCACTGGCTATCAGCTTAAACGTAGTCCTAGACCGCTGCCTTCTATCGCTGATGTCGATTTACTGACTCAGCTACTCGATCAAGAAATGCCTGATACACCAGAGCAAGCGCGTTTATGGTTACGTGACAAAGCTATGTTTGAGCTGCTCTATAGTAGTGGCTTGCGCGTTGGAGAGTTGGTCGCACTCGATATGGCAGATGTAGACTTATCTGATTTACGGGTACGAGTCACGGGTAAAGGGAATAAAACACGCCTAGTACCATTAGGGATAAAGGCTGCAGAAGCAATTAGTCGATACTTGCCGCATCGTAACCTATGGGTAGAGCAGATGGATAGCGCATTGTTCATCAGTGAAAAGCTCGGCACCAGATTATCAACACGGGCAGTGCAACAGCGCTTAAAAGTTGCTGCTACTCGCGCAGGTATCGCACAAAACATGTATCCACATCTATTGCGTCATTGTTTTGCATCACATATGCTGTCAGGCAGTGGTGACTTGCGAGCCGTACAAGAGATGCTCGGGCATAGTGATATTAGCACCACGCAAATTTATACCCACGTTGATTTTGCAAAATTAACACAGGTTTATGATCGCGCCCATCCACGAGCAACTCATGCTCAAAATGATAAGAATCCTAACTAGTATTTGAATACGAAATTTACCGTACTTACTAACCTACGCCAAACGATGACAATCAAAGATAGGCAGCTTCTGACGGCCTTGCTCTTGCGCTTGCTTGTCTAATGACGCCATGATGATGGCATATTGTTTATCCAACTCGCTATCGTCATAGCTTGCGATAACACTACTATCAAACGCTGTAATGGCTGCATGTCCCCATGTTTGACGGGTACTACCATCTTTGTAAAGATGATCACCACCTTGTGCTGCGCCGATGACCATACATTGACTATCTAGAGCACGCGTCCGTAATAACAGCGACCAGTGCGCTTGTCCAGTCAAGTAAGTAAAGGCAGAAGGTGCACTCAATAGTTCGGCACCTGCTTGTCGCAGACGCTGCGCCAATGCTGGGAAGCGCAAATCAAAACATACCATCATGCCGAGTTGATAGACTGTATCGCCTACTGCTAGTGGCGCAATTACGGTCTGCGTACCCGGTTCAAAGGTTGCTGCTTCGTTATAGCTGCCATGCTTATCGGCCACAGTTGCGGTAAACAGATGAATCTTGTCGTAGCGTGCGACACGGGTACCATCTGGTGCAAACAGCTGGCTCACTTGGCGTAATCTACCATCAGGAACGACATTGCCATCAGGGCGATAATGGCAGGGTAACGAGCCTGCTAGTACATGGATACCAGCGGTGCGGGCGTAGTCTGCTATCGTCGCTGATAAGTCGTCAAAACGCTCAGCAGTAGCAGATTGCTGCCCCATGCTGCAGCAGTTCTCAGGCAATACAACAAGCTCAGCCCCTTGAGTTTGTGCATCTATGATAGCGGCTTTGATATCTGCTAAATTATCCTCAACATTCTGCTGACTGTTCATTTGAATAGCAGCGACGTTAAGTTGATGGTTACTTGAATTCATGACAATATTCCTATTGGGTGTGAGCTGTATTGGCCATTTACCGTAATTTATTTATTATAATATTTTCGCGGTAATGAGCAGACTGCTCGTATTTATGGGTTGCTCATCCTTGCCAAGATGATAGTTTACTAGCGATAGCAAACCAAACGTATCCGGACAAAACATAAATTATCATAGCAAAATTGTGGCAAAAAATGCTATCGTCATGTCCTGATAAGATTTATCTCGTTACCTTTACTGACAGAATAAACACAATATCACTAAGATCGGAGTGCAATAAGCCGCCCATGAGTATGTCGTTCGGATTGGCGACCACGCTGAGCAACTCACAAAAGCTAACCCCGCAAATGCAGCAAGCCATAAAATTGCTGCAGCTCTCTAGTCTTGAGCTCGCACAAGAGGTTCAGGCAAAGCTAGATAGTAATCCATTACTTGAACGTATCGAAAATGATGACGAATACGACAGTGGTGACGATGAAATAGAGGAATGGAACGAGCCGTTGACGCTTGATAGCTGGAATCAAAGTAGCAGTGACTCATTCGACTCAGTACCTACTACCAGTATAGAGTACAGTGGCGATAGTAGCGATAGCTTCAGTGATAGTTTGGATAAATTACAACAGCCTAATATCGATGATAGTGCAATAGATGTAGATAGCTACGGCAGTTTAGATGCCGATAGCTTTGACACGGGTAACTATGCTTCTACCGCAACGGGCTCTGGCAATAGTAGGGGTGATGAAGATTTTGATAGTTACCAAGGCGGTACTTCGTCCACCATTCAAGATCATGTGCGCTGGCAGCTGAACTTTAAGCGTTTATCAGAGGCCGATACGCTGATTGCAGAATATTTAATAGACTCCATGGATGATATGGGCTTTATTCGAATTGATATAGATGAGCTACTGCAGAGCTTTGATACGATGGCAAGTTTCTATCAATGGGATGAGCGCGTTGAAAAAGAAGAAGTCTTGACGGTATTACGTATTATTCAGTCCTGTGATCCCGTTGGCGTAGGGGCGCGTCATTTAAGTGAGTGCTTATCGATTCAGCTATCCAAACTAGATGCCCACACCGAATACCTACAAGAAGCTCAAGCGCTATTATCAGCGAGCGAGCATTTAGTCAGTAATAACATCAAAGCACTGACTGAACGTACAGGGCTTGCACCAGAATACATCACACCTGCGCTTACGCTACTACGTACCTTAAATGCTTCACCAGGGCTATTGTTTCAGTCTAGCCAGCCCGACTATGCCCAGCCGCCTGAGAGCTACGATATTCCAGATGTGCTGGTCACACCTGTTAGAAACAATAAGGCGACAAGTAACTCTGAAGTAAAAGAGGATGGCTGGTATGTACGCCTCAATCCAGACACCCTACCAAAACTACGCGTAAACCAAGAATATGCCAATTTGGTCAAGCGCGGCGATGACAGCCCTGACAATCAATATCTGCGCGAAAACCTTACCGATGCTCGACTGTTTATTCGTAGTATCGAAGAGCGTAATCAAAACCTGCTCAAAGTAGCGACTAGCATTGTACGCTATCAACAAGAGTTCCTGCAGCATGGTGCAACCGCCATGCAACCTCTGATACTAAAGGCCATTGCTGAAGAAGTTGACTTGCATGAGTCTACGGTCTCACGCCTTACCACCAGTAAAACCATCTTGACGCCGCAAGGGTTGTTTTCTTTGAAACACTTCTTTTCATCTCACGTAAGTAGCGCTGATGGAGATATCTCATCGACCGCTATCAGTGCCATGATTAAAAAGCTCATCGCTGACGAAGATCCTAAAAAACCATTATCAGACAGTCGTATCAAAGATGAGCTGTTAGCAGATGGTATCGATATAGCCAGAAGAACCGTCGCCAAATATCGTGAAGCAATGAATATTGGCTCGTCTACTCAGCGCAAACAGAAATACTAATTATCTAAGCTTATCTTTATATAAGGTTAATGGCTACCTGTCTGTATAGTGCAATACAGATATAAAAAATAAAATTTTTTGATTATATAGAAACCAAGTAGAAATAATAGGTATTGTTACACTTAATTACAATTTAATGGCTTGCTACTGGGCGATTTTCATGACAAATTAGAGTCATACCAACAACGAAAACCAAGTGCCGATTTATAGTATTTATTTACAACTAATAAAGGAGACGATAAAAGGATACGTCGACACATTACTAGAGGCATTGGAGTAGTTAGTGGTAAGGCAGGATGACAAAAGCAAGAATGCTACCTCATCTGTTGATTGTAAGTTACAAATAAAAGGACAACAATATGAATGTTTCTATCAGTGGTCATCATATCAGCGTTACAGAAGCTATGGACACAGCAGTACGCGAGAAGCTTGAAAAAGTAGAGCGTCACTTCGATCAGATACAAAGTATTCAAGTGATTTTATCGTTAGACAATAGCGGTACTAGTGACGGCGGTAAAAAGAGCCATAAAGCTGAAGCAATTATGCGTGTCTCGGGTCAAGAAATGTTTGTCCAAGCGTATGAAGATGATATGTATAAAGCCATTAATGAAATGGCAGACAAGCTAGATAGACAAGTACGTAAGTACAAAACCCGTCAAGAGCGCAAAAAGACTCAGGGTGCAGGACGCGATAGTCGCTATCAGGATCTAACCCCTGCAGAAGCAGTACCAGCCGCATAGTTCGAGTCTAAACTTTGAACATTATCGTTACAAGATAGTGAAAGTAGACTAAGAGAATAAAAAATTTATAAGTAGCTACTGCATTAGTTTGTAATTGACGTAAAAAAAGACCTCTAACATGTAATACGTTGAGGTCTTTTTTAGCATTAGTAAACTTAGTTAGTAAACTTAGAATGAAAATGAACTAGCTATCAGCTCAAGCTTATCTATCTAAACATTATTAACCACCGCCGACGGCTTGTACTACTTCTATATTCATACCTTCTACAATACGTAGTTGAGCAAGCTCGCTTTTTGGCATCAGATCGCCGTCGACTTCTACAGCGTAACGACCCTGACTAAGACCAAGCTCATTGATAACCAGTTGTACAGTCTGATGAGTGGTTTGCAAACTTTTACCATTGACAGTAATGGTGCTCATATTAAATACTCCCTAATATTTGGAAATTCCTGTTCATCTGCTATTCACTGCGTATCTTTTGCTTTATTACTGATAGTTTGTTGCAGCTGATGCAAAGAGCTAACAATAACTATTCTATTAAACAGCTCAGTTAACTGAGTCCTTCAATCGAAAGGCATAAGTGGCTAGCCATAGCCAACCTGCAATCATAAGAACGCCGCCAATAGGCGTAATCGCACCGAACCAGCGCGGTGCACCAAGCGTCATGGCATATAAGCTACCAGCGAAAATAATAATGCCAATTTGTAGTAACCAAGCGGTTGTCTGAGTAATATATTTCAAACGAATCAGTAAGCCAACAAGCAGTAGTCCAAGCGCATGTACGAACAAATACAGCGTTGCCGTATGCCACCATTCAAGCTGTTGAAGACTGACATGACCTTCTAGACCATGCGCCCCAAACGCGCCCAAAGCAACAGCAATAGCCATATTGACTGCTGCAATACCGATCCAATTTAACATTGAACAACTCGTATCATCTTAAGGCTACTGGATATCATCTGGCAGAATCACACTATCAATGGTCATCGCATCACGGATTTTGTCCATGGCATTTTTCTCAATCTGACGGACGCGTTCAGCTGAGATAGAGTAAACTGCTGCTAACTCATGCAGTGTAGATTTTTGCTCAGATAACCAACGCTGTTCGACGATATCACGCGAACGATCATCTAAGGTACCCATAGCAGCGATGAGTGCTGATGAGTTGTTTTCTTCCCAATCCGCTTCTTCTAACTGTTCAGCTGGATCGATACCGTCTTCCAAAAATAGCTGAGGGGCGTAACGACCATCATCATCGTCGCTTGACTGCGCCTCAAACGAAGCATCATAAGAGGTTAGACGTGATTCCATCTCTAACACTTGCTTGCGCGTAACATTTAAGTCATTAGCGATAGCGTCCGCTTCTTCTAGTGTCAGCTGATTATTGGTCTTCTTAAGGCTACGCAAGTTAAAGAACAGTTTACGATGAGCCTTGGTGGTCGCAACCTTGACGATACGCCAGTTGCGAATCACAAACTCATGAATTTCAGCTTTGATCCAATGCACGGCAAACGATACCAAACGTACGCCTTTATTTGGGTCAAAACGTTTGACTGCTTTCATTAATCCTAAGTTACCTTCTTGGATTAAATCTGCTTGCGGCAATCCATAGCCCGAGTAGCTACGTGCGATATGAATTACAAAACGTAGATGCGACATTACCAGTAGACGAGCGGCTTCGACATCACCTTCATCATAATAGCGATGTGCCAGCTCTTGCTCTTGCACTGGCGTCAAAATAGGAATTTGATGGACAGTATTGATATACGCACCCAAATTTACCCCTGGCGCTGACAGGTGAGTTGGCATAGCTGGTACCAAGTCGCGCGTACTGGTATTGCCCAATGCACTCGCGTCATAGGGTGGTCGCTGAGCAGCGGCTTTTAATGCAGCATCGCGTGCATCGTTTTTTATAGGAGCTGAGCCATCTTTTTTATTTGTATTTACAGCATCAGTAGAAGTATTAGCCATATTCTTGACCTTGGTTAAATAGTTAAGCAAATAGTCAGATAAAAATCTTTATGATTTAATTGTAAAGGATAGCAGCGCTTAGTTGCTATCAGTTTTGGTAATGATGAAGTGATATATTGTAGCGAAACGCTGTAATGAGGTGCCCTCAACTGACGAATGGTCAGTAACTTCATTGACCACTAGCTCTAAATAATCTGTCGCCTGTGATTGCTGACTTTGTCGACAAAACGCTGTGATATCAGCTTGCGAGTTAGGGTCGGTTGCAACCACATACAGTGATTCGCCAACTGTTACGTCACGTAATGCGACCTTAGTTTTTAACAATGGCATAGGGCATGCAAGACCGCGTCCATCAACGAAACCTTTTATATTTAGTTCAGATTGCGATGTAGCTATAGTATCTGAGTTATGAATTTCAGTCGGTAGCAGCTCTAATAAACTTGCAATGTCGTTCTGCTGTGCATCAGTTAAATTCGCTGATAACTGTATAGAATGCGATACACGTTCGATGACTAATTCACTAGCAGCGGGCATAACTTAAACCTTGTAGATATCTATATTTTAATTTGCTTTATTAATAATAGGCTTTGTTATTGAGTACGAACATAATCCATCAATCATAAATTATGAGGTCGTCATCACAGTCACCTAAACCTACTATCATTGTTGCTTATTATACCAAATAGACAATGTATAGTTGCAGTTGAATATAATCAACGCTGCGTTCGGTTCACTAGAATCATATAACCAAGAGTTGCGCGATTAGCAATTGCCCGATGAATAGTTATACGATTGAGACTTACTGCATAAATAGTAGCCTAATTAATAATTACACAGCCATGTTGCGCAATCGTGACGGGTGGCTAAGTTATTGGTAGTTAAGTGCATTGTAGAATTGACCTTGGATAAACAAGCTCGTATAGTCGAAAAGACGTCGTCAATTATCTTATAGGATATGCACTTGTACCATGCTCATAGAACGAAGCGACCCGACAGCAACAACTCTTTAGTAGCCAAAAACTCTGTAGGCTTACCAATTATGTTATCTAAGCGAAAAGATAAACGTCATTTCATGAGTTTAGCTTTGCCAAATAGTATCAAAGTAGGGTTGTCAATGATGCTACTAGCCATGGCTAGTGGTGCGCATAGTCGTGAGAGTCAAACGCTGCCACTTGCTGATAGCTCGTGGCAAGTCACAGATCCGCAAACGCTAGATCTACCAAATCTGCGCGGGCAAGGCTTGAGCTTTGCTGAGCAATATCAGAATAAAATGCTTGGCGAGTGGTCATTACAGAATATCAATGGCCGTGTCAGAATGGAACATGATCCTTGGGTACAAGAAACGATAAAAGACATGACGTGGCGTCTCAATGCCCAAGCTCGTCAGCAAGCACCACTTGGCGTTGTTATCATTGATAATCCCAGTATCAATGCCTTTGCAGCGCCTGGTGGCGTAATCGGTATCAATACTGGAACGATACTGTCAGCTAGTAGCATGGATGAGCTGGCGAGCGTCGTCGCGCATGAAGTTGCGCATATCAGTCAACGACACTACGAAAGCGGCGCTGACGAACGTAAAAAAGCCTTGCTGATGCAGCTAGGCGGTATGCTAGCCGCGATTGCTGCCTCAGCTGTCGATGGTGATGCCGCTGCGGCTGTGATGATGGGCAGTCAGACGGCTTCGATGAATAGCAGCATGGCGTTTAGCCGTAGTAACGAACGTGAGGCTGACCGAGTAGGAATGCAGATTATGACCCAAGCGGGTTATGATCCTCGGGCGATGCCACGGTTCTTTGCCACGATGAATCAGCAGAGTCAGTTAAATCAAGTTGAGAATCAATTCTTACCGAGCTTTGTACGCTCACATCCTCTGAGTAATGAGCGGTTGAGCGAGTCACAAAGTCGCGCTCAGCAGTATCCAGCGCTCTCATTGAGCCAGCAGCAGCGCCATCAAGCATTGTTTGATTTGTTGTATTGGCGTGTGCAAGTGACTGGTAAACATGCGTCTGAAGTGACGTTGACAACGGCCGCCAAAAACAGTCTTGGGGCCAAACTTGCGCTAATGCATTGGTATGGAGAGCAGCAGCGTTTTACAGATGCCAACAAGGTATTGGCCGAGATAAGTGCGTTATCAAGCACACAGCGTCAGAGTTTAGAGCCTCTATTGTCGATTACGCACAGTCAGTTATTAAGTGAACAAGGTAAGTGGCAACAAACCGTAGATGTCTTAGAGAGCCAACAGCGCCTCTATCCTGAGCGTCGAGACTTACGCCTTTATCTGGCCGAAGCGCTGACTAACAGTAATCAACCGATAAAAGCTCAAGCGCTGTTGAAGCCACTAACAGAACAGCAGCCAAGCGATCGTTATGCATGGCAAAGCTTGCAACTTGCCAATGAAAAACTTGCTAAGACCACCACTTCACCACAGTTAGCCAATATCGCGACGATTAATGCATTGCGCTATCGCAGTTATGATCAGCTATGGAATGGACGCTATGAGAGTGCGCTGACCTCTTTGACGCAAGCCAAACAGTTGACGGAAAACCTGCAAACCACGGATCAAGCCAATAGTGCGCGTCCGTTATTGGCCAATATTAATGCAGAACTCAAAGCAATAAAAACCGCCAAAGACTTTAAGCCTTAGGCGGTTATTTGTACAGAGTAGCCTGCCAATCAATAGCAAGTGCTAGCCTTGTAGCGCATCTTTGACCATTTTAGAAATCAAAGCAGGATCAGCACGGCCAGCTGTTTTGTTCTTTAAGACACCCATGACGCTGCCCATATCGCGCATAGACGTAGCACCTTGCTCAGCGATTTCAGCATTTACCAATGCCATGATCTCGTCTTGATTCATTTGCTGCGGCATAAACTCGTTGATAATATCAATCTCAAACTGCTCTTTGGTGGCTAAGTCATCACGGCCATTTTCTGTAAAAATAGTTAGTGACTCTTGGCGCTGCTTTAGCTGTTTTTGCAAAACTTCTAATACTTGCGCATCATCAAGTTCTGTCTGACGGTCAATCTCGATTTGTTTCACTACTGACTGTACGTTGCGCAGTACTTTGACGCGCTCAAGCTCACGAGCTTTCATTGAAACTTTGATATTATCTGATAACGTCTGTTTAAGTTGGCTCACTGCTATTATCCTTATCGATCTGTTAAATGCTATTCGTTAGAGGTCGTTTGTTAAATTTTAGAACAAAACCTGCTGATAGTGGTTTTAATAAAAAATTATGTCAGCAGTAATAACAAAAATTGTAGCATAAAAAACGCCACTGATATCGATTGATAACAGTGGCGTTAGTGTAGCGCTTGTACTTAGCTAATCAGATTACTGATTAGTACATACGAGTGGTACGAATAGTTTCGCGTTGTAACTTCTTCTTATAACGCTTTACGGCAGCAGCTTTTTTACGCTTACGTACTTGCGTTGGCTTTTCATAAAACTCACGCTTACGTACGTCTGATAATACACCAGCTTTTTCACAAGCACGTTTGAAACGACGGATAGCGATATCAACTGGTTCGTTTTCTTTAACCTTAACTGCAGGCATGAAGACTCCTCGATTAGGATGAGATATAAGGGCATTAGTTTGGCTGTGTATTAGTATTTAGCCGTAATATCTCAAGATTACAGGCATCAGCTCAAACTAGGACAATTCTCACGCATTAGCGTAAGGGCAGGTATTTTAATAAAAAATACCAACAAAGTCAATGATTTTAAGCATTTATTGCTGATAAGGTATTCAATTAGATAGCTATTTGAATTTGGCTCTCAAACTATGAATTCGACATATATACAACGCTTTATCAATAAAAAACCCCTACCGTCTATAACGGTTTGATTGGAGTTTATGCTATGATAATTCCCATATTATAGGGTCTATTGAATATTCAAATATTAGGGCTGCTGATGGCTAAAGTTACACCAAACTAGGCGAAAACCGACGATAATGTCGAGACCTTAGCTAGGTTTTCAACAACGGTTGGGGTAATTTTAGCATCAGCCTTTCAGGGCAGTACTCTTTTTTGTCAATATATGGCGAAATAATTTAACCTAGAATGACTAGGCTTCAACAATTTCACTGCATATTGTCTAAAAAATAGTGACTGCCAGCACCACATTTGAAAGTTCAATAGACCCTAGTAAGCCTATGAACCGTTTTGTGTGTATTTTATTGAGGATGTTGGAATGAAAAAGACAGTATTTAACACGGCATTAAGCACCGCACTTATCGTAACTTTAGGTGTGAGCGTGAGCGCTTGTAGTGGCGGCGAAGAGCATGAAGAAGTAATGGCAATCGATCGCGTTGACGAAGCTGCTGAACTTGCCATCAAAAATGCGCCACCAGCTGAAGAAATGGAATTCCCAGAGACAGCACCAATGCCAGCGGCTGATGCTGCGGGTACAGAAGCTGATGGTACAGCTACTGCCGAAGCAGGAACGGCTGACGCTGATACTGCAGAAGCAACAGCTACCGATAGTGCGGATACAGCCGCTGCTCCTACTGACAGTGCTGATATGGCGGCTACTGAAGATACAGCTGAAGCCACTGCCGAGTAAACTAGAATCTAGTGCTGAATTGACTATTAGCTCAATGGGCTATTAAACAGTCGTTGGTCGTATACGTAAGTAATTTAAGCTGATATAACGCATCTCTAATTGATTGCAGACTGACTAAGTAAGGGTAAAACCATGATTGATATACAACCGTATATGAACAAGCTGAAATTGTCTGTGATCGGCATGAGCGTGGCATTTGCTGTGAGTGCTTGTAGCGGTGATAACACAGCTACGGAAGAGTCTGCAGTAGCCGATGAACCTGCTACCGCTATAGAAGAAACAGCTGTAGCCGAGGGTACGACGCCTGAGTCTGTGGTTGAGCCAGATACAGAACCAAAAGCAGCAACAGAGTCTGCCGACATAGTAGATGACGCAGTGGTAACACCTGAAACTGATTCTGAGCCTGAAGTGTTGGCAGCAGATGCAGGTGCCAAACTGTATGAATCAAACTGTCAGGTTTGTCATGCTGCAGGTTTGCTCGATGCGCCAAAGTATGGTGATACAGCGGCTTGGACGGCTCGTTTGACCAAAGACAAAGAGACGCTATATATGCACTCGGCTAAAGGCTTTAATAAAATGCCAGCGCAGGCGGTAAACGGTGTCAGCGAAGCACAAGTTAAAGCAGCGGTTGATTATATGCTAGCGTCGGTAAGCTGATACGGTATATATAGAGTATGTAAGCTATTGAAATTTGCTAAACTTGCCGTCATTGTGACTGACAATGACGGTTTTTTTTATGCACGTTTTTTGTCATGCCAGTCTGAGAATATACAGCTGTATCAAGCGAATTCGAGATAGCGTGTGGCTGATTGTATTATAGTCGGTGAACTACTAAACCGCTACGGCGTTACCCTCCTTAGATGTACTACTTGTACAATCTGCAGTCGGCTGCCTTGTACTCATTTTAGAGTTCTTTGACTATAGTTATCCAATTTCTCAAAATGATGTAAGATAAAAGTGCGACAAAAATAGCACGAAAACGAAAGTATAAAGGCAAAAGTATGAAAGTATTGGGCTTAGAGACATCTTGTGATGAGACGGGGCTAGCGATTTTTGATAGTGAGCAAATAAATAGCGACAACCAAGGTTTGGTCGGGCAAGTACTGTACTCTCAGATTGAGCTGCACGCACTTTATGGTGGCGTTGTGCCTGAGCTTGCTAGCCGCGATCATATTCGCAAGCTTGTGCCGTTACTTAATGAGCTGCTAGAACAGTACGATATGAAAAAAAGCGACATCGATGCGATTGCCTATACTAAAGGGCCTGGTCTTATTGGTGCATTGATGACAGGCGCACTATTTGGTCGTAGCTTGGCATATGGTTTGGATATTCCAGCGATTGGTATTCATCATATGGAAGGCCATCTTTTGGCACCGCTTATGGGTGCAAACCCTCCGGCATTTCCTTTTGTCTCTCTACTAGTATCTGGTGGGCATACGTTACTCATTGCTGCTCACGGTGTTGGGCAGTATGAGATATTGGGTGAGTCGATAGATGATGCGGCGGGTGAGTGTTTTGATAAAGCCGCTAAAATGTTGGGTCTGCCTTATCCTGGCGGCCCTAATATTGCCAAACTAGCAGAAACTGGTAATCCTGACGCTTACGCACTTCCAAGACCGATGCTACATCGGGGTCTAGACTTTTCGTTTAGTGGTATGAAAACAGCCGTGCATAATCTTATTAAAGATACGCCACATTCAGGAGGGTCGGGTAATGGTGCTGACAGCGATCCAAAAATTCGTGCTGATATTGCCGCTAGCTTTCAGCATGCAGTGGTCGATACACTGGTGAAAAAATGCGTCAAAGCACTCAAGCAAGCAGATATGAGCCGCTTAGTAATTGCGGGCGGGGTCAGTGCCAATACTCATCTGCGTGAGATGTTAGAGGCTGAACTGGCTAAGATCAATGCAACGGTTCATTATGCACCGCCTGCGCTATGTACGGATAATGGCGCGATGATTGCTTATGCAGGTTTTGAGCGCTTGCAAGCAGGACAGTCTGATGATTTGGCCGTTAGCTGTATTCCGCGTTGGCCGATGACAGAATTGCCAGCTGTGTAATTGAGCCTTTTGTTCAATACGTTTATATGAATTAAGGACAGTCTATGCAGTGGCTTGCTATTGGTTTGGGCGCAGCATTCGGTGCTTGTTTGCGAGCTTGGCTATCGCGTTTTAATGCTTTGCACGGTTGGGTGCCACTCGGTACCCTGAGCGCCAATATCTTAGGCGGACTGCTGATAGGGCTTGCGCTAGTATGGTTTGAGCGCATGGGAAGCAATTTATCTGATCATGTACGCGTGTTTGTGATTACCGGATTTTTGGGCGGGCTAACGACCTTTAGTACGTTTAGTGCAGAGGTATTTGGCTTTATCCATGACGGGCGGCTGCTGGCAGGATTAGCGCTCATCGGCCTGCACGTTGGACTGACATTATTAGCAACCGCGCTTGGCTTTTATTTCTTTAAGCTAGTTTGGTAGGCGTTGGTAGATATTAATCGTTTAAGAGTCTGTTATAAGTGGTTCCATATTAACAGTCTGTTTTAAGTAGTCTATTAATACGTTTGGAGAGTGAATTAGCTGGTTCCGTTGGGATATACATTAGGATGACCAATCAGGTGCTTTCGCTGGTTCGACACCCTACATGGGAACTATACTCTCAAATAATAGACTCATGCTAATCAAATAGCTTTTCAACAAACAGTTCATAATTAAAATCACCTTCTCTATCCATAAACTCTGGATTCAAAACGCCTGTATTCGAATATAGGATTGCCCACCAATTCTTATCAGGAGATAGTCTATCAATTTCAGCGCTTACAGCCATGCTAGACTGTATCGGCAAACCTGAAAAATCATTTGTTATTAAATGTGCCAAAAGTTCTTTGATTTTCTGTTTTTTCTGTTCTTCATTTAATTTAGAACCGTTAAATACCTCATCAAAAAACTCGTCGTGCTTTAACTTAAGGTTTCCATCAATCTCATCAACGTAGTCGTTAGTCCAGAAAATTAAATCACTCCAATATCGATATGGAGAAATTCGACTGATTTCATCCAAAACTTTGTCATCTTCTTGCTCACTTAAAGTATTTGATAATAACTTATCAATAAGAATGGTCATTTTTTCTCTAATTTCTTCTTGTTTCATATTATTTTCGTCTCAGAATAATTTAGTCAAAACCATTTAACATAACGTTCGTAACGACTCATACTATCAATTTCATGGTATATAAATTTATACCTAAGGTTAGTATTCCGATGCCTGTATAGCGCACCGATCACGAATAGAATATGTCTGGTAAGTACACCATGAAGTACACTGTGACTATTTCAGCGAGTTAAAACGTCGATACCATTAGCCCACAGCCAAAGGTTCAAGTCCTCACTAGGGAACCATTATTTACCATAACATTCATTACGATATGAAAAGGTGAATAATATTTCATCACTATAAAAAAGTGATTAGTAATGAAACTATAACGGCTTCACTATCCCTTCCAATAAGCTCGCAAATCCCTGCATATACGCCGTATCTCGACTTGAGGTACGCGTCGCTGCGTACAGCTGACAATGAACCCCTTCTCCTAGTGGTCGTGATACGACCCAGCCTTTTTTCTCGTATTCAGCAACCACCCAATCAGGCAATGCTGCTACGCCGCGTTCACTAGCAACCAACTGAATCAGCATCGCGGTCAGCTCTGTCGTACGAACACTCTCAAAGCTTACTTGTGCTGGCGTCATAAAATTGGCAATGATGTCGAGGCGTTTGGCCTCTACGGGATAGGCAATCAATGTCTCATTAATCAAATCATCAGGTTCAATAAGTTTTTGAGCAGCTAAATCATGCGTTGGAGAGAGTACCAAACGACTCTCATATTCAAATAATGGCTGATAGCTGATACCGTCGAGCGGTAAATCACTGGTAGTAATAAGCAGATCAATATCACCTTCCATGAGTAGATGATGCGGCTCAGGCTCAAACCCTGTGGCAAAGTCTAGCTCAACATCCGACCATTCACGGCGATAGTGGTTGAGTATTGGCATGAGCCAATCAAAGCAGCTGTGGCACTCTGATGCTAGGCGTAATCTGCCTGCTTGACCATGTGCTAAGCGTTTAAGGTTGGATTTTGTGCGAGTAACTTGTGGTAGGATATTGTCTGCCAATGCCAATACTGCTTTACCTGCTGGCGTAAAACTAAGCGGGCGCGTCCGACGATTGACTAAGCTAATGTCGTAATAGTTCTCAAGCTCTTTCAGTTGATGCGAAACGGCCGAGGCAGTAACGTGTAGCTCATCTGCCGCTGCTGCAAGTGAACCATGCGCTCGTAGCGCGGTTAACGTATTAAGATGACGTAGCTCAAGCATAATATAACCTAACCGCTAAGGTGAGAAAAATTCATTATAGTCAATATAGCGCTGACTTTCACTCATAGTCCATTATTAATAAGCAGTTCATAAGCAATTAGTCAGCAATCAATATCTAGCGCTTGCGTAATAATAACTGTGAGATAACCACTAATACTAGCGAGGCAACTAGCAATAACGTACCAATGGCGTTGACTTCTGGCTTGAGTCCTACGCGCACCATAGAATAAATGCGCAGCGGTAAAATCTCATAGCTAGGTCCCGTGACAAAGGTAGACACCACCACATCATCTAGCGACAAGGTAAAGGCCAGTAACCAACCCGCCATGACTGCTGGCAAGATAACGGGAATCAATACTGTGCGCACCATGGTTGATTCGTTAGCACCCAAGTCGCGTGCCGCTTCCATCAATCGCTCATCTAAACTGCTCAATCGTGCAAAGACGGTAATGACCACAAACGGCAGGCAAAAAGTAATATGCGCCAATAGCAGTGAGACAAAGCCCAATTGCAAGCCAATTAATAAAAACAGTGCTAGCAATGAAATAGCGAGTACAATCTCAGGCGACATCATCAGGACAAATAGCAGCCCGTTTAGTAAGCCTTTACCGCGAAAGTTATAACGGTGTAATGCCAACGCTGTAAGCGTGCCTATCAAAGTTGAGACGGTGGCTGCCACCAATCCTAATACAATCGAGTGCCAAAACGCATCGAGCATCGCTTGGTTATTAAACAGTGACTCGTACCACTTTAAGCTAAAGCCGCCCCAGTTGTAGCCGATTTTTGACTTGTTAAATGACATCACCACCAAAACAATGATGGGCAGGTACAACAAGGCATAAATCAGTCCGAGATAGCCTTTGGCAGCGATACTGCCAATCTTAAGCGTACGAGCTTTTGTGTTCGGTGAGCTGTAAGACATTAGGCCACCTCGTTAAAGTCGGTTTTGCCAATGCGGCGGCTACTGGCACGGTAGGCTAGTAATAATACTGCCATTGCCAGTGTCAATAAAACGCTGGCTGCAGCACCAAAGGGCCAGTCACGCGCATCCAGAAATTGGTTTTTAATAACATTACCGACCAATAAGTTACGAGAACCACCCAAGATATCTGCCACATAAAACATGCCCATTGCAGGCAATAGTACGAGCAGTACACCAGAGATAATACCAGGTGTTGTTAGTGGCAGTACCACATGCCAAAAGGTCTGTGTTTTAGTTGCACCCAAATCCTGCGAAGCCAGTAGCATGTCATTACGCAAGTCGGTAAATACTGCATATAGCGGTAGCACCATAAACGGGAATAACAAGTAAGTTAGTCCTGCGATCACTGCGCCTTGGGTATATAAAATATCGATAGGCGTATCAATCACACCGATGGCTAATAGCAATTTGTTAATCAAACCGTTATTGGCAAATAGTAATTTGAGCGCATAAGTCCGTACCAAAGAGTTGGTCCAAAATGGCAGTATCAGTAGTAGCATCAGCAATGGCTGCCAACGCACTTTTGCTTTGGAAACCAGCCATGCAAAAGGGTAGCCAAGCAGCAGACAGATTACCGTTGTGATACCTGCCATCCATAATGAGTGGACAAATACCTCAAAATATAACGGGTCAATCATCCGCACATAGCTGTCGATGCTAACAGGTAAGCTAATAAACGCACTGCTATCACGGGTCAAAAAACTGACAGCGATGACTAGGATATTTGGTAATAGTGCAAATATCAGTAGCCAACCCCAAATTAGCCAAAGCGTGGCGGTACGAAATGGACTTTTACTGCCTAAGTGGTTGCGAGCCATCAGCTACCATCCTTTTGTGCAGTCGTGTCTGGCATAGCTTCAGAGCCTTCTGGCAATACCCATTCCCAGCCATCCACCCATGAGACTTTGACGCCCTCGTTTAGTTTGTAATCAAAGCTCGGATCATCTTCATCAAAAAACTCAGACGCCTTAATGATATGACCATTGGCCAGTTCGATAATCGAGTCTAAGGTGCTGCCTTTATAGTTACTTTCGATGACACGACCTAACAGTCCGCTATGTTCGTTGTCTTTTGGATCATATATTCGTAAGTCTTCGGGGCGAAGTAGTAAATTGACGATATCGCCCACTTGCACATCATTGGCAAAATTGGGACGACGTAAGTTACGTAATGTAGTTGGCCCTTCTTGTGCTTGCGCTTCACAGACTTCGACCTCGATACGTCCGTTAGTCACTTTGCCATCACGATCTGGCTGGTCTGGATGGACACCTTTGACCTCAGCTCTGAACAAATTCGTCTCACCGATGAATTTGGCAGTAAACAAATTGGCAGGGGTTTCATAAATCTCGATAGGCGTACCGATTTGCTGGAACGTACCGTCTTTCATTACGGCAATACGGTCTGACATCGACAGCGCTTCTTCTTGATCATGGGTCACGAAGACAAAGGTAATGCCCAGCTCACGTTGCAGACGCTTTAGCTCAGATTGCATTTGCAGGCGCAGTTTATGATCGAGCGCGGATAATGGCTCATCGAGCAATAGCAGTTTAGGACGGTTAATCACCGCACGAGCAATCGCAACTCGCTGCTGCTGACCACCAGATAAATCTTGCGGCTTGCGGTTGGCTAAATGCTCTAGCTGTACCATCGCTAGCATCTCACTGACGCGTCTTTGGATTTCATCTTTTGGGACTTTCTTTAGCTTTAGGCCATAAGCCACGTTTTGGGCCACGCTCATATGAGGGAACAGCGCATACTGCTGAAATACGGTATTGACCGGACGTTTATCAGCGGACAAGCCTGCCATCTGTACGCCATCCAAATATATTGCCCCAGCGTTCGGCTGTTCAAAGCCTGCAATCAAGCGTAGTAATGTCGTCTTACCACAGCCTGATGGGCCAAGCAGCGTCAAAAACTCACCATGTTTGATATCAAGGTTGATGTCTTTTAGGACTTCGGTTTGATCATAAGTTTTTTTTAGACCAGTCAGTTGCAGCAGCACCTGATCATCATGAGGTGACGCAGAGGTGTTATGCGTATTTTGAGATAAATCGGTCATAATATCTATTCCTAAGCGTCCAATAGCTATATGCAGCTGGCTGTCATTATAGGGATTGGCATGAGCGTAAGCATGTTCGGATTGCTGCCTGAATGCTGCCTGAGTGCTGCCTGAGTGCTGCGTATTATAACAAACCCTTGGTATAAGTCAGTGCAAGTTCATTATAAGTTACGCGAGTAATACTGTCGTAGCAGCGATATATACAGCTATATTTTTAAATGTGACTACATTCACCTAGCGATATTTAGACAAATTTTTTTACCGATTTTTGGCCTTTATTCCTATACAATCACGATATGGCTGACAAATATCACGAGCCTGATAGGTTGGTAGCCACTAGCCAATCTATGTTTGCATACCTAATGTAATGCCATTCATAACTCTCATATTATTGATGATAAAGGATCTCTCATGCCTACCGATATACGTCCAACCACAGGTCAAGAAGCGCTTGAGCTTTTAAAAGCAGGTAATGCACGCTACGTTGATAGCCTCACCAGTACCGATGAATATATGCAGCGCCGTCCAGAGTTGGTCAAGGATCAAAATCCATTGGCTATTATTTTGGGTTGCTCAGATGCACGAGTACCAGTTGAGATTGTTTTTGATCAAGGGTTGGGAGATTTGTTTGTTATACGAGTCGCGGGTAACGTGGTTGCACCATCACAGATTGGTTCAATCGAGTTTGCAGCCGAAGCCTTCGGTACGCAATTGGTAGTGGTGCTTGGACATTCAAAATGCGGTGCTGTCACGGCTTGCGTTGAGACACTGATTAATCCTGAACAAAACTATTCACCTAACTTGCAGTCCATCGTAGATCGTATTCGTCCAAGCGTTTATAACTTGCACGAACTGGCAACTGCCAATGGTCAAGACGTCGATGCAGATGAATTGGTTGACCGTTCTATCCGTGCCAACGTGCGCATGTCAGTCAGTCAGCTAAAGCATGGCTCACGGGCATTAGAGGACTTAACCAATAGTGGCCAACTGCTGGTAGTCGGTGCTGAGTATGATCTTGAGACAGGAAAAGTGCGTTTTTTAGACAGTTAGGATATGTCCTCAATTAAGCTATATTTAAGGCAGCTTTGAGCCATTTGTTAAATTATTGATAGGCTTCATAGATATCGATAGTTTAACAATTCCTATTCAGCTTCTTACAAAACCCTATCAATTACCTTGCCATTTTTATTATGATAAGAGAACGACGCAAATTACGACAATCGTGATTTGCCTTTATTTTTTGAATTATATTAGGATAATTATGTCTACTTCATCTAACAACAATAACGACGCACTAGACCAACCTGCTAGCAGCGTTAATACTGATGGTGTTCAGCCAATCTCATCACAGACGACCGGTTTTACTTTTAACCACACCATGCTACGTGTCAAAGACCCTGTTAAATCGCTAGAGTTTTACACTGGTGTCTTGGGTATGACCTTGCTTGCCGTTAAGAAGTTCCCTGACATGGGATTCGATTTATATTTCTTGGCTAAGTTGACCGAAAGCGAGCGCGAAAACTTGCCAACTGGCGATGACTTAGAAATCTTTGCTTTCCGTCAACGTGGTATTTTAGAGTTGACGCACAACTACGGCACCGAGACAAAAGCTGACTTTAGCTATCATGACGGCAATCAGGATCCACAGGGTTTTGGTCATATTTGTTTTAGCGTTCCAAGCTTGGATGAAGCGGTTGCTTGGTTTGATAAAAACGACGTCGAATTTAAAAAACGTCCAGAAGATGGCAGTATGAAAAACATTGCCTTTATCAAAGATGTAGACGGCTACTGGATCGAAATCGTACAGGCCGATTTGATGGGCTAGTTGTCAGAATGACAGCACCTATTAAGATAAGTGCGCTAATAAAAATAAATAGAATAAAGGAGTATCACCCAGATGCCTACCTCTGAGGCAGACACGACACTGAGTGCTGAGACAGCTGCGCAGTCTACGACAACGGATGGATTGACTTATCAAAGCATTCTTGGTTCAGCAAATGAGATATGGGTTGGCTTTGTTGAACGCATCCCATATTTTGTCGCATCAATTATCGTTATCCTAATTTTTTGGTTTTTATCGATTGTCTTCAAAAAAATCGTTCACAAATTATTAGGCAGTCGTAGTCGGCATCAGAACTTGGTCAAAGTGTTTCAGCGGGTAGGCGGGGCGCTTATTTTCTTTATTGGTTTTATGATAGCGATGGTTATTGCGGTGCCAGGGTTCACTCCTGCTAAGTTGATAGGCGCGCTCGGTATTGGTTCCGTTGCTATCGGTTTTGCTTTTAAGGATATCTTCCAAAATTTGCTCTCTGGTATCTTGCTACTAATTTCAGAGCCGTTTCGTATCGGTGATCAGATTGTCTCAGGCGACTATGAAGGAACAGTTGAAGATATCAAAATCCGCGCAACCACTATCAGGACTTATGATGGTCGTCAAGTGGTGATTCCAAATTCAGATCTCTATACTTCAGCATTGACCGTCAATACCGCTTACAAGCAGCGTCGTCTGCAAGTCGCAGTTGGTATCGGCTATGAAGATGATATTGAAGCGGCCAAAGCTGAGATTATAAAAGCGTTAGACAAGATAGAGAGCGTCTCAAAGAAAGCAACGCCAAGCGTGATTGCTACTGGTTTTGGTGGTTCGTCCATTGATCTAATGGTACGCTGGTTTATCGAAGATGGTACGCAAGCCAATAAGGTTGCCTCGATTCATCAAGTAATTGTAGGTATCAAAAACTCATTGGATGCAGCGGGCGTAAATATTCCATTCCCAATACGTACGATTGACTTGAGTGATCCTTCAGTGAGTGCAATCGTTAATAAGATGAACGAGCACCAAGACATTGTGGACGTGAATAAAACAGTGGCAGAGTAGCGCGCTCGATGAAATATTCAATTAGTGTTAAAACTTTGATTTCCACAATATTTAGAAAATCGAAAAACCGCCACATCAATTGATATGGCGGTTTTTTTTACGTGTCGACTTGCTATAAATATAAAGGCTTATTCGTCTTTTGCTCTAAAGTCGGTATGGCATGATTTACAGCTTGCACCAACTTGTCCAAAGGCAGGTTTAACATCGTCCATGCTAGTGGCGTTTTGGGCGGCGGCGTTTAGCTCAGCAGTGACTTTTTGAAAGTTTTCAGCTTCAGCACTGAAACCATCAGCATTAGACCAAACCGCTTCAGTAGCATTACCTACCGCTTCTGGGTCTTCAAAATGACCCCAAGGCTTGGCGGCATCTTCTGCTAGGAATGCCGCTTGCTCTTTAAATACATCGGCATCAAATGTATCAGGTGCTTTTGCCATATCACCCATGACGCCCATTGCGTCGCCCCAGTTTTTCATGGTGTCTTGACGCGCTTGCACGTCAGGGTTAGATCCTGTTGAAGTGCTACAGGCCGTTAGACCCAGTGCAGCCGCCATCAAAGTAACGCTAAACAGAGATTTGAAAGATTTGTTGGTATGAACCTGTGCCATATGACTTACTCCTTTAAACTTGGCTAATAGTAAGCGCGATTAAAAACGCTCGCTTTGACTTAAAATATAGTTATACAAAATACTGCCTAAAATTCTTCTGAGCACAGTTGCTAATAAAGAACGTCTTCTATTGTAACGGTTATCTGGGCGATGGGAATTATATAGTTGTTATATCCTCGTAATATTTTAGATAAGCATACCTTAACTTGGTTATGGTTGGTTGCAGTGATTACATGGTAGTTAAACAACATATTTCTGTATGATAACAACGTAAAAGTGGCTCGTTTGGACAGTACTGACAATAAAAAAGGCCAGCGATAGTAGCTGACCTTTTTAATATTTTCCAAAAATATGAATGCCGTGATATTTACGAAAACTACAGTGCTAACCAATCACGCGGCTTTAAATAATAATCGGTCAACTCAAACTCAGGCGTTCCTTCAGCAGGCTCAAAACGATAATGCCAGCTGGCAAGCGGTGGCATACTGACTAGGATGGATTCGATACGTCCATTACTCTGTAGTCCAAATAGCGTTCCACGATCGTAGACCAGATTGTACTCGACGTAGCGACCACGGCGATAGAGCTGAAACTCGCGCTGCGCTTCAGTATAAGGCGTATTTTTACGTTGTTCAAAAATCGGCATGATACCGTCAAGATAACCGTTGCCAACGGCTTTCATAAAATTAAAGCAAGTCTCAAAGTCCCAGCCGCGACTCTCGGTACTGACGTCATCATAAAACAAACCACCAATACCGCGCTGTTCATCACGATGGCGTAGATGGAAATACTCATCACACCACTGTTTAAAATCAGCGTAGATATTGTCCCCAAAAGGCGCACACAAGTCATGACAGACTTGATGCCAGTGTACACAATCAGCGAGTACTGGATAGAATGGCGTTAAGTCAAAACCACCGCCAAACCACCAGATAGGTGCTTCGCCTTCCGCTTCTGCTACGAATAAACGCACATTGGCATGGCTCGTAGGTACGTTTGGATTTCTGGGATGGACAACCAGTGATACGCCCATTGCTTGAGCTTTACGTCCAGCGATATTAGGGTGACGCGCGGTCGCAGAGGCAGGTAGGTTATGTACATGAATATGGCTAAACATGACGCCCGCTTTTTCTATGACTTCACCATCTGCCAATACGCATGACCGCCCGCCGCCGCCTTCAGGACGTTCCCAGTCATCAGGTACAAAGGTCGCATGCTCGTTGTCATTAGTGCTGCCGTCACGCTCTTGTGCTTCTAGTGATTCACAGATACGTGCCTGTAAATCAACCAAAAATTCACGTACTCGCATGATGTCGTTATTGGTTGGCGTCGTCACGGACACTACCGTTGATAAGTCTGTTTCGTTATTTGTATTTGTAATACTCATAAGATATCTATTTATTCAGGTGTATGGCGGTATTAAGGTCTGTATCGAGAGAAGCGTCTATATCAAGATTGATATTTTTATCAAACAAGTGGCCCATGCGATCACGTTTGGTTGCTAGGTATTCCGCATTCATATCATTGACACCGACCAACAATGGCACCCGTTCGACAACATCAATACCATGCTCAGTCAGATAAGCGACTTTGTTTGGATTGTTGGTAATGAGCCTGACAGCGTCGACCCCGACATGGGCAAGCATCGGACCACACATATCATAGATACGCGCATCAGCAGGCAAGCCTAACATGAGATTGGCATCCAATGTATCATGGCCCTGATCTTGGAGGGCATACGCACGAATCTTATTGGTCAAACCAATACCGCGGCCTTCTTGACGCAAATACAAAATCGCACCGCAACCTGATTCTTGGATGGCTTGCATGGCAGTATTGAGCTGCGGACCGCAGTCACATTTCAATGAGCTAAATGCGTCGCCTGTCAGACATTCAGAATGAATGCGAATGAGCGGCACTTGCTTCGCTATAGATTCATCTTTTTGGTCCAATACCGTGTCGTCTGAGGGTTGCCTAGCCATGACATCTGTCTGTTGATCGACCACAGTTAGACCAACGGTCAGCATGACATGCTCTTGACCTTGGCTATTTTCAAAGATATAAATATCAAACTCGCCGTGACGAGTGGGTAATTTGGCACTAGTGATAAATTGATATGACATTGCTGTCCTACATAAGCCTAAAGTTGTGGCGGTGAAAAGTATGTTATTGCTGTTTGAAACGAGCGCTGTTTGAAACGGTACTGTTCGAGATAACCACTGTTTCCGATATAAATGTTAGTTGAGATGAGCATGTCACCTAAACTTTACTGCTAAAATTAAGATAATACCAGTATAACCTGTTCATAAAGACAGTGTGCTCATTGTATTTTTTATAAAAACACACAAAGTTCACAGACGACGCACGATGATTAAAGCGACAATTAAAAAAAAATGCTATTATGCCATACTATTTTGACGGATACAGTGACAAGTCTTTACCCTTACATTACTATGTCGTCACTAACATCCGCTATTGATGCAAAATAATAGGGCATAATGTCACCCCTCAGTTGTCAATAGTATAAAAGCATCAATAGTTTGATATCAAAACGTTGGTATTGACGCGCAGCCTATTGTGCTAGCGTGTCTACTGTCGTAAGTAGCGCAGCTATACAAATACGAAAGTTGCATGAATAATTATATGGTCGATTACATCAATAATGATGTAGGTATTATTGACGTCTTTTGATTATAGTCACCGCTATATTTTAAAGACACGTCTTGTCAGCAGATTGGTAGGTATCGTACGGTTTATGCAGCAGTCACCTCATTCTCCAAAGTCTCAGTCCCTATCTACATCAGTGCTGGATTCTGCTGCTCAGTTATCGAGCTTACAGCAGACCTATACTGTGATACCACGTGTGCGTCCTCATACGCCATTGCTTGATGCAATTGATACACCCACTGACCTCAGCACACTTTCGGCTGCCAAGCTTATTACGCTGGCTGATGAATTGCGCCTTTTTCTATTGTATTCAGCTGGTCAGAGTGGTGGGCATTTTGGTGCCAATTTGGGCGTGGTTGAGCTGACCATCGTATTGCATTATTTGTTAGAGACGCCGCAAGACCAAATCGTCTGGGACGTGGGTCATCAAGCTTATGCTCATAAAGTACTGACAGGTCGCCGTGAGCAGCTAGGTACTATCAGGTCTAAAGATGGTCTGACAGCATTTCCTGAGCGCGCAGAATCTGTCTACGATACATTTGGCGTTGGGCATTCATCGACCTCTATTTCAGCTGGTCTGGGTATGAGTCTCGCCCTGCGTTATCAAGGCCGCGAGCAAACGGTTGCTTGCATCATTGGTGATGGTGCGATGACAGGTGGTATGGCATTTGAAGCGATGAATGACGCAGTACAGCAAGATGCTGATTTGCTGGTCATCCTAAACGATAATGATATGTCGATATCTTGCTCTATTGGCGGGTTTTCACGACATTTAGCGATGCTTTGGGAGTCAGGTTATCAAGTTGATATCTCTGAGTCAGGTGAGCCAATACTCTGCCACCGTCCTGATATGCAGGCGTTCGATCGCCGCAAGCGTCATAAAGAGATGCGTGATGTTCCGCAGCTAGAAGATAACTTATTCAAAGCGATTGGTTTTACCTATTTTGGTCCATTTGATGGGCATAATATTCCTGAGCTATTGCGTGTATTGTCATTGGCAAAGCAAGTATCGGGTCCCGTATTGGTGCATATTTATACCACTAAGGGTAAAGGCTTTGCACCAGCAGAATTAGATCCAGTGGGCTATCATGCAATCAGTAAATTGCCAGTCAAAAATCATAAAGAGCATGAAGCGTCTAAAGCTAACTCTATAGAGCAGCTAAAAAAACAACCAAGTACAAAGCCAGCGTTAAAATATTCGCAAGTGTTTGGCCAGTTTTTGTGTGATAAAGCGGCCGAAGACGATAAGCTACTAGCTGTCACCCCTGCCATGGAAGAAGGCTCAGGGATGACTGACTTTGCTTGTCAGTTTCCAGAGCGTTTCTTTGATGTGGCCATTGCTGAGCAACACGCGGTCACGCTAGCGGCTGGGATGGCAACTCAAGGCGTCAAACCTATTGTCGCGATTTATTCAACGTTCTTGCAGCGTGGATATGATCAGCTGATTCATGACGTGGCCTTACAGAATCTCGATGTTATGTTTGCCATTGATCGAGCGGGCCTAGTCGGTGAAGACGGTGCCACGCATGCTGGCGTGTTTGATTTTGGATTTTTACGTTGTGTACCTAATATGGTGATTGCAGCGCCAAAAGATGAGAACGAATGCTACCATTTGCTCAATACTTGCTATGAGTATCCAGGCTGCACGGCAGTACGTTACCCGCGTGGTACAGGCACAGGTGCTGATATTGAACAGCCCGCCCAAACTTATAAAGTTGGCGAAGCAGTTGTCGAGTCAGTATTAGGTAAAGCTGACGCACCTTACAAATTGGCATTATTGGCCTTTGGCACGATGGTAGCAACTGCTCAGCAAGCAGCAGAAACCCTAATAAATAACGATGCAGCGTTAGATTGCCAGATACAGGTGGTTAATATGCGCTGGGTAAAACCGCTCGATACGGTAATGCTTGAGACGCTATTAGCACAAGAGGTCACTCATATAGCCACCCTAGAAGAGCATATGATTATGGGCGGCGCGGGTAGTGCAGTGAATGAGTATTTACTCAATGAATCGGCTGCCTTTAAGCAAAGTCGTCCAGCTATTGCTAATATCGGTATTCCTGATCGTTTTATCGCTCATGGCTCCCAAGCAGAACAATTGGCTGACTGTGGTTTAGATGTCGAAGGCGTAATTAAACAGCTTAAAATGCTTTTATCGTAAGCGTTACAATATTATTTTAAAAAATTAATGCACTAAAAATGTGTTAATTAAAGTTGATATAAGCTCCTTAAACAGAGCAAACGCCTGCTAGCCGTAGGTGCTAACTTTTTTACAACTTGCGCAGTTTAGATGATCGCCAAAGTACTGGCTTGGTCAGCGTGACGGTTTTTTCGTTTTTATCGAACAATTTTAGTATAATGCGGGTGTCTTTTATAAGTTTTCGTTTATAAAAGACACGTTTTTAATCGCATAGATGTGGTGTGATGCGGCGGCTGTTTGGCATGTTGTGGGCACAAAGTTAGTCTTATTTTTTATATTCATTCATCAAGCAAATAGGTTATTTATGGAACCCATGGTCGTCATCGCAGCGCGTACTGCTGAAAAAGTTGGTAAAGAGATTTTATATGCGCATCAAAACCGCCACAAAATCGAGTTAGATATCGAGTCTAAAGGACTTGATGGTTTGGTTACCCGTATTGATCGCTTTAGCGAAGAGCTCACTATTGAGACGCTAAAAGCCAGCTATCCTAATCATTCATTTTTGGGTGAAGAGTTCGGTATGCAAGAAGGTCGCGGCGAAGATGCTGACTGGTGCTGGATTATCGATCCACTAGACGGTACTAAGAACTTTGTCCACGGTGTACCGCAGTTCTGCGTATCTATCGCAGTCCAGCATAAAGGTGTTACTCAGCACGGTGTGGTCTATGATCCTGTTCGTGATGAGATGTTCTCAGCGAGCCGCGGTAAAGGCGCGCGCTTGAACAATCGCCGTATGCAAGTGAGCGAGCGCAAAACCATTGATGGCGGTTTCTTTACGACCGGTCATCCGCTTGAGCGTAAGCGCAATGGCGAAGTTATCTCTTATGCTAAACAGCACTTTGAGAGCTTACAGAAGATATCTGAGGCAGGTGGTCAGGTACGTCGTATGGGTTCAGCTGCGCTTGATTTGTGCTATGTTGCTGCTGGTCGTTTTGACGGTTATTTTGAGATGTCTATCAAGCCTTGGGACATCGCAGCGGGCGAGCTTATCGTAACTGAAGCACGCGGTGTGGTGGTTGATCATACTGGCGCGCACAACTCTATGACATCAGGCTCTATCTTCGCTTGTAATGTGAAATTGCTTAAGCCATTGATGCAAACAGTTGTTCCAATCTGGGGTGATGCAATCTAAACGTTAACCTTAATGGTATTAATGTTTAGCGCCTAGATATAGTTAATATCTAGATTGAGTATGAATGAAAAAAGCTGGTTCCGTTATGGAGCCAGCTTTTTTGTTTTATCATTACCCTGATTGCCAGCTTTATCTTCAACAGTGATGCCTTTGAATGCTAGCTCTTTACTGGTAGTTTCTAGCAGCTGCAATTCTTCTTCTATCAGCATCAGCATGTCTTGTACGCGAGGTAACGCCTTGCTACAAGCGGTAATACCAAACTCAATCTTATCCAAATAACTGGCTAGGGTGATGTTCATGGCTTGACCATTGAACACGATAGAAGCAGGGTATAGCGATTGCAAGCGCGCGCCGTTCCAGTACAGTGGCTTTTCAGAGCCAGGAACGTTGGAGATAATTAAGTTAAAGGCCTGCTTTTTGGGGAATAACCCTGTCGCTAGATTGATACCCTCCCACGCATAGGCAATCACACTATAGTTGATAACCTGCGCTTGATTCATGCGGCGAAAGCGACGTTTGCCGTTATTCATACTGCGATGAATCAATTCTATTCTGCGTAAAGGATTGTCTAAGTGGGTACCCAAATTTGCCAATACAAATGACAGCTGATTGCCCGAGATACTGTTATCCGTACGCAATGACATCGGTACAAAAGCAATCAATGGTTTGCTCGGCAGGGCGTCCATCGAGATTAAATAGCGACGAAGGGCACCAGAACAGACGGCGAGTACCACATCATTTTTGCTGATATTCAATCTCTCTGCGATATCATTAAAGCGTTTGATGTCATAAGACTGTGCTGCTATACGACGAGAGGCTGAAATGCGCTTGTTCAAAATGCTCATAGGTGCATCAAAAGTGCCGACATAGCCTTCATCGCTATAGTTTTTAAGGTTGTCTAGCAGCTCTGTGAATACAGGTTTGATGGTAGAGATTTGCTCTTTAATGATGCGTTTGACCGATCTTTCAGCTGGCAAGATAGCGTTGACATGGTTGCGATGGCGCGCCATCAACGACCACACTGGCAAGGTTACGGGTTCTGTCGCTGATTGCGATAGCGACTTTTGTACCAAACGCATCGCAGCGATGCCATCTACCAATGAATGGTGAATCTTAAAGTACAACGCAAAACGCTCAGGGCTGCCCTCGGTTTCGGGTTCAATACCCTCAACCACATGACACTCCCACAGCGGCATGGCACGGTCCAACAGACGTCCATGCTCTCGTGAAACGTACATCAATAGCTCACGAGCACGCGCAGGTTTTGGCAATGCGACATGATGGAAATGATGTTCGACATCGAAGTTTTTGTCTTTTTTCCAAAACATCAAATGTTCAAGCACTTGGTTAAATGGAAAGCTTGGCGGCACATCAGAGTCTTGCATCTGCTTGACCAGTTGATAGACAAAATCGCTCCCTGCATCATCTGGCAATTCAAACAAGAATAAGCCACCAACGTGCATGGGCTGTTTACGCGACTCAAGAAGTAGAAACAACTGGTCGACTGCTGTGAGAAGTCGCATAATAAATCCTTTTATGACGATAAGTGTTATGTGAAAATTATAATGAGTAGATATTCAATCAAATAACATTTTTTATTATTTTATAGAGCGTGTTAAGCAATCAACCATAGCACTGACAGCACTATACGTAAATACTCAACATGCTCTATTATGATATGTCATTTATACTTCAATTTATTGAAAGAAATACCCAGTCTGTGGTGAGCTGGCAGTAGCCATTTTACGCATTGGCATACGACCTGCCAAAAACGCAGCGCGACCTGCCCACATAGCATGTTTCATTGCGTGTGCCATCATTACCGGGTTTTGTGCATTGGCAATGGCTGAGTTCATCAGTACACCATCACAGCCAAGCTCCATCGCAAGTGCAGCATCAGACGCAGTACCGACACCAGCGTCAACCAATACGGGTACTTTAGCGTTTTCGATTATCAAGCTAAGCGTATGACGATTGAGTAGACCAAGCCCAGACCCAATCAAGCTGCCAAGCGGCATAATGGCGACACAGCCCATGCTTTCTAATTCTTGTGCGACGATAGGGTCGTCTGACGTATAAACCATCACTTCAAAGCCATCATCGATCAATACTTTGGCGGCTTTTAAAGTTTCCATAACATTTGGATATAAGGTTTTTTCGTCCCCCAATACCTCAAGCTTAACCAAATTATGCCCACCCAATAACTCGCGAGCAAGCTTACAAGTGCGAATGGCTGTTTCGGCGTCAAAGCAGCCAGCAGTATTCGGTAATATCGTATATTTATCAGGTGAAATCACATCTAATAAGTTAGGCTCATCACTGTTTTGTCCAATATTGACACGGCGAATAGCAACGGTCACGATTTCGGCTGCTGAAGCGGCAATGGCTTCTCCAGTCTCTGTCATGTCTTTATATTTACCGGTACCGACTAACAGACGCGAAGAAAAGGTACGGCTACCGACAGTAAAGGTATCTTGTAAAAGTGGTGTTGGATGAGTAGTGCTAACGTTCTCTGACATAACGGAAAATCCTAATATCGAGCGGGAGAAGGGATAGACAAAATATGATGGGCAATCTAAGTAATCTAAAAGGTGTAATAGACAATGGCAAGCGGTCTGCAAAAAATCGCATGATATGCTAACTCTGATAGTAATGATATGTGCTGGGCGATAGATATAAAGCGTCAGTCACATAAAATAATACCCGTCTAAAACAAAATGCTATTATAACAAACTCATGCAACCTTACTGGCAGTCTTTTTTGATTCGAACTGTTAAGGACAAGGCATCCATCATGTCTTGGCGTGCGTACTTCTTATCCTCTCCTCACTTATTGGGCCGTCTTTATGATGCAGTTGCCATACAGCTTTGCGAAACGCCATCAGATTTTGGCCATACTTGCGATAGATCCGGAATTGCCGCCAACATTGGTACTTACCAAAGCGACCCCGTTGTCAGCGATCAATGAAGCGGTACGGTTTTTACAGCAGCAAGGCATTCGCGGTGTACCCACTTACGAAAGTGTCAGCGCGGACGATTTTGAAAAACGTATGAACGCAGCTTATGCTGGCAATACAGGAGAGTCTCAGCATATTGCTGCTGGACTTGAAGACCATCCTGATCTCGATAGCTTGGCAGATAGCGTCCCTGAAACTGAAGACTTGATGGATCAGCAAGATGATGCGCCCATTATTCGTCTGATCAATGCGCTGTTGTCAGAAGCCATTCGCCTAAATGCCTCAGACATTCATATCGAAACTTTTGAAAAACGCTTGGTGGTTCGTTTCCGAGTTGATGGTGAGCTTAAAGAAATTATCACACCAAAACGCCAGCTCGCGCCATTATTAGTCTCGCGTATCAAAGTCATGGCCAAGCTGGATATCGCCGAAAAGCGAGTGCCGCAAGATGGTCGTATCAGCTTAAGGCTGGCAGGGCGAGAAGTTGATGTGCGCGTATCGACCTTACCATCGAGCTTTGGTGAGCGCGTGGTAATGCGTCTACTAGACAAGCAAGCTGGCCGTTTGAATATGACGTATTTGGGGCTGTCTGATAATGACTATACTGAGCTAAAACGCTTAATCCATCGTCCGCATGGCATTATTTTGGTGACAGGGCCGACTGGTTCGGGTAAAACTACGACGTTATATTCTGCATTGACCGATTTAAATGATCAAACTCGCAATATCTTGACTGCTGAAGATCCGATTGAGTTTCAGCTTGATGGTATCGGGCAGACGCAGGTCAACAATAAAGTAGACATGACATTTGCTAAAAGTTTGCGCGCGATGTTGCGACAAGATCCCGATGTGGTCATGGTTGGTGAAATTCGTGATTTAGAGACAGCAGAGATTGCCGTACAGGCCTCTTTAACAGGGCATTTGGTATTATCGACACTGCATACCAACACGGCTATCGGCGCGGTCACTCGCTTACAGGACATGGGTGTTGAGCCGTTTCTATTATCGTCATCGCTTATTGGCGTAGTAGCGCAGCGTTTGGTACGTACTTTATGTGCACATTGTCAAAGCTGGCAGGCCGCTGATACCGAGCAAGCCAAGCTGTTTACTGAAATTGGCATTGGATCAACGCTAAAAAGTGATACCAAAGATATAGCAAGTGAGTCGATTCGTTTGCCCAAGCCAGTTGGCTGCGATAAATGTAATCAGTCAGGGTTTAAAGGACGTACTGCTATCTATGAAGTCGTGCCAATCGACGATACATTGCGCCGTATGATTCATAGCAATACGGCTGAATATGAACTAGAAGAATACGCGCGCCAGCAAACCCCATCGATTCGTGCAGATGGTTTGCGTAAAGTCATAGAAGGGCGGACGACATTGGAGGAAGTGCTGCGAGTGACGAAAGAAAGCGCCTTAACGGACGAGACGATACTGGTATAAATTTGCAGACTAGATATCGGTATAACAGACAAAAAATAGCTGGTGTGAATAGCCAGTTATTTTAGTTTTAACGTTTTTCTAATTGTGAAGCTTTAGAGTTTTTAGCCGCTATTATTTGGCAGCCATACACTCAATCTCAACGCTTGCTCCAGCAGCCAGTTCTGATACACCAAAAGCTGAGCGTACAGGATAAGGCTTTATCATCTCAGCTTTATAGACTTTGTTAAAGTCATCAAAGTCATCCATATCAGTCAGCATGACCATACATTTAACGATATCGGACTTTCGATAGCCATATTTTAATAGCGTGCTATGGATGTTATCGAGCACTTGCTTGGTTTCAGCTTTGATACCGCCTTTGACCAGTTTGCCATCTTTAAAGCCAATTTGTCCCGACATATACAATGTATTGCCCACGCGTACAGCTTCTGAAAAAGGATAAGTCCCGCCATCGCCCAAGAAAGTAGGCCCAGACCTAGCAATGCTAACAGCTGTCGTCGTATTAGCACTAGCGCTATGAAAAAAACCCAATGAGCACATAGTGGCTAGCGCTAGCGTAGACAAGCAAGTACTAAGTTTGGACATACTGTTTCCTCATTGGGTTTGTTATCAATTTTTACTAGCTACTTATCAGCACTATTATTTTGAGTAGATGAGGCATCGCTTTCTTCGATTATTGCCTCGGTTTTAGAGTCATCTTCTGAGAATTTTTCAGACGCTTTACCTTGGCGGCGTGCCTCTAGCTCCGCTTTTGGTATCCATGCCCACGTCATCTCAACCACAATTGGATCGCGGTCACTATCAGACTCACGATCTTTGATGACACAAGGAATAATCATCTCACCTTTTGGTGTGTTTAGGATATCCAAACGCTGTTCATCAGACAAGCTTGCCACAGCAGCAATTTGACCTTTTTTGATCGGGCGATGGAAATTTACCGAGTAAGATTTAATCAGTAGGATACGATCAGAGGGCAAGTTTAAACCCAAAATAAAACCCGTAGCCGTCTCAGCCAGTAATGTGATGGCGACTGCATGGATAGAGCCGATATGGTTTTGGACGGCTTTATTGTTGTTTAAACTAACGACGACTTGGTTTGGTTCTACCGTCTCATAATAAATGCCAGTTGTGCCGACATAGGGAACGACCTTGCCAAAGGCTTTAGATAAAATACTTGAGCGTGCACCAGCAGGTAGATATTTGGTGACTGATAACAGTTTAGTAAATTGATTGCTAATTGGTTTTAGCGTGCTACTGGGTTTTTCAACTGAATATTTTGTGCTGTCAGATACTTTGGCTGGCAGTTTATTGGTCAACTTGGCGGGTAGTTTTTTTAATAATCCTGACATACAAAATTCCTTAACGTAAATGAGTTGAATGACATTCTTAGCATGGCTTTTTATGATAGCGACACAAATATATATAATGAAAGTCGCTATAAATACTATGGTACATCAACCATTGCCTTCCTACTATTATTAGCATGAACTGCTGCGCTTACAAAACTATAGTAGCGTGGCTATGTTGCTAGGTTATGCCATCAATTTAGATCGCCACTTAAAGCAGCCTAGTCATCTTATATGTCAGTATCATTTGGGCATTGATATTATTAAGTGATTGGTATAATCAGTTCAATATAACTTAGATACAAGGAAGCCGGGTGAAAGTACTACAAATAGTAGACTAAGCGAGACTGACACCGTATCTAATTTATAGAGGGTTGACTATAGTTACCATGCCAATAGGCAGCCGCGTTATAATGACAAAATGTTAGCATGTCTATTTCAAACCTGTTTTCAATGCCGCTGGATAACGTTATGCCTGATATGTCTGCTCATGAACCGACCAATATTATTTATACGGGCGTTGCTGGTACAGGTAAAACCTATAGATTGCTGCAAATCGCGAAGCAATACACCGACTATCTACCCAAGACTGAAAATGAAGATTTATTAGAGCACCTGCTGCAAGGTTTAAGCTGGCGCGAAGTATTGTGTCTGGTGTTTTTAGATTTACGTGCTGAACAACAGGATTTGTTAAAGGTACGAGAAATTATTGATCATCCTTTTTTTATGACCAAAGCTGCTCAGAACTCACGTGATAAAAATCTAGATAGTACAGCTTGGTTAGAGCTACGCAGACATAGTCCTACAAACTCTCAAACAGTCAGTTTTGATAACCGCGCTAGCCAAGCTTATTTTGATAAGGACAATAGTGGGGCATGGTATTTATTGCCAGAGAGTATGGTGCTACTAGAAGATTTATCGCAGCAATTAGCAGAGTTTCAGCAGGCACAGCGTGACAACCAACCCCATCAAAATCAAAACATCGGTCAGCAACGTTTTAGTATGGTGAGCTTCCATCAAGCCTACGGCTATGAAGAGTTTGTAGAAGGTATACGGCCTGTCATGAGTGGCGCTTCACCAGCAAATAACAGCCCTTCTAATCAAACTCAAATGAGTTACGCGGTACAAGATGGAGCATTCCTGAAGCTATGTCAACGCGCAGCCCGTAACCCTCAGCAGCGTTATGCCATGCTGATTGATGAGATTAACCGTGCTAACGTGTCACGAGTGTTTGGTGAGCTTCTCAGTTTGATAGAGCCTGATAAACGAGCGGGCAAGCCAAATGCGATGACAGTAAGTTTGGCGTATTCTAGGCGTGCTTTTAGTGTGCCTGCCAATGTCGATATTTATGCCACTATGAATACCCAAGATCATTCTTTAGCGCCACTTGATATGGCGTTACGTCGACGTTTTCGTTTTATTGACTGTCCACCGCAGCCTAATTTACTATCGACAATTCGAGCCAGCAATGACACCGACACTGGACTGTCTGAAGACTTAGAAGCAGGTGCGATAGATTTGAGTAAATTACTAACAGGCTTGAATAGACGTATCGTGCAGACACTGGGAGTAGAAGCACAGTTGGGGCATGCGTTTTTATTCGCAATCACTCAGTTAGAGCAATTACAAACGGCGCTCGTTGAACAAATTATTCCTCAATTGGCTCAAGCAGCTGGTGGTCAAATTACGGTGCTGCAGTATATCTTTAGAGATGAGCAGCAACCGACGAGTAAGCAGTTCGTACAGGATAGTCAAGCATTGATGAATGACGACTTGTATAATCCGCTGGGCAACCAAAACAATGCTTTCGCTGAACACCAAATGTTTGCAGGGCAGGGTTCTTTTCTTGGTCAGTCTATGAGTATGAATAGCTATACTATCAATGCCGATCTGATCGCTAGGGATGGTGAGTTTAATAATGCTGCTATCTATCAGCGTTTGTACTAGCAGGGTGACTGTTCAGTGATAACGAATAATCAATATTACGCCAAGCAACACGCTATTAGGGTAAGCAGTCGCCAGACTCGTATCCCTAACAGTAGTGTCGCTACCATGAATGTTATCACCGTGTTTGAGCATCAACGTTTGACCGTGCATGATTTTTTGCACACGTCTGATTTCGATTGGCTAATAGCGCAAGAATTTGCAGCATTTACTATCAGGCGTAAGCGAGGGCAATGGCAGCTTAAGGTTGGGCACTACATTGGGATTATTCTACTGCCCAGTGGCATGACGCTTGAGATATTGCCAAAGCTCAATCAGTCTACTCAGTCTAGCGATACCGTCCAGACTCGTCATTGGGTACAGGGTATGCTATCGGATTTGATACATCTAGATGCGCATAACAATCGTAAGCTACCCAATACGAAAAACTTCGGTCAGTTTAGTTCCCAGTCCACTCCTTTACCGTTAAAAGTATTGCCCATATCAGACTGGCTGATTGAGCAGTTTTTGCAGCGTTTAATTGACTATCAACCAACCAAGCATTATCAGGCTCAGATTGAAAATCAGGCATCCCTGCAAGGTCGACTGCTTATCAAAGAGCAACTGCGTCATAATAGTATGCAACCGCATAAGTTCATCTGTGAAAGTAGCGTATTAAGTCACAACATGTTGGCCAATCGATTGATTAAGAGTGCATTGGTTTACTTGATGCCTTTATTGCCCCAGTTTATTTCTTCAAAACTGTTGCAGCCATGGCAGCAAGTGCCTACGCTAAACAACCGCGAAATGCAGCAGATAGCGGTAATATATGCTCAAGCAAAGCGTCAGCTAGACGTTCAGCCACTCCAAAAGCAAAAATTGCATGCCGCGCAGCAGTTAGTAGACTTGGCATACTGGTTATTGAAACAGACGACAGCTGCGACAGGTAACGGTATTGATCCAAATAGACAAAACTGCTCTCAGCTAAGATTGTGTTTGTTAATTGATATGAATCAAGCTTTTGAGCAATGGGCAAGTCAGCGTATCGCATCGATGTTTCAACAGATTAGTAGTAGTTACCGTCCTTTTTATCAGACCCAAAGTGTCTGGCTAAACGATGCTGAGGGACTAGCGTGCTTGTCTATACGGCCTGATTTGCTAATATTTAAAACTGCCTCTGATGATTGTCAAAACCAGAACGATATAGCAGCTAATCAAACTAAAGCCAAAAACAAAACCAAAGGTCGCTACAGTCATGTCATCGACATTAAGTGGAAGTACTTACCGCATGCTGCTGCAATTAGTGCGAGCGACGCTTATCAATTGACTAGCTATGCACAAGCTTACTTGGCGGGGCAGGTCTGGTTGGTTTATCCGGTGCTAGGTCGTGATAGGCAGCCAGTAGCGCTCAAGCAGCAAACTCATTATGGTAGTAATGATAGCGTTAGTAGCGATAATATTAAAAACAATGAATCAGCCGATGCCCATTTATGGTTGATGCCGTTTGATGTTTTGACAGGTACACTCAACGGTGAAGTACTGCCACATTTGGACAAAGCTTAATATCATTATCAATGACAGCGTGAATGACTGACTAATTGATAGGTAAATAATAAAAGGGTCTTGCTATCACTATTTTGGTGAAATTGACGTAATTTTAAAAAAATTAGCGATTATTTGAAATTAATCGAAAATAGGTGTTGACACAATCGCCTTTACCCCTTAATATGTGCACCTCGATAGCGAGGAACATTAACAAGTTAGCGGCATTGCCAACAACGAGTTGATTAACAAACTATCGTGATAATAGAGAATTTCGGAGTGTGGCGCAGTTTGGTAGCGCATCTGGTTTGGGACCAGAGGGTCGTAGGTTCGAATCCTATCACTCCGACCATCTATTTTAAGAGCCTTACAGGCTTTTTTTTATGTATAACGGTTTAGTTTCTGATATAGTAAAATATATCGTAAAGTAAGCTTAGTATATAAAAGTCCTCTAAGAGCGCCTGTAGCTCAGCTGGATAGAGCATCTCCCTTCTAAGGAGGTGGCCGCAGGTTCGAATCCTGCCAGGCGCACCATTTAGCCTGCAAATCTTGCCTATTCTTTGGCAATAGTTATGGCGGTTGTAGCTCAGTTGGTAGAGCCCCGGGTTGTGATCTCGGTTGTCGTGGGTTCGAGTCCCATCAGTCGCCCCATATTTTATTCTGTATGTATCTACATACAAATCATATCTTAATCTAAAAATATATCAGTAATAGCACTCGCCCTTGATGGCGATTTTTTTATGCCTATTCGATTTTATCTCTATATTATCTTTATAAGATTAAACAGATAGAGTTTGATAGCATCTTCAATACTAGATAATCCCCCAAATTTTTTATCAACATTGCTTGTAGGTTTTCCTTGAGGCCTAGCGTGAATGTGTCTACTCTATTATTGTTTAGTAATTCTAATAAGTAAATAGACATGACGTTTTAAATGATGCATTATGCTTAAGTGTTATCACATCCATACTATTCAATAAAAATTATTTATTGGAGCAAGCATTGGCATAGAGCAAACCGACAGAAACTGTTATTAAGAATACTATTATTTTTTTAAGATGAATCGTTATTAATCTGCATTATTGAGGAATTGATTGATGGACGCACTGAGTGTATTGCTGCAAAACGTGCATTTATTTGAGACTAAGTATTATCGTCTAAATGGCACTGGCAATTGGTCTTATTCTATTACTAGAAAAGACACCATTTTATTTTACTTGGTAATGTCTGGCGGTTTTTGCATCGATGTTGGTAATGGTCTACGAGAAGCTCGCGCTGGCGACATGATCATGATTCCGAATGCGCACAAGCATGTGAGTTATGCACTTAATCACCATGGCGATGTTGCTGAGTCGCTTGATGAACTATTGAGCAATTGCCCTGAGCGTACACTTGATATCGATGGCGATGGCGACCCCAATTCATCTTTGATACTGATCGAATGTAAGTATGATAAAGAGATGATTAATCCTCTGTTGTCAGTACTGCCACCGATATTACCTGAGCTCAATGATGCTGCTGACGGTCGGTTTGAAGTGATCGATGTAGAGATAAAGCTGCTAACACTAGAAGCGGAGCGTGAGCGTATGGGCAAAACGGCCGTAATCAATCATTGGGCAAGCATCATGATGATTGAGTGTTTGCGCGTCTATATTGAAAGCTTGCCTGAAGCCACAGAAAACTGGCTCAAAGCCATGAAGGATCCATTTTTGACCAAGGCACTAGCCGCGATGCATGGAGCACCGAGTGAAAGCTGGACCATTCATCAGCTTGCCGAAGTAGCAGGGATGTCGCGTTCTAGCTTTGCACAGCGTTTTAAAGACACTGTTGGCATGCCACCACTGACTTATCTGATCGATTACCGCTTACGATTGGCGGCTCGCTATTTACGCTTACAGCAAAACAGTATTAGCCGTATCAGCGAGATGGTGGGTTATGCTTCAGATTCAACTTTTAGTCAAGCATTTAAACGTGTGTATGGTGTCTCGCCAAAAGCGTACCGTCAGCAGTATCGACAGAACAATCTTGCATAGTTAAAATTCTAATTCTAATTCTAATTCTAGTTCTAGTTTCTGTTTATTTAAATAGAATCTCGACGATAAGCGCTAAGGTCATTTACATGTCCTTGGCGCTTTTTTTAATTTGTGAATATATATTGTTTATAAACGTTGAGTCACTCATATCTATAAGACCTTTGGTAACTTGCTATGGCTATTTTAGTTAAGGGCAGCTGACATTGAGTCTGTGTTCAGGTACTATGGGTTGATGAGTCGTCGAGACAAAAGCGTTAGTGTTATAACGCGTTATATGTCCTTATATGCTAGGTGTATAAAAGGATCGAGACGATGTTTATCTTCGCTGCTGATGGTATGTTATGACTGAACCGACCGCAAAGCTAAATGCAGGAAACAATGGCCAACAAGAGGCTGCTGCACCTGCTAAAACAGAAAGTAATGTTGATAAAAACAATGCTGTAGAGAACCCGCATGTCGGCAAAGAGGCGCCGAAAAATGAGCCGGTAGATACACCTGATAAGGCGGCATTATTGACGATGTTTACCTTGTCAGATATCGAGGCGGTAGCAACTGAAGCAGTAATATCTGAGTCATCCGATAGTCTTACAGTAGCTGCAAAACCTGTGGCGCAAGAAACCAATGTCGCTACGCAGCGTGTTGCGCTTTATCGTGTTCAGCATGAGCGTACTCGACTGTTATATATGGCATCTGCCAATACGCGTCCTACTTACTTAGTACAAACCCTGAAGCCACAATTCGCAGAATATCAGCAATATTTACTTGCGCAGCAGCTCGATAAACGTGGGTTGATGGATACGGATACGCTCGAAAGACTCTGGCAGCAGCTGCATGTGGTCGATGACATTATTGCAGATATCGTGCGTCATATGCCTGCACAGCAGCCCGCCGGTTGGCAGCTGACGACTCAAGATGGTCGCAATCCATTGTGCTTTGCTACGGTCGGTAAGTTAAAGCACGGCAAGCCAATTCGCGACCAAGGTAGCCTCAATAGTTATGTGCTTGGACATTTTGGCGTGAGTAGCTTTACCTACGATCGAGGCTATTATATTGGTCATGTGGTTGGTTATTTATTCAGCTGTTATTATTGTGCTCACTTGTCGATCACTTATGGCGTCACAGCCCTTGGACAGCAAGTCGTGGCTGACTATGATTACGCCAGTCTTGAAACCCCGCATATGGTTAGGCTATTACAAGGTCTTGACGGTTATTGCAAAAAACGCATTTATCAGTTGGCCGTTATTTGTGCGCGCTTGAGTGTTTTCGCGAGTGATAAACGTATTGAAAGAATGCTAATCGCTGAGGTCAATGACTTTGATAAAAAGCTACAGCAGCAGCATTTGGATGTCTTATTATTACAAGGTTTAATGCCTGATAGTAATGACTCAACGCCACTGCTCTAAGCGTTGAATGTCAAATTAATAAATTTCTATTAAGTCATAAATTATAACTGTCTACCTGTAAGCCTCTTAGGATATCTGTTGCCATGCCTGCCTATCATTTCAAAGCGCTTGACGACCATGGCGTTGTCCAAAAAGGCTTGCTAGAAGGGGACTCTGCGCGGCAAATTCGCCAGCAGCTGCGTGATAAGCAATGGACACCCGTTGAAGTCAATCCGGTCAATGACAGACAGAGTCAGAGCAAAAACCGCTACAAAAAACCGTCTGCATACGAGCTGGCATTGCTGACACGTCAGCTATCTGTGCTACTAGCAGCGGGTATCCCACTTGAGGAAACCTTGGCAGCGGTTGCTAAACAATCTCCAAAGACTCATATCAAATCCCTAATGCTTGCGGTACGCTCACATGTCTTGGAAGGGCTCAGCTTAGCACGTGCCCTGCAACAAGCCGCTAGCTTTCCACCGTTATATATCGCTACGATTGCTGCAGGAGAAAAATCTGGTCACCTCGACCTTATCCTCAATCAGCTAGCAGACTACACCGAAAACCGCTTTGCCCTCCAAAAGAAAATCCAAGGGGCCATGGTCTATCCGATTGTCCTGATGGTAATGGCAATTGCAGTAATTATGGGACTAATGAGCTTCGTCGTGCCCAAAATTGTCAAAGTCTTTGAGCAGTCTGAGCAAGCGTTGCCTTTAATTACTCAAATTGTTCTCACGCTATCGAATATCATTACTCAATGGTGGTGGTTAATATTATTGGTATTGGCAAGTACCGCATTTTTATTCTACCGTTTCGCCCAAACGCAAGCAGGTAAATTAACAATTGATAGCGTGGTGCTTAGATTGCCGATACTAGCTAGATTGTCCAAAGGTCTGAATGCCGCACGTTTTGCCAGTACCCTTGCGATACTAGTACGCTCAGGAGTGCCTTTAATTGAGGCATTACATATCGGTGCTGCGGTCACGACCAATTTGCATATCCAAAAAACCATTATCACTGCGGCTGATAGGGTCACAGAAGGCTCTAGTTTGTCTAGCCAGCTAGAGAAATCTAGTTACTTTCCACCGATGATGGTACAGATGATAAAAAGCGGAGAAAACTCAGGCGAGCTTGAAAATATGCTGAGCCGTGCCGCCAATATGCAGGAGGCAGAAGCAACCAATTTTATTAGCACCTTATTATCATTACTTGAGCCTTTAATGCTGGTGTTGATGGGCGTAGTAGTTATGATTATTGTAATGGCGGTTATGCTACCTATCGTTAATATGAACGATTTAGCAGGCTAAATTAATTCGCTAGCCGATGATTTATCATTCTTTATGTATAGCTAGCTGCCAATCTCCAAAACCTCTATTTAGTTCTCTTTTACTCTACTCATATCACCTAACTTGCTTGCTAAACCTTGGACTAGCTTTCTTAAGGTTTGCTTACTGTTGTATATTGTTGAACGAACGCTATTTTTGCTATGGCAAACACAAGCGCCGCGCTATAGTAAGCACGGTTTAATAGTCATACAGTTGGTGTCATTCAATATTTAGCTTTGGCTAAGATAGCAAACCCAAACCCAAACCCAAACCCAAACCCAAACTAGGTACAGCGCTGGATAAAAATAAAACCATGGTTTATAGTGACAATAGTTTCAGAGCTCATTGATATATCATTGATGAGAGCCACGATAGAACGCCACTTTTACTATTTACATAACTGTGATGACCAATGTGATGACTATGACTGACAAATTCCAAGTAAATATAACGCCAAAAAGTGCTATTCAGGATACGCAATCCCATTCAAATATTGTAAGTGACCATAAGACCGCTTCTTCAGCTATGCAGCGCAGTGCGACAAAAAAGTCTGGTCAATCAGGATTCACTCTTATCGAAATTATGGTCGTCATTGTGATCCTAGCCATTCTTGCTGGATTAGTGGTACCAAAAGTAGTTGGTCAAAGTGATAAGGCCCGTGTTAAAACAACTGAAACGGCGCTTGCTACTGTCTCAAATGCGCTAGATATGTACAAGGTTGATAATTCGCGCTATCCAACGACCGCTCAAGGGTTAGAGGCGCTTACGACACCGCCAGCTGATGCAAAAAACTATCCTGAAGGTGGGTATATCAAAGGTGGTTATCCAACTGATGGCTGGGAAAATGAGATGCAATATGTTGCACCAGGTAGTGAAGGGCGACCTTACGATTTATTTTCGTTAGGTGCTGATGGTCAACAAGGTGGTGAAGGTCAAGATGCGGATCTTTATGCTCAGCTATAAGGCTTAATAACAGACGTATAGTGAACAAATTCTGATACTGATATAGCTTTGTAGAATGAAACATTCGTTCATCCATGCACTTTCAACAATTTATAAATATCAACCAATATTCTCTTATTGGTTGATATTTTTTATCAGTAGATAAATCGCCTGCTGTTCATTACAAGTTTGATAGCCAGTGCTATAAATATATCTATGCGCTCAGCAAAATAGTCATCGCAAACTGCAATTAAAGGTAATCATCTATGTCGATTCAACAGTCTAATAAATATTTTTCTAAAAACCTTTATAAATTGGTTCTAACTGTTGCAAGCACTTCATTAGTAACGGTTCTGTCAATGACATCGATCAGTGTACAAGCAGCAGGGTTAAATGACTTATTTAAAAATAGCTCCTCGGCAAAATCAAAGTTCTTACCAGTGGATGAAGCCTTTCAGGTGGTAAGTAATACCAAAGCGACGTCCAAAGGCACACGGCTGTCGATCAGTTTTGAAATTACGCCAGGACATTATGTCTATAAGGATAAGCTTACGTTGAGCTTCCCTAAAGGAATAAGCGCCACGCCGTTCACTTTTAATCAAGCACCAGTATCAATCAATGATCCGACCTTTGGTCAGGTTCCTGTGTTTACGCAAAGAAGTGTCATTGCAACCACGACACTGACGACGAGTAATGGTAAGGGCGCCAAAAACGCGCCTGTTATTATTGGTTGGCAAGGGTGTGCAACGGCTGGCCTATGCTATCCACCAGAAAAAGTTAAAACCAAGATAGACATTGCTGCGACGCGCAAATAAATAGCGAGCAGGTTGATTAAAATATCGGTAATAATAGGTAGCCATTCATGTCCATCAAGACATCACCAAAGTCTTTATCATTTAGCGTATCTACCCATTCGAAAAAATCCCATATCTTAGCGCTTGCCATCGCTAGTGGCTCATTGTTGACAGGTTTATCAGCGACATCGACGGTACAAGCGGCAGGGTTAGGCGACCTTTTTGGTAGTAGTGAAAGCTCATCGAAGTCAAAGTTTTTGCCAGTAGATCAAGCGTTTCAGGTGAGTACAGATAGCACCCCTGTTAAAGCAGGTACGCGGTTATCTGTTAATTTTGATATCACTCCTGAACATTACGTCTATAAAAAGCAAATTAAGCTTACGCTACCCGCTGGCGTGACGGCTGCACCTTTTACCTTTAGCCAGACACCATATTCGATAGATGATCCAACATTTGGCAAAGTACTGGTATTTGACCAAGCGAATATGGTCGCTACCACCACACTGACAAACAATAGTGGCAAGAATATAGAAGACGCCGCTATCGTCGTCGGCTGGCAAGGCTGTGCAAAAGCAGGACTGTGCTATCCACCTGAAAAGATTAATACGACTGTCGATATTGCAGCTTCATCGACGCAGGTATCAGCAGATAGTGAGAGTAGTGCGAGCTCGACCAATTCAGCGATAAATGCTACTGAGACGTCAGAGGAAGCAAGCTCAACAGCTCTTGATAATACTTTGCCTGATGAGGCGCAAGCACTGACAGACGATGGGGCTATTGATTATGATCTCATTGATGACAGCGCTGTAGAGTATGATTCTTTAGATAGTAATGCAGCGACGAATACGATTTCTGCAGCAAATAGCAGCGTAACAGGCGAGACGGCCAATAGCGAAAACGCATCAAACAATAGTTTTGTTGATACCGATCCTTTTGGTTTGGCTTCTCACCCTTGGCTGGCATTAGTACTATTATTTTTAGCAGGCTTAGGCTTGGCCTTGACGCCATGTGTGTTACCGATGTTACCTATCGTGGCCAACATTGTAGCCCGCGAACAAAACCCAACGGTCAAACGCGGTGTCATCTTGACCACCAGTTACGCGATTGGGGTAGCGACTGCTTATGGTATTTTGGGCGCTGTCATTGCAGTATTCGGTGAGTCTTTAGGTATTATTGGTTGGCTGCAGAACCCGATCATTCTCATCAGCTTTGCTATCGTTTTTATATTGCTCGCGCTATATATGTTGGGGCTTTTTAGTATACGTTTGCCGCATACAATCAGTCGAAAGATGCAAGGCTTAAGCCAAGCAGGTGACAGTAAGCTTGGTAGTACAGGCGGCAGTTTGCTCGCTGGGTTTTTATCAGCGCTAGTCGTGTCACCTTGTGTTTCTGCACCATTATTTGGGGCATTATTAGCGGTTTCTACCATTGGTAGTCCGTTGCTCGGCTTTGCCGCTTTATTCATGCTGGGTTTTGGTTTATCAGCGCCGCTTATTCTAATCGGTGCGACTCAAGGCAAGATTATGCCAAAGGCTGGCGAGTGGATGAATTGGGTTAAGCAAGGCTTTGCTTTATTGCTATTTGCCGTGGCACTGCTATTGATTGAGCGCGTGTTTATATCGCCAATCATGCTGATGGTATGGGCGTTATGGTTTATGGTCGTGGCAACATGGGCATGGAGTTGGCTAGGTAAAGGTCGTATGCTGACCCAAGCATTAAGCCTTATCACTGGTATTTGGGCAGCGTGTTTAATAGTCGGCGCTGCATTGGGTAATGACGATAGCTTACATCCATTAGCGTCATTGGGTGCAGCACCGATGATGGTACAGTCAACATCTGGTCAACCAGTGAATAGTGATAGCACCACTGATAAGACGATCACGACGCTTGCAGAGCTAGATGCCATTGTCGCAGCCAATCCGAATGTCATTGTCGATCTGACAGCAGAGTGGTGTATTGAGTGCCGCATTATGGACAAGAACCTGTTTCATAATCGTCCAGCACAGATGCAAGATTGGCAACTAGTAAAGCTCGATATTACTGAAACGACGGCAGACTCAAAAGCCGTGTTGTCTCGTTACCAACTCTTTGGTCCACCAGCGCTACTGTATTATATTGATGGTCAGCTAGTAAATCAGCAAGTTGGTGAGATTGGTCGTTCAGAATTTGAGCAAACATTATCGGCGTTGAACAACTAAAATTTAACAATGAACACTTAAGAAACCAGTGTAATATTTCGAAAATTCTTAAGAATATTAAGAAGGCCAGTATACTAAGAAATTATGCTGGCTTTTTTGATGCCTTTAAATTCATACTATAGAATGTTTATTAAGTATTTGTTATATAAGTAATTATATTGATAAACGCTTATTTTAACTATCGATAAAGCTAGTATCGTGCTTATATTTTCATTACAATAAAGAAACAATGCAGCAGGGGCACTAATTGTCATTTTTTTCGCTCCTAATATCTGCGATTAGCTGATAGTCTCAGTCAATTCTATTTTAGCGATAACGCTAATGGCTATATTAATTACCTCATATACTCTGCTAGCGCTAATGCTAGTTAGATAAAGGACACTTATGTTTGCCCATACCATTACTCAGCGTCACCAACAGCCGTCTTACCAGAATGCGCATATGCCTCTTCGTATTGCAGTTGCGCTTGCGTTGAGTTGTACCGCGATACAAGTACAAGCTGCTGATGATTCTCAAACCTATAACGAACTGCCAGCACCTGAAGCTGCGTTTGAATACGAGGATCTTGACCTATCACAAAGTCTCGATAACGGTGCGATATCTTCTGATATAAGTACACAAAGTGGCAAAATAATTAGCAAAGAATTTATTGCTCAGCAAGCCAAGCTATTTTCTGAATGTACCCAAGTTCAGTCTAGTGCTGCTCGCCTCGCTTGTTTTGATAAAGTAGCTGAACAAGGTAAGACACCAAGCTATACCTCGACCAAACAACCAATTGATTTGGCAAAAACTTTTCAAAGTACGGTCTCAGGTAATCCAAAAGTGATATTGGCTGAGTCTCAAACGGCGATGAGTGGGACGACAGTTGAAGATGCAGACACCATCTTAATGACCAACCAGCAAACAGCAGCCAGCAAATTGAAGGCAAATGGCAACGTAGAAGTAGATGCTGAAACGAATAGCGAGGCACAAATTTTAGAAAATATCGGTGTCACTCAAACAGACATCGAAAAATTCTCGCCACTCAGTCTATCTTATGACCTAGATAAAAACAGTGAGCGTGGTACTTGGACGGTTAGACCATATCGGCCGACGTATCTGTTGCCATTATTTTATACTTTCGATCCCAATTTAAATCCAAGTACACCATCGCAAGAAACAGATCCTTTTGATTCTAATGACATACGCGAAACTGAGCTAAAATTCCAATTATCCCTAAAAACAAAAGTCGCAGAAGATTTGTTTGATACCAGTGCTGACCTATGGTTTGGTTATACCCAAGAATCACATTGGCAAGTTTATAACGAAGACAACTCACGTCCATTCCGTGCTACCGATTATCAACCTGAAATATTCTTAACCCAACCTGTGACAGCAGATTTGCCTTTTGGTGGACGTCTGCGTATGTTGGGCGCAGGTGCTGTGCATCACTCGAATGGACAAGATGATCCATTATCACGTTCATGGAATCGTGCTTACCTCATGGCGGGCGCAGAGTGGGGCAGACTTTCAGTCATACCGCGCCTATGGGCTCGAGTAAATAACGAAAGTAGTAGCGATGATGATAATCCAGATATCGAAGACTACATGGGCTATGGTGATATCAAATTCTTGTACGATTTGCCTGCTGATCAGAGCATTAGCGGTACCTTGCGCTACAATCCAGGCACCAATAAAGGTGCTGCGCAAATCGACTATATCTATCCTATCTCAGAGCACGTTAATGGTATGGTTCAGCTATTCCAAGGCTATGGTGAGTCAATCATTGATTATAATCATGAAAATACCTCTATCGGCTTCGGTATCGTACTGAACGATTGGAAAGGGCTTTAATTCGGAAAGGACATTAATTTGAGAAAGGCTCTAATATAGGTGGAATTTATGATAAGTTATGACAAATAATAGTTTATGCGCCGCTTAGCGCCTTATCAAACTGGACTGTGGTTGGCAGAGTATATGGATATGCGCTGCCAACTATGCCGTATTTATCGTAGTACACCACAATCTCAACTACTGCACCATCAAGCGCAATCTAGTATACATAATATAACGGACACGCCGCCTACACGGACAGCCTTAAAGAAACACTCTTTTCTTACTAATATCGTTCATCAAGCAAACAGCCATTTGAGCAGTGGTTTACTTTGTGATCACTGTCACAACGATATCACTTGGTTACCAAGACCTTTTGAAGTTGATATCGTTCCTAGTATATCTCTATCTATCCAAGCCTCTACTTACTACGAGTATCCAATACGTCAAGCTATCCGAGCATTTAAGCATCAAGAGGATATGACGAAATTGCCGTTACTATTACATGCCATACGTCAATTACCGCGTCCACACGGTTGTCATCGCAATAACAGCGTGATTGTCGCTATGCCAACGACAAGTCAACGATTGGTCAAACGTGGGTTCGATCCTGTCAGTATTCTATCTGCTCAATTGTCTAAACATTGGCAAATTCCTGTATGGCAAGGCGTTAAGCGTATTGACGATACAGTTAGTCAGCAGGGACTGTCTCGTGCCGAACGTCTTAGTAACTTAGATAATGCCTTTGCTCTAATCGAAAACCCTCCTAAAAAACGCTTAATACTATTCGATGACGTATCTACCACAGGTGCAAGCTTACAAGCATTAGCGCGAGCATTCATTCCACCTGCATCAATAAAATCAGCAACGGATAGCAGCAATAATAGTTATCAAATTTCTGCTTACGTATTAGCACATGGCAGCAAATCCTAAGCTCAATACATCTTTGTCAACAATATCTAATTATTGCTAATATATTTCCTTAACGCTATATTATTATAGTTATGTATACTAATTTGTTGTTCTGATCTAAATGTCTAAGTTATCTTTTGGCGGACTAATATATGAGTGAAGGAGGCTAGGAAGCGCCTGTAGTTATTTCTAGATGGTATTTATTAGATATCGTGGAATGAAAATTGCATGTTATTAAATAAATATATGTAGAAAATCATGGTAGTAAGGCAACAATATAAGATACTCATAATCAATATGCCATAAGTAAAAGACAGATAATCGCAGTTTTAAATAGGAACACGATGTGAATGCATCTTTGAACACTCCACTACCTAAGCTGAAGAACGTAAGCTTAGGTTTTACCTTAATTGAATTAATGGTAACCATTGCTGTTCTTGCCATTATTGCAGGTATTGCGGCGCCTAATATTAGCACCCAACTTGCAAACCAGCGCGTGAAGTCGACAACAGCTACTTTAGTTAATGCACTGAAAGAAGCCAAAGCTGAAAGTATTATTCGTCGTCAAAACATTACTTTAAGCTATGATAATGATAGTAATCCTAAAGTCATTACCATTTCAGGATCAGAAGCAGATCCTATTGCTAACTATAGCTATAATGATGAAAGTGAAATTGTATCAGCACCAGAAACTATAACCTTTGAACCTAGTAAACGAGTCACTGCTACAGTCACTTACACTGTCTGTGATAGCAATACTTCAGTGCAACCAAGAGTAATTTCAGTGAGTAGAGTTGCTAATATTACTGACCAAGTAGGAGGTAGCTGTCAATGAATGGGTCAAGCTTTCAACGAGGTGTTGGTTTAGTAGAGGTATTAGTGGCTGTTTTACTACTATCCATTGCGATATTGGGCTTTAGTGCGCTACAAATGCGTGCAATTACAGCCACTGACGAGAGTTTAGTTAGAACCAAATCTTTAACAGTGGTTCGCAATTTAGCTGAAGTGATGCGTGGCTATCCAGAGGCATATATTAAAGATAGTAGCGCACCTCCTTTTGAGAGCATACTCTCGACAGAGTTTTCTGAGTTATCCTTAGCTGAACGAGCAAAAGTCACTCCAACTATACAGGCTGTAATAAATAGTTCGGCTACTGATACAGTGGTTATCTCATATGTTAAAACTAATAGCGATGGTACCAAGACCACCGTCAGTAAAACAGTAAGTATTTTAGCTAGTGGTGAAAATTGCTTATCTACTACTACTAGCAATATAGGTGGCAAAATTGTACCAAAACAATCTTGTACTATTAATGAGCTTGCTGCTCGTGATGGGCTTATGATCAAAAAGATGGCAGCTGATGAAAATATTGCTGTCGGTATTGCTACCTGTCCTGGAAGCTCTGCGAATGCTATACAACAACAAATGTGTATTATTACCGCATGGAATGGTACTAAGCCAATATTAGACGATACAGAGGTAGATGCTTGTGGAAAGATAAATGGTACCTATCATATCGGCAGTCAATGCCTTATCTCGGAGGCATACTAATGAATAATAACCAGGTAAGCCATTTCAATAATAGCTCTTCAGGTTTTACTCTGATTGAGCTGATTATTTCCTTAGTATTAGGCCTACTAGTTTCAGCGGCTGTAATACAAGTTTATATTATTAGTGCTCGTACGAGTGTGGTGCAGCAAAGCGCCTCTGAGGTACAAGATACTACAATATTTGCACTGCAAGCAGTTGATGACCATATTCGCTTAGCGAACTTAGGGAACCCAATAAGTAATATTACGAGTACAACTCCTCATAGTGGTATTGTGCTAACTACAAATAATTTAGGTAATAGCAATGCTACTGATGAAAAATACTTAACTGTAAGTGCTGATAGTGACGGTTGGACAGGCTTATCAAATATAGTTGGTATTGAAAGTGACCAATTAACTATTCAATATAAAAACATAACTTCAGCATCGTTATATGATTGTGAAGGAACAGAGATTGCATCAGGTAGCAGTGATTGGGTGGTTGAACGCTATTTTATACGTAAGGCTACAGGTGGTGCTGCCACTGATTTAGTATTGGCTTGCGCTGCTGGTCGAGTTGATGAAGAAGGGGCAATAGTCACAGCATTTACTGGTACTGGATTTACTGGTACTGGAGAAGTGATTATACCTGCAGTAGATCAGTTTAAAGTTTTATTGGGAACGATGACCGATGTTTCACAATTGAGCTATATGCCAGCGAATACCTATTTAACGCTCACAGAAAAACCTGCAATCACCACTATCAAACTTGGAGTAATTGTTCGTAGTACTACTCCGTTAATAGAAGATCCTGAAAGTGAATTAGCAACTGAGGATAAAGGAAAGTTTGTGGTGCTAGGAACGGAACAGAAGCTAAATACTGTTAGTATGAATGAAAATTATTATCGTCGTAGTTATGAATCTACTATTACGTTGCGAAGTGCTCGTGTCATGTCTGTTACTGGTCTAAAATCTAATGTCACGTCATAAAAAAGAGGCGATATGTCAAATTATCAGCGATATCAGCGCTCCATAGTGCCACCATCTAGTCAACAAGGTGCAGTACTTATCGTAGTTCTATTGTTCTTGGTTTTGATTATATTGGGGGGCGTTATTGCGGTAAAGCAAAGTAGCACGGACCTGAAGCTCGCCACTAGTGACCAAATTAATGCACTACTACTACAGTCAGCAGATAATGCTAACCAAAATATAGAGCAAAGTATTAATGGCAGCAGTGATTCAGATGCTTACGATGCTATGATATCGCGTGGTGGCCCTTTTGGTCATTTTATCTTGTCTGATTATAGTGTCGAGAATGAATATGTCTTTTGCTTCCGTCCACGTGATCAGTTATTCAATGTCAATAAAACTTCAATCATAACGCCAGATGGTTCGTTAACAAGTACGGGCTATTGCGATTCTACTGAATCAAGTGATTATATTAGCAGTCGTAATACTAGTATGACGCAGGTGAACGTATCGCTAACACCACCAAATGCAGAGAACGAAGCATTCGGTAGTTACAGTATAGGGCAAGGAAGTAGTTTGATATCAAGTAAGGCATTTATGTTCGATATCAACAGTACAGCTGTATTACCCGCTTACGGAAACACTAATCTAGGTAATATAGACTGCTTCAAGCAGACCAGTAGATTGCATACAGCGTCTGCTGCTGACTATACAGATACGATTGGCGGTTGTATGGCAGAAGCTGGTGTACCCAATAAGATCATTTATGAAATGGCCGATGTTGAGAACCAGTCGTTACGTACCAAATGTGTCGATTTTGGTGAAGGCGCAGGATTACTGTGTACCTTGCCATCTAGCTAACAAATACTATATTTTGTTATTTGCCATATTGAATAGTGTTATCGCTACTCTGCTATCATTTATATTAAGGAATAGGTCATGAAACAGTTAATGAGTCAAAGGTCTAAACGACAAACATGGCCTATTAAAGCGTTAACGGCAGCGGTGACAATCGCCATAACAAGTCTAGTGCCTGCCAATGGTGCTACAGTGACGAGTGACAGAAAACCTATCGGTGATCTTGAGATATATAAGGCGGCTAAGCCAGGTACGGCATCTATTTTTATGATGCTGGATACTTCAGGGAGTATGGGTGGTAATAGTGGTTGCCGTAATTACAATAGTAATACTGGTGACATTCGTTTGGTAGTGTATCAGCGAAAGCTTGATGCCAGTAAGCCTGACGGACTATTTAGGAACGATGAAGGTAATACAGTAGTAGATAAAAATGCGCCACTCCTTAAAAACGCAAATATTACATTTCCTACTTGTAAAGATGGTAGTGGCAATACAATTGCTCGTACCCTCATGGCGCGTTTGCAAGTAGCGCTTATAGAGTTACTTGCTGATGAAGTTTATGTAGGCAATAGCATAAAAGATACAGGCTCACTGCCAGACGATTACGCTATGGGTATGGGACACTATCCCGTAGACAGCCGTAAAGGAGTAGTCTTAGTCCCCACAAAGGATCTAACAGCTGAGCAGCGGGTAGATTTGATAGATAATGCTATCAGTTTAAGTGCAAACGGTGGTACTCCAACAGCTAGTGCTCTTGCTGAGTCTGGTGCTTATATGATGGGTACTAGAACATCTGATGTTACGGTTGTCGCTGAGCGAGAATATTTTAATGGTTCGGCTTACTGGCGTAGGTGTTACGGTAACCAAACCACACTAACATTTGATCCAGAAATAGACATATTCGTATATGATTGTAATAGTTGGGGTACATGGTCATCGAACTCTAATGTATTGCCAAATTATAGCGTCAGTTCTAATCTTGACCATAGAAATGACAGTGGTCGTACTTATTTTGCAAACGATAACTCATATAGTGGCTTTACGAAATCAATAAGTGATTCTAAGAAAGATGGCAGTTATATTTCACCTCTAAGTGACAAGCAATGTAGTGGTAACGGCATTTATCTATTGACAGATGGTGAGCCTAACGGCACGAATGAAGCGACTTCAAGAACTATCATGAATGAGTCTCTGTCAGGCTCAACATCATCTTTGTCACTAGGTAGTTCTTGTAACGCTTTACAAGGTGGAGGTTGGGAATGTACGGCTGAGTATGCAGCCTTACTTCGAAATCCTGCTAGTAATACAAAGGGCCTACCAATAAAAACCGCGACAGTTGGCTTTGGTAATGCTTTTGCTGGATTGACAGGGACACGACCTATCACAGTAAATGGTGAGGTAAAGACGGTAGTCGACTGTTCTAGTGGCAATGTAAATCAAGATACGCGTAATTTATGCAGGTTGGGTGAGCGTAGAGGTGATAACGAAACTAAAACTTATGGCGATGGAGGCTTCTATTATACTGAGAACTCTGAGGAAATTGCTGCCAGCATAGTTGACTTCTCAGCTAGCCTTGTACAGATTATTAATACAGCACCTTCAGGTACAATTACTATTCCAGAGGACCCTTACCGAGCGGCAAATCAACTTCCTTATGCCTATTTACCTATGCTAGATCCTGATATTGTTTCCACAGCAAGTATATGGAAAGGTAATCTTAAAAAATATAATTTGGATCAAGGGACATTGTTTGGAAGAGGCAGCAATAAACTTTATAAAGATATCGCTGGCAATCTAGATGAAAATACACAAGATGAATGGCAAACTGCTAATTTTGTAGTAGAGGGCAAAGCGGCCAATAATAATATTGCGGCTGGCGGTGTATATGCTCAATTACAAGCACCAAGTGCAGGTTTGGGTAGTGTGCGTACTCTCTATGTCGAGGATTACACGACGGCTACCGATAAAACACCAATGTTGCGTAAAGTTGGTGTTGATAGTAGCGGCAAACCATTTGGGTTCGATAAACTCAAAGATACTGTTGCTTATAGTCAGTTAAATCAACGTCGTTTGCTGAGTTTTTTAGGTTTTGGTGGTGTGCTGACTAATGATGGACAACCAACGACCCCGCTTACGACTGAGACTAATAACTTAAGCTTAACCAAGCCGACCAATGAAGTAAAATTGTTAGGTGGTGTTGTGCATTCCAAGCCTGAAGCTGTTTCTTATGGTTCAAAATTAGATGATAAAGGCAGTATTGTCGATCCTCGAGAGGATTATCTACTCTTTGGTTCTATGGATGGAGCTTTGCATTTAGTCGATGCAAAAGCAGGTAAAGAAGAGTTTGCTATCATTCCTAGAGAAATGTTAATAAATCAACCAGAAGCTCTAGTAGAGAACTCTAAAAAGGAAATATCTAAAATTGGTCAACCTTATTTTGGTGTGGATGCTCCCTGGTTAGTCAAAACTGATTACGCTTATGATTTACCAGGAGGAAAGGTAACAGTTGATCAAGCATCAGGTAAGGGTATGTTTGCTTATGGTGGTCTGCGTATGGGAGGTGATTCATTCTACGGAATGAATATAACCAAAAGATCTGAACCTAAGATGCTATTTACGATTACACCACAAGGCATTAGCTCGACTACTCCAGGTGTTTCTTCAACAGCGGGTTTTACTCGTTTAGGACAGATTTGGAGCAAACCAGTTGCTGCAAAAATACGCCTAACCAAAGGCTCTGATCCTAAGAAGAATGCTGCGCCAACAGACGTGCTTATATTCGGTGGTGGTTACGACATGCAGTATGAAACTGATGGCTATGTAGCCACTACTAGTGCCCCTGCCAAAGGCAATGCTATCTATATGATTAATGCCAAAACAGGTAAGCTGATATGGTCAACTAGTAGCGAAGGCACTTCAGGTGTCAATGTCAAAACAGATACGATGATTAATAGTATCACTGGTGGAATTACTGTGCTTGATAGAGATAATGATGGTCTGATGGATCACCTCTATGCTGCCGACTTGGGTGGACAAGTATTCCGTGCAGACTTTGAGAATGCACGCATTGCTCAGTTCGGCTTTGCAGCTGTAAATAGCTTCACTAATAAAGGCGTGACACGCATATTAGATGCAGCTCCTACAGATAAGAAACTCGCATACCGTTTCTATGAAAGCCCAGTCGTAAGTTTCTATCGTAGAGAGAAAGGGCCAGATACTGGTAAGCTCTTTGCTATGGTCAACGTTATCTCAGGTAATCGCAGCGCGCCTCTATCGACATTGCGTAATAACAATGGTTATGCCAACCGTGTTTATGGCATCATCGACAATGATGTGACTAATAAAGACCTGTATAACAGTGGATTTACTAAGACTATTGCAAACTTGACAGAAGCTAAGCTGGTAAATTTAGGCTCTGCGATACCTACTATAGGATCTGCGACCACTGATATAGCTCGTGAAAGCAAAAAAAATGATGCTATAAAATCGATGATAGGTGTAGCTAAAAGTGGTACTACTCCAGCGGCTCCAGCAACCAAAAATGGCTGGTATTACCCATTAACTCGTTTTGATGGTTACAATAACGTTAGATATAACAAAGGTGTGGGCGAAAGTACAGTCATTAATAATTTGCTTTATACCACTGTATATAACCCTGACAAAGTATACGGAAATACAGCAAGCTGTTCAGCGAAAATAATGGGTGGCTCTGAACGTCAACTATATTGTTTACCTTATGGCGTATGTATGGATGAAACCTCAATAACTGGTACAGGCGGATTTACACCTGCAGGTCAAGGTATTCAGGAGTTGGCTATTGGTGCCTATAACGCAGATAATACAGATATAAAAGTACTGATTGGTACGACAACAATCGCCGATCGAATAGATGCGGCTAAACGTGCAAAATATGGTACAGATGGATTCAAAGATAGCAGTAATATCAAAGATCTTTATCCTGGTGAAAACAACAGTGCCACACAAAATAATGGTGATGGATCAGCTGTTGAGTTTTTATTCAATGAACGATATACCTTGCAACCAAAAGCATGGTATGAACGAAAAAAACAGTAACTGTGACTTTCTAGTTGCCTAGTATCAGTATTTAATAATGAAAAATAACTTTGCCTACATTTATAATGAGACAGCAAACATGACTAAGTTGCATATAAAGAAAGCAGAAAATGCGACAATGCGTAACAATGTGCATGGTTTTACGCTCATAGAAATGCTAGTTGTACTCATTATCCTATCTATATTGGCCACCATTGCCATACCAAGCTATCGTCAGTATGCTGTGCGCAATGCTGAAAATGATGTACAAGCAAAGATGCTACAGTTAGAGATAGAACTGGAGCGCTGGCGAGCTAAGTCATTAACTTATCAAGGGTTCCAACCACGAATCATAGATAGCTCTAATAACACAGTGACTTATGGTTATGCAGATAGCCCTGCAACAAACAAGACTATCTATGTGCCAGATGGTAGCGATGCCAGTAATTATCGATACAAGATTACGCTCGTCGATGGCGATGCTCCCGCTAACTCACTAGTAAATACAGCAGTAAATGCTACAGGGCGCACATGGAAAATGATTGCCGAACCCGAAGATTCAGGTATAACTACTTACGCCAGTAGAATGATGATGAATAGTGCAGGTCTACGTTGTAAAAACACTAGCAAGAGTACTTTCGATGAGACCAATGCTGACTGCGATACAGGTCAAGAGGAATGGTAATGAATAAATATCGTAAAAAATCACTATTAGCTCCTACCAGTCAGTCAGGCTTTACCCTCATCGAGATGATGATAGTAGTAGCTATCATTGCTATTCTCGCAGCCATCGCCTTTCCTAATTATCAGCAATATGTCATAAAGACAAAGCGCACGGACGCTATGAGCGAAATGCAGAATATAGCATCGCAGCTCGAAAGTCGTAAGTTAGCACAAGGCACTTATAGTAATGCATTGATTACAGGATTAGGCGGTAACTTTCCTAGGCAGGGGCCGACACTCTATGTTATTACCTTTAGCCCGAATCCACTGACATCCGAGTGGGTCATTACAGCAACACCTCAAGCCAATACTCAGGTCATCAACGATGGCACACTGACGTTGAGTTATCAGAACGTGAAGTGTCGAGATAGTATTTGCGGTACAGGCGATGAATGGAATCAGTAACATTTTTTGTGACTACTATATTCGTCATCATCATAGATAATGACAAAAAATGTCAGTTAAGGTTACCATATACTTACCGTTGTAATGTTAAATGACAATTTTTAGTAGTTTACTAGAAACATTTGTCATAAGTTTTAGAATGGTTTAAACAATAATTGTTTCATTAATGCTGGTTTCAAGAATAAAAGCTCATTTCTAGTTATAAAAACAATAATATCGTAATTTTGGCACGATACCTGCATTATTTATATCAAGAAAGAAACTATATTCCTGAAGATAATGATGCGCTAACGGCCTTTCTTATCTTTATATATCTCTAAAGGAGTTCATATGAACACTGCTCAAAAAGGTTTTACCTTAATCGAACTAATGATCGTTGTTGCTATTATCGGTATCTTGGCTGCGATTGCTATTCCTCAGTATCAAAACTATGTTGGTCGCTCAAACGTAGCGGCAGCAGTAGCAACTCTATCTTCAAACAAAACTGGTCTAGAAGACTATGTTCTAAGTAATGGCGCATTTCCAGATGGTAAGACAGTAGCAGTACAGGGTAAGCCAGCTGGTCCAGGTGGAACTCCAGCAGCAGTGCTTCCAGTAGCTGGTCAGACTCCAGCTGATTTAGGTATTGTAAACTCTACTATTGGTGAAACTAAAATTGCTAATGTTGCCGCTACTCCAGGTGCTGGTAAAGTACAGCTTAAATTTGCTAACGGTAACCCAGGAATTAAAGATAAAATCGTACAACTAGAACGTGATGCTAATGGTACTTGGACTTGTCTAACTGATGTTGAAGAAAAGTTTGCAGGTAAAGCTTGTCCAGTAACTAAAACTGCTATAACTCCAATTTCATAAAAAACTAATAGATAAACAAGTGTAAGCTAAACAAAATTCTTATCATATTGCTAGAAAAGCCAAACGTTATGTTTGGCTTTTTTACATCCGAGAATCATGATTTTATGTTACTTACATCAACAACTTATTACTTATGAGCTATTACTATGCTACTAATTCCAAATCGTCATTTTGCAAATCAGTCGGGCTTTACTTTGATAGAGATTGTGGTTGCTATTGCGATAGTCGGCATCTTAGCATCTATAGCTATAGCAAATTATCAAGTTCAAGTAAGAAGGACTCATTTTGCGTCTGTTTATCAGACGTTAAACCAATTCCGACTACCTTATCAGGTAATGATCGACGAGGGTGCAGGGGTGACAGGATTCAGCCCAAATGGACTCAATATATCAGCACAAACTGAGTATTGCCAGTTTAGCGTTACATCGCCAAATGTGAATGGCATAACCGATGATGCGGTAGTCTGTCAAATTCAAAACCTTGCCTATATACAAGGTGAGAAACTTAGCCTTGATCGCGCTGCCGATGGTTCATGGCACTGTCGAGCGTCGTCAGGTATTTCTAGAAATTACTTACCTATTGATTGTCAGTAATAATAAACAAAAAACCACCCAATAGCCGCTGCCGTTGGATGGTTTTATTATCTTAAAGATTAAGTCCTTTAATAAAAATAAAGTCTACTTCTCTAAATACTGAATCTTACCTTCCACACCATCCCACTTTTCAGCTTCTGGCATCTGCTCTTTCATTTCAGTAATGTTTGGCCATTTTTGCGCCAGCTCTTCATTTAGTTGGGTAAACATTTCTTGGTCTTTTGGTACTTCGTCTTCTGAGAAGATGGCATTGGCCGGACATTCAGGCTCGCATAGTGCGCAGTCGATGCACTCATCAGGATCGATGACGAGGAAGTTTGGGCCTTCATAAAAGCAGTCCACAGGACAGACTTCCACACAGTCGGTGTATTTGCAAAGAATGCAGTTATCTGTAACGACAAAGGTCATAGTGAGGTCTACCTGTTATTGGATTGGCTGATATAGTCAATCTCTTTTAAAAGAGTTATTGTGTCAGCCTAGCCTGAAGTATTATTTATACCTCTGCGCTCAGCTGCATTGTAATTCTTTTAAATTAAATCAACTATAAGGGCTACATAGAATAGTTGGAAAATAAAGCGTATTTTAGCGCCTTTACTACGCTTTGACAATTCCCTTTAATGACTAATGATTTTCTTCAGATGATAAAGTAAATCATGCGCTTGCTTAGGTGTTAAGCTATCAGGATCAATCATGCTCAGCTCATCTTGTAGGCTAAATAGCTGATTTTGTTTTGGATTATCCGTTATGTCTGTCGCTTGAGCAGTATGACTTACTTCTTGATTGAGAGGAGCATCATTATAACTCTCTTGCCGTTTATCCTTTACTGACTTAACTAATTCATTTTTATCATCAATAGTTTGTGCTTTATCTACGGTTAAATGGTCTGACTGTAAGTTGTCTGCTAAATAGCGCTTAGCATCCTCTAGCACTTGAGTAGGGATACCAGCCATTTTTGCGACATGTAATCCAAAGCTAGAACTCGCTGCGCCATCTTTAATTTGGTGCAATAGCAATAACTGACCATCGACTTCACTGGCTGCTACATGAACGTTACGGATATCGGCATGATGCTTGCCAATATCGTTCGTTAATTGCGTCAGTTCAAAATAGTGAGTGGCAAATAATGTCAGGCAGCCAATCTCGACTAGGCGATTGACACAGGCATGGGCGATGGCCAAACCGTCAGTGGTGGCAGTACCGCGGCCGACTTCGTCCATTAATACCAGTGATTTATTCGTTGCTTGATTTAAGATATTGGCTGTCTCAATCATTTCTACCATAAAGGTCGATTTGCCACCAGCCAAGTCGTCAGCTGAGCCGATGCGTGTAAAGATGCGATCGATATCACCAATATGAGCACTAGCTGCTGGCACAAAGCTGCCGCAATGCGCGAGCAGTACAATCAGCGCGGTCTGGCGCATATAGGTAGACTTACCACCCATATTAGGCCCAGTAATAAGAAGCAATCTTTCAGGGTGTCCTTCATCAGCATTGGTGCTACCTAGTGCACAGTCATTGGCAACAAAGTGGTTTGTACTTGATGAATTACCGTTCCTACTATTCGCATTTGTTTGATTCAATGCCGCTTCGACCACAACGTGACGACCTTGACGAATATCAATGTTGGTTTGACTTTTGGTTACTGATTCGCTTTGGTCTTTTGTATGTAGACCCATGATTGGGCGCTGCCAATTATACGTGATGGCAAGCTGGGCCCAATTGCTTAGCACATCTAATTGTGCGATAGCGGCGCTAAGCTGTTGTAGTTCAGCTAAATGTTGGTTTAATTGAGTGAGCAGCTCTTGATACAGCTGCTTTTCACGAGCCAACGCTAAGGACTGGGCGCTTAGATATTCTGTCTCGACTTCCTTTAGCTCATCAGTGATAAAGCGCTCACTGCTCTTCAGCGTTTGCCGACGGATAAAGTGGGCAGGGGCATTCTTCGCCTGCATTTTGGGCAATTCAAAATAGAAGCCACTGACTTTATTAAAGCCAACTTTTAGACTCGGTAATTGATTGTCTTGACGGGCACGCTCGACCATCTCGTCTAGCGTCGATTGAATATTGTCATGCAAATGAGTAAGGCGATCAAACTCTTCATCGTAGCCCGCTGCTAGCATTCCTCCATCGCGGATATGCGCAGGCGGTTCAATGACAATAGCGCGTTCGATTAATTCGGCGACGGATTGAACAGCAGGTAGTTGATCTGGCAATTGCTGCATCAACATTGGTAATAGGCCAGCGTCTTCAGGACTGATTCCCGATGCTATTAATAAGGTAGTAAGCTGGGCGCTACTAGCGATACCATCTGCAAGCTTGCGTAAGTCACGAGGTTTAGCACTCATTAGCCCGATTCGACTGCTGATTCGTTCAATATCGCCAATGGTATTCAGCATTTCTCGTAAACGTGTAACCAATAAGCTATCTTTTACATCTTGGTTTGACTCAATTGAGTCACTCTTTGGGTTTAGCAAACAAGTTATCGCATCTAGACGCATATTGATACGTGAATGCTGACGCAGTGGACGCTTCATTTGCTGCACGAGTAAACGCTTGCCCATCGGAGTCTGACAATGATTCAGCACAGATATCAAAGAAGTGCCACTGCTACTAACAGGGGTAAATAGCTCGAGATTTTGTTGGCTATTGGCATCGATAATTAGGTAGTCATCGCTGTACTCGACGATGAGTTGGTTCACTTGTGGCACCTGGCGTTGCTGAGTTTGACGCGCATAGTGGATAAGCGCAGCGCAGCTGGTTTGCGCAAGTGGAGCCTCATGAATGCCCAACCCATCGAGACGCTGGACTTCGAACTGCTGACAAAGCGTGTCACTGGCATGCTCACGATGAAAGTCATTGGCAGCGACTTCTATAATAGGGCAGTCCAGATTTTGTCGTAACCACAGTAGCCACTCTGTATCATTGCTTCCAATGCTGTCGCCAACGCCATCAATAAGCGCTTCACTAATGATGCATTCACTAGGCGCAAAACGCGCTAATACAGTAAGCATTTGAGTTTGCAAATTATCGATATCGTTTTTGTCTGCTATCAGCGTCTGGGTAGTCAGTGTACCCGCGGCCAAATCCATCTGGCTAACGGCTGCTTGTAAAGTCTGGCTATGGTCTTGCGTTTTCATAGTCGCAATATCGATGGCGACCACAGTCGGCGTATGATTAGGTGCAATCAATGCGTCATCAGTAATAGTACCTGCCGTAAGCGTCTTAACCACTTCACGGCGCATGATGCTACCAGCAGCAGATTTACTTTTGTCTTTCTTTTGCTTGTCGCCCATTACAGGGTCATCGGGCTTATTATCAGTGTTACCAGTTGTTGATTCGTCAATTTGTTCGCATACGACTACTGTCTGACCAGCAGCGATCAAGCGTGCCATATAGCTATCGGCTGCATGGAATGGCACACCCGCCATGGCTATCGTGTTGCCTGCTTTATCCGTACCACGGCGCGTCAATGTAATATCTAATATCTGCGCTGCTCGCTTAGCATCGTCAAAGAACAGCTCATAGAAGTCACCCATCCGGTACAAGAGCAATGCTTGTGGATAGTTGGCTTTCATGGTTAGATATTGCACCATCATCGGCGTATGGTCTGCTAGATTGTAGACGTCATCGCCTATACTTAAGCAGTCAGAGGTCTCTTGTTTTGATAAGGGTTTTTCTGATGAATTAGGATTTGACGACTGATTTTGTCCAGATGGCTTTACGGTCATGCAGAGTCTCTTATAGTGCTTTAATGGGTTGTAATGAGTATTTTGTGATAGAAATACTAAAGGGTCATTTGTCTTATGTACGAGCTTGATAGATAGCTTTGAGTTTTGGCTTTATCAATATGCCAGTTACTTATAGATAAATGGCTCCACGACAAATCTTGAGCCAAGACGCAGCGATAGCAAGCGTATAAAAATCAAAATGTGAAAAATAATAAAGTCGCTGAAAAAGCTAAGAAATTTAAGAAGGTATTCGCTATTTTAACACGTCCTACTAGGTTTTTACTGTGGCAAATATCTACTCGCTGCCCTTGTATCCATCAGCGTCATAACCATATATAATGACGGCACACTTAATTGGGCGATACTAAATTAGGTAGTACTTAGTCGGGTGATGACAAGGCAAAGAGCTAAGCTTTGGCTAATGCGCACTAATTATCGAATATTCCATAGGTCAAAAAATTATGTTATCAAAGATTATAGGCAGTGTGGTTGGCACCAAAAATGACCGCGAATTAAAACGCATGCGTAAAGTGGTCAGCAAGATCAACGCACGAGAGGCTGAAATTCAAGCCCTGTCTGATGAGCAACTACAACAAAAAACTGAAGAATTTAAAGCCAGACATCAAAAAGGCGAAAGCTTAGATGCATTATTGCCAGAGGCGTTTGCTGTCTGCCGCGAAGCGTCATTACGTGTCAATGGCATGCGTCACTATGACGTGCAGCTGATCGGTGGTATCACCTTGCACGAAGGTAAAATCGCTGAGATGAAAACTGGTGAAGGTAAAACCCTAATGGGAACCTTGGCCATGTACCTAAATGCGATCAGCGGCAAAGGGGTTCATCTGGTCACGGTTAACGATTATTTGGCTGCGCGTGATGCTGAGCTAAACCGTCCGTTGTTCGGATTTTTGGGTATGACTGTTGGCGTGATTTACTCACAGCAGCCGCCACAAGAAAAAATCGAAGCTTATCAAGCTGACATTACCTATGGTACCAATAACGAATACGGTTTTGATTATCTGCGCGATAACATGGTCTTTAGTCTTGCTGAGAAAAAACAGCGCCCGCTAAACTTTTGTATTATCGATGAAATTGACTCAATCTTGATTGATGAAGCTCGTACGCCGCTTATTATTTCGGGTCAAGCTGAAGATTCATCACGCATGTACGCGTTGATTAATACGATTATTCCTGTGTTGATTCGTTCAAAAGACGAAGAAGCAAACAAGAATAACGAAGAAGAAGACTTCTGGATTGATGAAAAGAATCGCCAGATTGAGATCAGCGAAAAAGGCTATGAAAAAATCGAGCGCTTCTTAATCGAAGTAGGCGAGCTTGGTGAGAACGAAAGTTTATATAGCCCAAGTCGTTTGCCACTTTTGGCTCACGTTCAAGCTGCCATTCGTGCGCATCACGTATTTGTCAAAAACGTTCACTATATCGTCGATGAAGGCGAAGTGGTCATCGTTGATGAAAATACAGGCCGTACCATGCCTGGTCGTCGTTGGTCAGAAGGCTTGCATCAAGCAGTAGAAGCAAAGGAAAACGTTGAGATCCAAGCAGAAAACCAAACGCTTGCCACAACGACCTTCCAGAATTACTTCCGTCTATATGACAAGTTATCTGGTATGACGGGTACCGCTGATACCGAAGCGGCAGAATTCAAATCTACTTACGATCTAGATGTCATCGTGATTCCAACGCATGAGCCAATTGCTCGTATCGATATGGATGACCAGATTTTCTTAACCAAGTTAGGCAAATATAAAGGCATCATTCGCGAAATTAAAGAAATTCAAGCCAAAGGCGCGCCAGTACTGGTTGGTACAGCGACGATTGAGGCCAGTGAAGAGTTGTCTTACTTGCTCGACCAAGAAGGCGTTAAGCATAACGTTCTAAACGCCAAGCAGCATGAGCGTGAAGCAGAAATTATTGCACAGGCAGGCAGTCCAAAGTCAGTCACGATCGCCACCAACATGGCAGGCCGTGGTACGGATATTATCCTTGGTGGTAACTGGCAGTCGTTTATCGAAGATATCGATGCGGTGAGTCCAGAGGAGATGCAGCGTTTAAAGTCTCAATGGCAAGTCAAACATGACCAAGTCGTAGCAGCTGGTGGTTTACATATCATTGGCTCTGAGCGCCATGAGTCACGCCGTATCGATAACCAGCTACGTGGTCGTGCTGGTCGTCAAGGTGACCCTGGTATGTCACGCTTTTTCCTATCGCTCGAAGATGATCTGATGCGTATCTTCGCAGGCGATCGTGTGGTCAATATGATGCGTGCGATGGGTCTCAAAGAAGATGAGGCCATCGAACATAAAATGGTCTCTAAATCGATCGAAAACGCGCAAGGTAAAGTTGAGAGTCGCGATTTTGATGCTCGTAAAAACCTACTGAAATACGATGATGTTGCCAATGAGCAGCGTAAAGTTATCTATGGTCAGCGTGATGATTTATTAGCAGAGATGGACTTATTAGAAGCCATCGAAGTGATGCATCATGAAGTGTATAACGCGATGATAAATCAGTTTATTCCGCCTGGCTCTATTGATGATCAGTGGAATATTGACGGCTTAGAAGATGAGTTAGAAGACGAGTTCAAAATTTCAATGCCGATTAACGATTGGTTGGATGAGGATCGTCGTCTGGATGAAGAAGGGCTGCGTGAGAAAATCGTTCAAACGGCGATAGATCGTTATCACAGTCGCCGTGAGCAGATGGGTGAAAAAGACGCCGCTCAGCTTGAGCGTCATTTCATGCTACAGAGTCTAGATAAGCATTGGAAAGAGCACTTAACGCAGATGGATCAGCTACGTAAAGGGATTCATTTACGTGGTTATGCACAGAAAAACCCTGAGCAAGAATACAAGCGTGAGTCGTTTGAATTGTTCCAAATGATGCTTGGTGCGATTAAGTCTGAGACCGTACAAGACTTGTCACGTGTTCATATCCCAACCAAGGAAGAATTGGAAGCATTAGAAATTCAGCAACGTGAGAACGCTGCCCATATGCAAATGCAGTTTGAGCATGACGATGTAGATAACTTGGATAGCAATGCGAGTGGTTCAGCTGCTCAGCCGCAACCACAAAGCCGTACTCTAAACAGTGGAGCTGCCGCAGCTGGCGTTGGTGCTGCTATAGCAGGTAACGGTAGTAATGCTAATGAACCAAACCCATATGCAGGTATGAATATCAGTCGTAATGCAGCTTGTCCTTGTGGATCAGGTCTTAAGTACAAGCAGTGTCATGGTAAAATCTAGTCGTTAGTCATGGCAAGTTAATAGCTATGTACTGAACTGCTATTAAAGACAGCCTTTATCTGAAAAAGCCCTTATCTTAAATAGATAGGGGCTTTTTTATATCTGTTAGATAACTTATGTAAACTTAAAACTTGCTAGACTAAGTACAACAAACACTTTGTATTGATTACTTACAAATTCAGCATAGGCGTGAATTTATGGACACGCTATAGTGTTTAACATATTTATTTGGGAGAGTGTCATGAGTGTAGAATTCTTAAAAAAAGTACGCAGCTCAGTAATTTTAACAAGTTTGTTGGCTGGCGCCTTGACAGTTAGTGCTTGTCAGCAACAGGCAGAGCCAGAGTCGGGCATGGAAGACGGTGTCAATACAGAAGAGTCTGTTCCAATGTCAGCGGAGCCTGCTGAACCTAGTGATGTCGTTGTCGATACCGAAGATGCTTCACTTAACGAAGTAGAAGGTGATACCACTGCTTCAGTAAACAGCGGCGTGATGCAAATGTCATATCTATGTACACCTGAACTAAAAGTTGAGGCGACTTATAAAGAAGATGCCAATCAAGTTGTTGTCGTAACCGACATGGGTACAGTAACGTTGAACCAGACCAATGAAGGTAGTAATCCTGAAGTGTTTGAAGTGGCGACCGCAATTGATGGTGGTCAAGGCTTCACACAGTGGCGTGTAGGGCACGAAGCTCGTAAAACTGGCGTCATGCGTACTGCGGGTGCAGATGAGTCAAATGTTAATACATTCGAGTGTAATGAAGCTTCGTAATTTGTCTTCAATATTTAGTAAGTGATAGGCATTAAAAAAGCAACGCTAAGATAGCGTTGCTTTTTTATGTTGTGAAAGAATCTTTATCAATCATACAATTTCGTAGTGGCTAAACTATCAGCGCTTATTTCAACTTAGTCGTATCAGAACCATGAGCCAATAGACCTTCTTCAGTCACATCTAACTCTTCATGCTTGAGCTCTACTTGAATGCTGTCAGTATGTACATGGGTGCTCTTGTTGATTTCTATATCTTGAATAGCGTAGGTGTCTTTGGTAATAATAGCCACTTGGCGAGATAGCACAATATCAATCGGTTCATCGCCAATCTCTATTTGTTTACCATTAATGGTCACTACAGCTTTGCTATCCAAAGAAGGCTCGACGTGGCGCAATATATCTTTTTCATCGTAGTTACCAGAGAGTAAATCTTGGCTTTCTGCGTCATGATAATCAGTACGAATGGTGATATATTCTTCTACCAACTCAATTGGCACTTCAACAGTCTTAGTACGTGAATGCTTGGTGACGGTTACTTTACCTACATCCAAGCGTTCTTTGTTAATCACAGGACGTTCTTCTAATAGCTCTAAATGTCCAACGTTGACGGTATTATTCGTTTGCTTCGTTGAGATATTTTGTTCTTTATCCAAGTCATCTTGGTAAAGGCTGTTTCCATTTTCAGTAGTCATTGTTGTTCCTTTATAATTATAAAATGATGAGTTTTCAACAATCTAAAACGTTATATGCCAACTACATATATTAACTAGCTACATTTAATACTATAAACCATTCGCTCATGTTATGAATACAAAAAAGACCAGAGACATGCTCTGATCTTAATGGCTAAACATATGAGTTTAGCTGATTATTACTATCATATTTAACTGACGATATAGGAAATTTACGTCGTTAAACTATGACTTATTAGCATATTACATGCCACGAGCACGGCGTACATCTTCTGCTGTGATACCATCACGGTCTACTAAGTTACCTTCACGGTCAACCACGTTGCCGTCACCATCAACATCTAGCTCTTCGCGTTGAATGGTCTCAACCACAGTTTCAGTATGATGATCGGTCGTTTTACCGACATTTACTTCTTCAGAAACATAGGTTTCTTTGCTGACGCGAGCACGTTCAGCTTGTAGTTCAACTTCAACTGTTTCAGTAGCATCGAGGTCACCAATACGACGGTCGGTTGGACGATCTACGCTAGTACGTTGGATATTGGCATGTTCTTCTTCTAAATCGACATCGACATTGCGCTCTTCAGTGACGACATGCTTACCTACTTTTACTAGACCAGCAACGATACGGTCTTTATTTACCGTCAGACGCTCTTCTAATAACTCTAGCGTATTTGGTGCGTCATACGAGTGATCTGCAATATCAACGCGATCTTCTACAGGAAGTGTATCGGCGGTAAACGCTTGACGATCTCTTTCATACTGCTCTTTGTAGCTGTACTGGTAATCGTGATCGTATACTTCCATGGCTTCTACTTGTGTTTTGGTCAAGCTATCAAAGAAGACATCATCACCAACGATACGGGCTAAACCTGCTGGTACCAGTACTTCTTTTGAACTAAACCAGCCGCCTGCATCTACGATTAAGTAACGAATACGACCAGTAGTGTCTTCTACTAAGGCACCTTCGATTTTACCGATTTTTTCTTCATTGATACCGTAAGCAGTTTTGTGCGTTGGGTCATAATAGTCATCACCAATTAAGTCTTGATGAGTAGCTTGAATATCTTTTAAACGGATTAGTTGACTCATTGTTATATTCCTTTTTTGCGAGTTTATTTTTTATAATGTAATGGTTGATGTTGTTATTAATTTTTAGTAGAACCGTATTTATTACAGTTAATGGTAAGCCAAATGAATAGCTTCCCTATCAACTTGTAGCTATCCTAACACCGTGATTTTTGATGAGATATATGAGCAAGGTAGCAAAGTGTGCGCTTGCAGTAATTGCGTGTAATAGGCTGTAAGTGGCATAACATAGGAGGGGGTAGAAGTTAACGAGACTTTACACAGAGTAATATTTGACATTCATCGAAAGAAAGCAGACACAAAAAAACCGCATTACCATTAGCAATGCGGTTTCTCAATAAACAATAATTATCTAAGTATTATTCAGCTAACTTACTTTAAGTCAGTTAGACCTGCTTTATTTAAGCAAGTTCAATAGCAACAGCTACCGCTTCACCACCACCGATACATAGCGTTGCGATACCTTTTTTGCCACCAGTACGTTTTAGAGAGTTGATAAGCGTAATCAGAATACGAGCACCTGAACAGCCTACTGGATGACCAAGGGCACATGCACCGCCTTCGATATTTACTTTAGCATGGTCAAGTTTTAGCTCGTCCATCGCAGCCATAGTAACCATCGCAAAGGCTTCGTTAATTTCCCACAGATCTACATCATCTACTGACCAGCCAGCGCCTGCTAATACTTTTTCAATGGCGCCGATTGGCGCAATAGTAAATTCGCTTGGGTGACGTGAGTTTGAGGCAGTAGCAACAATGCGAGCTTGATAATCAAGGCCTTCAGCTTTCGCTTGTGACTCTTTCATTACTACGACGGCTGCAGCACCGTCTGAGATTGAGCTAGCGTTTGCAGCAGTAATCGTACCATCTTTAGCAAATGCTGGACGTAAAGTAGGAATGCGATCAGCATTAGCAAGGGCAGGTTGCTCATCGGTATCAACAGTTTGCTCACCTTTACGCGTTGCAAACGTAACAGGCTCGATCTCATCTTTAAAGTGGTTGTCTTTAATTGCAGTCAGCGCACGGTTCAATGATTCAATAGCAAACTCATCCATTTGCTCGCGTGTATAGCCTTTTTCATCAGCCATTTCTTGAGCAAACATACCCATAAGCTTACCAGTATCGGCATCTTCTAGACCATCTAAGAACATATGGTCTTTGACTTCTTTATGACCCATACGATAGCCGCCACGTGAACCTGGCATGATATACGGTGCATTGGTCATTGACTCCATGCCACCTGCAACAGCGACGTTGAAGCTGCCTGCTTTGATACCATCATGCGCTTGCATGACTGCTTTTAAGCCTGAACCACAAAGCTTATTAATAGTGACGGCGCCAGTCGCATCCGGTAGACCTGCTTTGCGCATGGCTTGACGAGCAGGGCCTTGACCCAGACCTGCCGTCAAGATACAACCCATGATCACTTCATCAACACTGTCAGCGCTAACACCTGAACGTTCGACAGCAGCTTTGATAGCGGCGGCACCCAGTTCGGTAGCACTCATGTCTTTTAGTGCGCCTTGAAAGCCACCCATTGGTGTACGTGCGCCGTTTAGGATTACAATTGCATCATTTGACATCGTTATTATTCCTTGTTGTGCGTTTTGATTAAGTATCTACCAAGAAATCAGATGCCGATTGGCTAGCTTTTGCTTATATTATAAGCATCTGTCTTCTTCAGTATGTGGTTTATGCTAGCTCATCTAATCGTATGCGTACTACTTTATCAGTAATGGTCTCTAACTTTTCAATTTTTTCGATAGCAAGATTCATCTGACTCTCAACCACGGGTAGCGTCAGAATAATCACCGGCACTTGACCTACTTTATGCGCAGGCTTTTGCAAGATTGCATCGATGTTGATACCGGCATCACTTAGGATGCGCGTGATATCTGCCAGTACGCCTGGGCTATCATAAGCATGCACACGCAAATAATAGCCAGTTACCATCTGATCAGCACGCAATATAGGCGTGTCTGATAGCTGATCAGGGATAAATGCTAAATGCGGGACATGATGACCAGTGTTGCTCTGGTCGTCACGATCTTTGCTACCCAGCACACGAACCAAATCCATGACATCGGCCATCACTGCAGAAGCAGTTGCACCAGCCCCAGCCCCATCGCCGCAATAGAGCGTCTGACCAAGTGGATGTGAGTTAACCAGTACTGCATTTTTTACACCATTGACGTTCGCCAATAGCGCATCTTGTGGAATAAGTGTCGGGTGTACGCGTAATTCAACCCCTGCGTCACCATCGTTTTCGCTATCGCGGCGTACTGCAAACCCTAAATGCTTGATACGGTAGCCAAGCTCTTCGGCATAGTTAACGTCTTGCAGGGTAATACCAGTAATACCTTCACAGTAGACTTTATCAAACTGTAGCGGAATACCAAAAGCGATAGAGGCGAGTAGCGCCAATTTATGAGCTGCATCAATACCTTCAACATCAAAAGTAGGATCTGCTTCTGCGTAACCTAACTCTTGCGCTTCGCTTAATACGTCGGCAAATGGGCGACCCTTATCACGCATTTCGGTCATGATAAAATTGCCAGTACCGTTGATGATACCCGCGAGCCAGTCTATTTTGTTGGCAGCCAGTGCTTCACGCATTACCTTGATAATCGGAATACCGCCTGCTACCGCTGCTTCATAAGCAACGTGCACATTGTTTTCTTCAGCGAAAGCAAAGATCTCATTACCGTGTTCAGCGAGTAGAGCCTTGTTTGCCGTGACTACATGTTTGCCGTTTTTAATGGCCTGCATAATGACGTCTTTGGCTAAGGTGGTACCACCAATCACTTCAATAACAATATCGACGTTATCGCTTGCGGCAATTGCCATCAGATCGCTGTTTTGCATGATATTGGTATCAATATCATCACGCTGACGACGCGTACCGACTTCGGTAATAATAATGTCGCGTCCGCTACGGCGTTTTAGCTCATTTAAATTGTCATTGATCAGATTGATCACGCCCGTTCCGACGGTGCCCAGACCAAGTATCGCTAGTTTGATGGAATTACTCACAGTATCCTCAAGAGGTTAAATACAATGAAGTCATTATAAGCGGTGACAGTGTCAAATGAGTCTGCGACATCAAACATAACGTCTGTGCGCATTGTCTAGTACTGCCTGCCTATCTACTTCATCATAGTTGAATAAAAAAAGCTCAAATAAAAAGGGTGTTGCTCATTTTGCATCGTGCTTTATCGTATCATACCGACAAGGCATTGTGACGTCTATACAATCTCATAAAAGCCAATGTTATAAAGGCTAATACCATAAAAGCCAATGTTATAAAGACAACGTCATCAAGGTTATATCAGCTTACGATTATAAAAAAGCAGTAGCTTCAATCTTGTTTGACATATGTATATATCATTTATGCTTGATTGCCAATATTAGTTGTTAATATGAGTAACTAATACTGGTAACTCAAATGATTAGTTAGCACCTATTGCTTGTGCCAATTCTGCTGCAGGCAAGTAGCCACCTACTTGTTGTCCTGTCTCGGTAAATACCGCAGGCGTACCACGCACACCAAGTCTTGAGCCTAGAGCCATATGTTCTTGGACAGGGTTGGCACAGCTAGGGGCCTGTACGTTGGCACCGATTTTTGCTTGATCCATTGCAGCTTTACGATCCTGACTACACCAGATCGCTTCCATTTTTGGTACAGACTCTTGACTGCGTGGCCATGCCAGATAACGAACCTCGATACCGCGTGCATTGATATCATCCATTTCTGAATGTAGTTTGCGACAGTAGCCACAGTCTGCATCGGTAAAGGCATAGATGACGGCCTTGGTTTCGCCTTTTGCTGGATAAATCACCATGTCTTTTTTATCGACGGCTTTTAGCGCTTCTTGTGCTGTCGTAGCAACTAGGGCGGCACTGATATCGACTGGAGCGGCATCACCCACAGCGATGATCTGACCTTGAATAATATGCTTGCCAGCTTTATCAGTAAAGAAAGAAGGTAGACCTTCAGCGGTCACCCAATAAATACCATCCATATCTGTCGGTACAGCTGAAACGATAGTTTCCTCGATACCAGAGCTTTTTAGGTTCGCCTGTAACGCCTTCACCACGGTTGCATCATTACCAGCTGAGGGCTTAGCAGCAGTGGCATTTGTCTGTGCAGCGTTTACAACACTGGTATTGCTAGTTGCATCAGCGGCATTGTTTGAGCAGCCAGCAGCGATACCAACTAACAGCGCACTCATCATAAAACGAGATAGAATGGTACGAGAAAGAGGGTTACGCAAGGTGGTATTTTTGATAGTGGGGAACGGCATACGGGTTTCCTATAGGTGTCGTGCCTAATCATGAGTTCGTTATAAAAACGCTATAAACTTTTCTATATAGTAATGTGTCTTGGCAGTGTTTTAAAGGTCTAACATTGAAGAAGTTTTTATAACTTATTGATAATAAAAGATAGGTAGTAATAGCCTTCATATTACCATATTTACGCCAAATAATAGCAAAGGGAAGGCAGCCAAGAAGTATCAATAAAGCCAACTTTAAAGAATAGCTATCAACATAAATTCAAAAAACAAGATACATTTGTGCTATTTAACATAGTTGCTTGAACTTGTAGTCTAAGGCTAATCGCATTGTTTTTATAAAAATCTATATAAAATGCGTTGTATAAACTATTTGAGAACGACTTACTTTAACAAATTTGCTTTAAGGAGCACACATGGCAGGTGCCAGTTTATTAACCTTACTCGATGACATCAGCGTCTTAATGGATGATGTGAGCGTCATGACCAAAGTCGCTGCCAAAAAAACCGCGGGCTTAGTTGGTGATGATTTAGCACTCAATGCCGAGCAGGTCACAGGGGTTAAGCCAAATCGTGAGCTCCCCGTCATTTGGGCAGTTGCCAAAGGTTCTGCCGTGAACAAGGTGATTTTAGTACCAGCAGCGCTATTGATCAGTTATTTTATACCGTGGTTGATTACTCCGCTATTGATGATCGGAGGGTTATACCTGAGTTATGAAGGGGCTGAGAAGGTCATTCACAAGTTTTGGCCGAAATTGTTGCCTCATGATGAAGAGCAAAATGCCCGTTTAAAGGCTAACGCAGATGAGTCGGTAGATTTGGTCGCGTTTGAAAAGGACAAAATCAAAGGTGCCATACGGACCGATTTTATCTTGTCAGCTGAGATTATTGTTATCTCTTTAGGCGCAATTACAGCAGCTGGTGGCGATATTGTCCAAAAAGGCATCGTACTTTCGATAGTGGCTGCTGTCGTGACCGTCGGTATCTACGGCTTAGTTGCAGGCATCGTAAAGATTGATGATGCGGGTCTGCATTTGATTGAAAACTCACAAGCAGGTGATAGTAAGCGCAAGTTTGGCGAATTTATGCTTGCAGCTGCGCCAAAGCTTATGAAGTTTTTATCCATAGCGGGTACGATTGCGATGTTCTTGGTGGGTGGTGGTATTATCGTTCACGGTATAGGCTTTTTGCATCATAGTGTAGAAGATATTGCCCATCTTACTGGGGTATTTGAAGGGTTAACCGCGTCATTGTTAAATGGATTAGTCGGACTGATTGTTGGCGCTATTGTGGTAGCTATTGTTACTACTATTGGCAAAATGCGTGGTAAAGATGACACAGCGTCTTCTGCGCACTAAGCTTATCTGCTTTTTATTGTCTCTCGTTTGAATTAGCAAGTAAGTTTGACTGTATTAAAATAAAAAGCCCCAACGCTACGAATAGCTTTGGGGCTTTTACGTTTGAGCTTGTATGACTAGCTGTCGCTGTCTGTATCATCAGATGCAAGCTTTTCAGCCTGCGTCGGCTTCTTATGATCCGTCTTAGGCTTACGACTGCGCGCCTTTGGTACTTTTGGCGTAGTCAGATTGAACATACCAGTCTGTGGAAGCAATTGCTCAGCCACATTTTCGATCATGTTTTTATAGCTAGCTATAGTCGTCTTAGACTTAGCTGCCTGACTGTCTTCTTTGCTAGCCTCTTTAGTAGATTCTTCTACTACCGATTTATTCGTTTGCTCAGTCTCTGCAGCATTTTCTACTTCATTGCCAGTTTGCTCTGCAGGGATTTCGACTTCTGCATCCTTAGCTTCTGACTGAGCGCGCTCGACTTCTAGCAAGTGCTCACTATCAGCACTGACATTTTCTGTCTGTGTCTGATTGGCGAGGGCAGTCGCTTCAACGTCATGCGCATCGACTTCGTTATTGGTTTGCTCGACGGTAGCTTGTTCAGCAGGTACGCTCAATACAGTGGGTTCCTGATAATCAGGGTGCTGTCCGCGCGGATCGTTGCTAGCACGCTTAGTGATAGCACGTGGCTCAACGTCTGTCTTACCTTGTGCTGCTGCGAATTGACTGACGGCTTGAGTCATCACTTCAAAGCGTGCAAGGTAGTCGGCAGCCAATGGTTGATAGCCATAATTGCTAAAGTCAAAGCTCTGGCTAGCAGCATCAGAGCTATTATCAGCACTCTGAGATTGCTCATTATGCAACGCAATAGTCGAGATAAAGCAGTTGATAATGCCTTCTTCTACTAAGCGCGTTTGCGCCTCTGGTAGCGTGGCACGAATAAACTCACCAACCGTGCCACGTATTGCTGGCACATTAGTAGCAGCTGGCTTATCCGCTTGAGCAGCTTGCTGAGCGAGTACTACACGTGGATCGTTACTCGCTTGCCCAAATTTCTCAGCAGTCACGTAACGTGTGCCAAATAGTGCTTCATGGGTTAGCTCAAGTGCTGAGTTACTCACATTACTTGTGCTTGCACTATTACTGTCAGCCTGAGTACTTTGAGCTTCATTACTCTTACTCACATTTTCAGCAGTCTTGGTTTTCTGCTGTTTTGGATTCTGAGTTTCTTTAGCTGCTTCAACGTCAGTAGTTACCGACGTTGGAGCTTCCGCTTTACTTTCGGTGTTACTCGTAGAGGTCGATTGAGCTTCTACAACTACAGGTGCTTTTTTCTCTTCAGCAGCCTGCTCATGCTTAGGAGCATCGTTTTGAACCTTAGCTTGTTCAGTAGTTGTACGCTTATCGTCATTTACCTGATTGGCATTTGCTTCCACCATACTTTTTTCGTTATCGCTTTTCTTATCAGCGTTCGAAGCAGTGGTTTTTTGCTTATCAGTGTTCTGCTCATTGCTACTGTGCTTATCAGTAAGTTTTTGAGCAGCTGTTTCGTTTGAATGCTCATCTTTTGCTATGTTGTTTGTCGCGCTTTGCTGCTCACTAGGCTGAGTTTTGGCCTGTGTGGATTTGCTATCATCTAAAGATAAATGCACCACTTCAGGGGCTTTTAACTCAGTTGGCGCTTCATTGACCTGTAGCACGACCTCGTTAGGGTCTTGATTGCGACGTGCACTATGCTGATTTTTGCTATTGGCAGCATCGTTGTTTCTAGCGTTCTGCTGTTTGCCCTGCTTAACGTTGTCAGCCGTTAGTGTCTCACCGCGCTCTAGCTTACCGCGTGAGCCGCGTTGGCTATGCGATTTACGCTTAGTACGAGTTTGCTCATCTGCTTTAGAGCTGTTTTCGTTATCAGCATCACTGCGCTCGCTTGCGTTACGATTGCTGTTCTGTTGACTGCTATCTTGGCGGTTATTACGATTGCGATCGTTCGTGCGTCTGTTATCGTTTTGACGCTTGTCTTGCTGTCTTTGGTCTTGAGTATCAGACGATTTGTCATCAGCATTGTTTGAGTTAGTACTTTCTGAGCTACTGTTTACGTTGCCAGTAGTCTCGTCAGTTGCCTCTTTTCTTTGACGCGGCTTAGAAGATCTAGACTTACGCGGCTTACGTCTTCTTCTGTCTTCATTGCTGCTGTCATCAGTATCGCTATCATTACGACGCGCCTGTTGACGATTAGCGTTGTTATCTGACTGTTGGCTGTCGTTTTTCTGACTGTTGCTTTGTTGAATTGGCTGCTCACCAGTTGCAGCGGCATTATTCAAGGCATTGCTATCAACTTGACCAAACGAGCCTAAGCTTTGCGCGCCAGTGTTTACTAGCGCTTCGATTGCTTCAGCGGCATCTCGGCTACTGACACTAGGTGTCGTAGTGGCTTGTGGTGCTTGAGCAAATAGGTTTGATAACCATGCAACGGCTTTTGGTTGAGCAGTAGCTTCGACACTCTGTGTCTGCGGTGCTACTGGAGCGGCAACACTAGCAGTTTTATTAGCTTGCGGTGCATGTGCAGGCGACACGTCGTTGGTATTTTTATGATTACGACGATCATTGCTATGATTTACCGTATCGTTCTGCGTTTGCGTGGCTGCATTTTGCTGAATGTTTGAGCGGTTCTGCTTATCATCTGCAGTTTTACGAGGCTGGCGAGTAGGTTGCTGTTCAGGACGCTCTTTTTCAGCAGTCTGCCAGTCAACGTTGTAGCCAAGGTCACTATGCTCTTGTTGCTGAGTATCAGTGATACGTTCATAGCTCGATGGTGCAAAGCCATCACGGTTGAAGTGCAGCTTGAAGTTTGGTGATTCTAAATGCGCGTGTGGCAAAATAGTGATACGCGTGCCACTGTCTTGCTCAAGATAAACCAAGCTGTCGCGCTTTTCATTTAATAAGAATGCCGCGATGTCTGTCGGGACTTCTGCTTGTACTTCACCTTGACGTTCTTTAAGGGCGATTTGCTCAATTTGACGCATGATAGATAGCGACAATGAGCGCAAGTCACGAATCATACCGTTGCCATGACAACGTGGGCAGATATAGCCTGTTGACTCCTCTAATGAAGGACGTAGACGCTGACGGCTCATTTCCATCAAACCAAACTTAGAGATATCACCAAACTGAACGCGCGCACGATCATATTTGGTCGCGTCGATTAGACGTTTTTCTACTTCTTTTTGGTGCTTATTGTCATTCATGTCAATGAAATCAATAACGATCAAACCACCCATATCACGCAAACGAAGCTGACGAGCAATCTCGTCAGCTGCTTCTAAGTTGGTATGGTAAGCGGTCTCAGCAACGTCTGAACCTTTGGTTGACTTAGCTGAGTTAATGTCGATAGAGACTAGTGCTTCTGTTTGGTCAATAACGATTGAACCACCTGATGGCAGACGAACTTCACGCTGATAAGCGGTTTCGATTTGTTTTTCGATATTGAAGCGCGAAAACATCGGCTCATAGTCAGTATATTTGCGTAGCTTTTCGGCTTGTTTTGGCATTACCGCATCGATAAACCCAGCCGCTTCAATGTAAGCGTTTTCGTTATCAATCCAAATCTCAGCGATATCATCACGTAGATAATCACGAACAGCACGTGTGACAACGCCCGCTTCTTGGTGAACCAAGCGCGGTGATGGGTATTTTTGGTTTTGTTCTTGAATGGCTTGCCAAATGTTGAGCAAGTGGTTTAGATCGTGCTGTAAATCTTCCTGAGTTTTACCAATACCAGCAGTACGAATGATGACACTCATGCCTTTTGGTAAATCAAGATTGCTCAGCATGCGCTTCATATCTTCACGCAGTTTGCCCGAGATTTGACGTGAGATACCACCGCCGCGAGGGTTGTTTGGCATCAATACCAGATAACGACCGGCTAATGACACATACGTCGATAGGGCAGCGCCTTTATTACCACGCTCTTCTTTTTCGACTTGGACGATTAATTCGTCGCCTTCTTTGATCAGTTTTTTGATGTTTTCGTCACGTGGGTTGCCGCTTAGGTATTCAGCAGAGATTTCACGAATGGGCAAAAAGCCTTGACGCTGAGAACCATATTCAACGAATACTGCTTCGAGCGATGGCTCAACACGAGTCACATGACCTTTATAGATGTTAGATTTTTTTTGCTCGCGAGTACGGTTTTCTAGGTCGAAATCGTACAGATGGTTGCCTTTACATAAGGCGACACGAATCTCTTCGTTTTGAGTAGCGTTGATCAAAATGCGTTTCATATTTGTATCCTATGAGTACGCATGACAACGATAAGACAGTCTTTAGGACATAGTGGCAAGTGTGGCTAATATTGTGATTAGCGTGTGTAGATGTTCATTAACGGTAGAACGTAAATCGTGGGTTTCATAAAGCACATGGGCTTTTTCAATGGCTTCTTTTTTACCTGAAATAATGAGCGGCGCTCACGTTAATATCAGTAATATAGGGTGTAAGGCTACGGTACTTATATTTTATCATCAGTAAACTTGGTACATATATGATTGGGTCAGCGAGTCAAAGCGTTCTTATTCTCAGTACGTTCTATTGGTAGTGATTTCAGCGCACGTTGTAAGCGTGGGCGAGGGTCAGTTACATCTCTAAAAAATACTGATATTAAAAAGGCGTGGTGCTGTTGCCATTCATCCATCAAAGTCTAACAATAATATCGCGGTCATGATTGCTACTATATAGTGGCGTCATTCAGCGGTTGTTTATTCAGGCGAAGCAATTGGTTACTCTTTGTTTATCGTTCTTTGTATAACGTCAATAATATCTTGGGTGTCTCAAGGTTAGGTGTCGCAGCTTTTGTTATCAGCGGGGCGTACTTGGCAAACAGAGTAATGGACCAGCTTGTCAGCATGGTATCGTATTTACATTGTTATCGTCATCTGTTTGACCACCAATACTTAGGCAGCTATCGAGTTACTTTTCGATCCTAACGCTAAACTACCCATACTTGCTCAACTATGCTGGCATAAAGAGCCATCAGATAAATAGTCATTAAATAATGATTGATTATCGAGTACGGTCGTTGTCATGCAATTAGTGAGTCAGTGTTGTGTTGTAATCGGTTAATAAGCTGATTTATTATCAGAGTGATTAACGCGATGGTATGTAGTGTCACTATTTATTTTATGGTACCGAATAACATTCAGTACAGTATTTTTAATTTTTAGGGCTATATTTGGTAAGTAATACCTCTAAATAAATAACGCGCCCTAAAATCAGATGAAACGTGTCAGGTCAGCAGGATAAATAGTGTCAACCTCTTTACTGGCAAGTAGTAGAAAGCTGACAAGCAATAAAATGGTGGTCAACTATTTGTAACAACAATGATTATTGCTGTCGCCTCTGCTTAATTGTCGCTCAACATGCTAAACTATAGCAAATCTTTGTGTAAATACCTAACTAAAAATGACAAACTCAAAAATGACTGACGACGCTACTACCCATGAATCTCCTGCTATTTTTAATAGCAAAACACGCCCACAAAGCGCTGACGATGAGATTAGCAACTTCGGTAAGGTGAACTACCTCGAAGTAACGCGCCATCAACATGACCAGCGTTTGGATAACTTTTTGTTAAACCGTTTAAAAGGTTTGCCAAAGTCACATATCTATAAAATGATTCGCTCAGATGAGATACGCGTCAATAATAAGCGCTGTAAAGCACACGATAGAGTGCAGCGTGAAGATGTGGTACGTATTGCTCCTGTAGAGCTAGCAACGCGCGAAAAACCAATTATTAGTACCGAATTTGCCAAAAGCTTGCTGGCTCGTGTGGTTTATGAAGATGACGGTTTGTTAGTGCTGAATAAGCCTTCTGGTATCGCTGTGCATGGCGGTAGCGGCTTGGACTTTGGGGTTATCGAAGCCATGCGTGAAGTGACGGGTAAAAAATACCTAGAGCTGATCCATCGCATTGATAAAGACACATCAGGGCTACTGATGATTTCCAAAAAACGCTCAACGCTCAAAGTGTTGCAGCAGCATTTGGTAGACAAGACCATTCAAAAGCACTATCTATGTCTTGCCAAAGGACAACCTGCGCTTAATGAGCAGCGTATCAATGCGCCGTTGCTACGTTATACACTTGCTAGTGGTGAGCGCCGAGTGAAAGTAGATAGCCAAGACCCACAAGCGAAAGAAAGTCAGACTGATATCATTATCCATGATCGCTTTATGATTAATAGTCAGCCAGTAAGCTTAATTGAAGCCAAGCCATTGACGGGTCGCACTCATCAAATCCGTGTGCATTTGGCACATATCGGTCATGCTATCTTGGGTGATGACAAATATAACGTTCATGATAAATCAGGTGTCCATCGTTTGTGTCTACATGCATGGCGCTTAGATATTCCAGGCTACAAGACCATTACTGCGCCATTGCCAGACGATATGGCAGATTGGTTACCAGAAACAACGAAGTTGCCTGAATAGTTTTTCAAAATTAATTCTTAAGCCAAACTATTTTTGTACTTTCCTAAACGTCACGATATCTTATTTTTACGAATAAGCCACCGTGACGTTTTAGTATCTGCTATTTATTACTTTTATTTATCAAGGTAAACCCATGACCAAACCAGCTACAATTTCAGAAAGCATCATAAATACTCAACCATCAGCAGAACATCGGTTGTCTGATAAGACGTTGATTATTTTTGATTGGGACGGGACCCTAATGGATTCAATCGGCCTGATTGTTGATTCTATGCATGTAGCTGGCGAAGCACACGGGTTTAAGACGACTGATAAAGCCGTAAAAGATATCATTGGTCTAAGCTTAATGAATGGGATTAAGATTTTATATCCGCAGGCAAACGATGCGCAACTGCTTGAGATTCAGCAAACCTATGCAGAGTACTATATTGCTAATAGTCATAATACGCCGCTCTTTGAGCCGATAGAGCATATGTTGCAAACTTTGCAGCGGCAAAGCAAAACGCTCGCCGTAGCAACTGGTAAAAAAAGAAAGGGGCTAGATCGTGTATTAGATGCCTCAGATAGCCATGATTATTTTGCGATTACGCGTTGTGCTGATGAGTCAGGCTCAAAACCTGATCCGCAGATGTTAACCGATATCTTGGAGTACACACAGCAGCAGGTTTCTGATGCTGTGTTTATCGGTGACAGTATCTATGACATTCAAATGGCAACAGCATTGGGCATGACCAGTATAGCGGTGAACTATGGTACGGCAACGAGTGCAGAGCTTGCTGCGCAAAATCCAACCTATCAGGTTGATACTCCACAAGCGCTAGTGGATTTGCTATGCGGGTAGAGCTACTTTTATAATTTTCGTTATTCTAATAGCACACCGATGATAATAATGAGTGAATAAACAGACAATAAAAAAGGGTTTATCGTAATAGCGATAAACCCTTTTTATTAAAGACAACGATGTTTATTTGTTTTCTTTATCAATGCTCTCTTTTTCACCGCTTTCTTTTTCAATAGCATCTTCTAACTCAGCGCCTTCTAGCAATGCAAAAGACGACTCGATAATTTTGTCTGCATCAAGCTGATACTCATACCAGTTGCCCATTATCCCAGCCAACTCATCGAGACCTTCTTTTCTGAGAGCCGAAAACAACTGAATGGTACAGTTTAAGCCCAGTTTTTTCAGGCGTTTACGAGTCTCAAGGAGGGCGTTCTTAGAAGCACCGTACTTCAGTTTATCTGCTTTAGTCAGCAGGATATGTACTGGTAGCTCACCATCGTTTGCCCAGTGTAGCATTTGCTCATCAAAAAACTTAAGCGGATGACGAATGTCTGTCATCAGTACCAGGCCTGCAAGGCTTGAGCGTGACACCAAGTATTCTTCTAGCTCAACTTGCCATTCTTTTTTCATCTCTAGCGGAACAGCTGCATAGCCGTAACCAGGCAAATCGACCAAACGTCTGTCAGTATCACCGATACTAAAAAAGTTAATCATCTGCGTACGTCCAGGTGTCTTAGACGAGCGAGCCAATTGACGCTGATTGGTTAAGGCGTTGATGGCTGATGATTTGCCAGCATTTGAGCGGCCTGCAAAAGCGACTTCCAATCCCATATCAGGCGGACAGAGACGAAAGGTAGGTGCTGACATCATAAACTCAGTTTGCTGAATTTTTTGACGAGATTTGGTATTGAACAAGGCATGTTCAGCGGCGACATCGTTAAACGGGGTACTCATAAATGGCTCATTAATCTTAAAAAATTGGATGCGATTATAAAATTTTAGTCAGCTGATGATTCAGGTCATCGGTGCGGTCAAGTAATTGGTCAAGCGATAGGTAAATCAAGGTAAAAGGCTGTTCTTTATCAATACAGTTATGTGCAAATCATAAAAGTAGCTATTTAATATTACTGGCTATTCTATACTATTCCGCGTCTTACTTATTGAAATAACTGCGATTAGCATCATATAAATAGTAGGATAACATTAAAGTTGGCCTGTCATTAAGACAAGTTCTCAGCTTTAACAAAGCCATATCCAAATTATCTATGTTTATATGACATATATTGTTACAATGTTTAACGAGAGACGTTTAATAGAACGATTGATGAGACACGTGAAATATCACGAGGAGGTGCTCTATGTTTTCAATCAGTAAACTTCTTAGCACGAGTTATCGCGCTATAATTGCTAGCAGTGCTGGACTATTATTAAGTGGCATTATGATTAGCAGCGCAAGTTCGGCGGATATCGCTACTACCTATAATAACTCATGTGCAGCCTGTCACGATAGTGGGGCGTTGAATGCCATCAAAAAAGGTGATAGTGCCAAATGGCAACAGCTGATTAAACAAAAAAGTATGCCGACGCTCATTAAGTCTGTCAAAGGTGGGATGCCGCAGATGCCAGCAGGTGGTCTTTGCGACAAATGTAGTGATGACGATTATCGTAAACTTATCGAATATATGAGCAAATAATCGACTTATAAATATAATTTGAACATATAAAATAAAGCGCTGGATTAACAACCTATCTGCGCTTTTTGTTTTTGCGTCATATTGTATATTGTATTGCCAGAAAACTGATGGATACTATGATTAAGTAGGCAAATGATACAAAGTCTTGCTATAATAATCGAAAATAAACCCTGATGTTAGTAAGTACTTTCAGACTGCTTGTGTCCAAGACCTCAAAATATACGCCATTCTCATGATTAAAGAGACGGCTATATCAGGTATCTTACCAGTGCAATCACTCTAAATAATGCTTACGCCGAGCTAGTAGGATTTGTATCAATGAAAAAGTTAATCGCTGCTGCCAGCTTATGCGTTGCAAGTTTCAGCGTACAAGCTGCTATTATTGTTCCTGAATATGACGTCAATGCAGGTCAAAAAGTTGCAGAAACCGTTTGTGCCGCTTGTCATGGTCTTAATGGCGTCAGCATTGTTCCTGCACAGCCAAACCTTGGCGGCCAAAACGTAAAGTACCTATATAAACAGCTAGTCAACTTTAAAGCAGGCTATCGCAAAAACGGTATCATGCAGTCACAAGTTGCTAATCTATCTCAGCAAGACCTAGCCAACGTAGCAGGTTATTACGCCAGTCAAGCGCCTTGGGGCGTTGGCTACGGCAATCCTGCAACCAACCAAGAAGCGACTAAGCTATTCTTGGGCGGCGACAAGTCGCGCGGTGTTATTGGTTGTGCGGGCTGTCATGGTCCAGATGCTGCAGGTAACACTTGGGCTGCATTTCCAAAGCTAGGCGGACAGCACGCTCAGTATATTGCTACTCAGCTAAAACTATTCCGTGCCGCTGGACGTGTTGATGATATCGATAGCGATGATCAAAAACGAGTCAATGATGCAGCCAAAGAAGGCGAGATGGGGATGATGCAAACAGTTGCATCTAAACTATCAGATCGTGACATTCGTATCTTGTCAGATTATGTAAGTGCTATTCACTAATTGAGTCGCACTGATTCAATATCTGATACATGCTTTGCTTTGCATAGAAGGCCATTGAGTACTGAATCGCATATTGATTATATCTGAATGACTAAACCCCGATTTCGGGGTTTTTTTATAACTGTTTGTCCCTTATATTAAGACAGTATTTAGCTGAATTCATTTACAGCAGCTTATCGTTGCTCTGTATAATTATAAGTTATCGTTATTCACTTTATACCAATTTTCAAAATATGATTAGCCTTGTCAAACATATTCGGTCTACTATGCGTAGTACTTGCACGTGTTTTGTTTGCTAACCCAGTTTTTGTGAATGGTATTAATTAGATCGTTTGGATTGAGATTATGATGATCCGTTATGCTTCTTATTTTATCGCGGCGTTACTACCGTTATTGCTATTTCGTTGGTTTGCACCTGCATCAATTGGTGAGATTGATTTTTGGTTACTATGGCTACTAGCCATGGTATTGGTTGCGCTGCCAGTTGTTTACGCTGAGATAGCATTGGCCTATCGCAGTGTCGAAGGCCCTCTAGCGGGTATGCAAAAGCTCACTCGCGAAGCAGATGTCAGTCCGATATGGCGCAGCTTTGGTTGGTTAGCGGCGCTGGTCTCTATTGTGATTGCAGCGTTGGTGATATCGGGTGCAAGTACAGGTATATTGTCTGCATTAACTGAGCTAAATAGCGTACCCGATGTACCTAGCTTCGCAGTTGCTGCAGGCCTGATGGTCATTGCGTTACTTTTAAGCTTGCTGGGTGTTGCGCCTTTACCCATTGGTTTAGGATTGATGGTAATAGGGTTGCTGCTAGGGTTCGCAAACGGTGTACCCAATGCTGGTTTTGCTATGACTGATATCAGTTTGACTGAATGGGCTCGCGCAGTCGCGTTAGCATTAGTCAGTGTTGGTGCGGGTACAGGACTATACTGGTTCGGTCAGAACTTGGTGAGTAAGCAGACAGTCACAGCGGTAGAAGCAACCAATCAGCAAGCAAACAATAGAGCTGCTACTCGTGAGTACCGTGCAACCAAGTTAGTGTTACCGATTTGGGTGTTGCAACTGCTGATAGGAGTAGTGGCTTTATTTACTAATGGTATGTCGCTACCACCAATTGGACAGCTGTTATATTGGGGCGGGGTGTTATTTGTGGCCAGTTACTTACTACATTACAGCACGCAACAGTTAACACATAAGTTTGGATTATTGGTTAGTTTGATAATCACTTTTGCTGTAGCGTTATTATTAGTGGTTGCGATTCCGACAGCATGGTTAGTTGGCATCTTGGTCATTATTAGTAGCATTACTGTACTATTATTATCAGTATTTGCGGGTTGGCAGATGAAGATTAGCCATCTACGCAAGTCACTAAATTTTAGTAATGAAGCAGTTTATAACTTGTGGCGAGTGGCGATACGTTTAGTCGTACCATTAGCATTACTGCTAGCACTGATAGGTTGGGTGATGCAGTGGTTGAGCTAACAGTCGAAGGTCGTGACAACAGTGTGCCACAGTCTACGCAAGCTAATTTAATGACCGTATATCTGGCGTATGCTGAAAATGAGCAGCGCCAGCATTATCTAGCTTTGCAGGTTAGACAAGGTACTAGTTTGCATGAAGCGTTGGCGCAAGCGGGATGGCTTGAAAAGTTTGCAGAACTGGCAAAGTGGTGTGAGCAAGTAATAGATATCACCACGCCAACTGCGAAACGTTGGCATGTGGGAATTTATGCGCAGAAACAGCCATTAAGCTATTTGCTACAGCCTTTTGACCGTATCGAGGTATATCGCAGTTTAAGCGCTGATCCTATGTCTCAGCGCAAAAATAAATCTCGTAGCTAAACTGTTAACCATCTAAGCTAATAGGTTTTGCTGACTATGATGCTGGCAGACTCTCAATACCTTCGATGCGCGTGACCAAACCATTATCATCAAAGTAAACAACTAAATGCTGGCTAGCGTTTTTGACATCTGCAATGCCTTTACGGCTACCTTCGGTGCCTGCTTTGTAGTCATAGATATAATCCCAGCGTTTAGGCTCAAGAGTATCTCGAATCGCAGGGCTACCAAGAGTATAAAGCACTTGGTTTTGATTCATCCCCACTTTTAGCTTTTGAGCTTGGGTTTGAGTAATCGCTGTGCCTTGTGGCAAATCAATCTTATAAACACTCAATAATGAGCAGCCAGACATAGCAACAGTAGCGCTAAGCATACTGGTGATAACGATCTTATGTAATGCGCTGGTGTGGCTTAAAGGACGGAAATTTAATGTCTTTATCATGGTAAGATGACTCATAAGAAATGAATTAGGTGTGGCCAGCGTTAGGTCGTACCAGTCTGACCGACAATCTTGGACAAATGATACGTCATTTACTTGCAATTGCCTACCACTTACGACATTATTTACCAAACACAATCTGAATGGTTAGATTAATTATATTTTAAATTCATAGGCTTGCATCTCGATATTTAGAAAATAATAAGAGAGATGTCTGTGTAATTTTCATCAGTTTATTATTGATCATTTACTTTATATTAAATAAAAATAATCTTTGTTGATTATTTATCTCATATTTTCTATTTTCTATTTGTTAAGGCTGTCACAGTCAAAAGGGATATTATGGCTTCTTTTACCAATCAAGATTTACGTAGAGCAGGACTCAAGATCACGTTACCTCGTATCAAAATTTTAGAGCTATTAGAAAGCGCAGAGCTGCATCATATGAGTGCAGAAGAAGTATATAAGGCACTTATCGAGCAAGGTGAAGATGTAGGTCTTGCCACTGTCTATCGTGTCCTAACACAGTTTGAGCAAGCAGGTATTGTTGAGCGTCATAACTTTGAAAACAATCTATCTGTATTTGAGATTACCCAAGAAGAGCATCACGATCATCTGGTTTGTGATGTGTGTGGCAAGATTATAGAGTTTCATAATGAAGTCATCGAAGAAGAGCAGTTGAAAGTAGCAGAAAAACATGGCTTTAAACTGTCTGGGCACTCTCTTGTGCTATATGGTATTTGTGCAGATCAGGCCTGTAGAGATAGCGCGAAGTAATTGTCTAGCGTATAAGTAGAAACGCTTATTTCTATCAGTACTACGATATCGAACAATAAAAAACCCTCGTTATAAATAACGAGGGTTTTTTATATATTCTATTCTATATTGGAAAATCAATAATTCAACTCACATCTAACGATAAACTATCAGCACCTTCATCTAAATTAGCCTTACCGTTTTTGCTGCTGAGCTTAATTTTGAGGCGCAAATCGTTAGGGGAGTCGGCATGTAGAATCGCTTCTTTATACGTTATCTCTCCTTGTTCGTACAAATCAAAAAGTGCCTGATCAAAGGTTTGCATGCCACTGTCTCGTGAGCGTGTCATTACATCTTTGATTTCATGGACTTCCCCTTTACGGATATAGTCACTAATCAGCTGCGAATTTAGCAAAATCTCAATAGCAGCGCGTCGTCCTTTACCGTCAGGTGTGGGGATAAGTTGCTGCGCGATAATAGCTTGTAGGTTCAATGACAAATCCATAAACAACTGATTATGGCGATTGGTTTCAAAGAAATGAATGATACGATCAATTGCTTGGTTAGCATTGTTTGCGTGCAACGTTGCAAACACTAGATGGCCAGTTTCTGCGTACTGAATAGCATAACTCATGACTTCACGGTTACGAATCTCGCCGATTAAGATGACATCGGGTGCTTGGCGTAGCGTGTTTTTTAGGCCTGCTTCAAATGAATGGGTATCGATACCAACTTCACGCTGGGTAATAATACAGCCGCGATGTTTATGGACAAACTCGATAGGGTCTTCTATCGTAATAATATGACCATGAGAATTTTGATTGCGATGTCCTATCATTGCTGCAAGGGTAGTAGATTTACCTGTACCCGTTGCGCCAACTAATAGAACAATACCGCGTTTTTTCATGGCCAATTCTTTTAGCGCTGGCGGTAAACGTAATTCTTCAACTGTTGGAATGTTGTTTTCAATTTTTCTTAAAATCATTCCTGCCATGTCGCGTTGTACAAATGCACTGACTCGAAAACGTGCTTGCTGCGCTTCATCAGAGATGGCAAATTGACACTCGTTGGTATCTTCAAACTCTTTTTGCTGGCTTGGTGTCATTACACCTTTGACCAATCTCATGGTTTGTTCAGCACTCAAAGGTGTTCTACCGACAGGTAAAATTTTTCCATTCACTTTCATGGAAGGTGCTACGTCAGCAGTAATAAAAAGGTCAGAGCCATTTTTGCTGATCATTAATTGTAATAGTTTATCAATGTCCATATCGCACCTGTACCAGATGTAAGTCAATTAAAATCATATTTTAAATACGTCAGTAAAAAGTAAAAAAGTAATTACAGAGACCATAAGTTGTTTGTTATTTTTGATGGTATCTGTCAATACTGTCTGTCAGTACTATAAAAATGCCTCAGGTTGCTTGGCATAAGGACGTGCAACATCTTTACTAATGGTTCCCTTACTTACCAAGTTCTTTAACGTCTGATCAAGGGTGATCATGCCATCGCCTGCACCTGTTTGGATGGCAGAGTACATTTGAGCGATTTTGTTCTCACGTATCAAGTTACGGATAGCAGGGGTACCTATCATGATTTCATGGGCGGCTATACGTCCACCTGCTTGACGACGCAGCAATGTCTGTGAAATAACAGCTTGCAATGATTCTGACAACATAGCGCGGATCATGTCTTTTTCAGCAGCTGGGAATACGTCAATGACACGGTCAATCGTTTTAGCCGCTGAGCTGGTATGCAAGGTACCGAACACTAAGTGACCAGTTTCTGCTGCGGTCAACGCTAAGCGGATAGTCTCAAGATCACGTAGCTCACCAACTAAGATAACATCGGGATCCTCACGTAGGGCAGAGCGCAATGCTGGCTCAAAACCCAAAGTATCACGGTGTACTTCACGCTGGTTGATCAAGCTTTTTTTAGATTGATGCACAAATTCAATCGGGTCTTCGATAGTTAAAATATGCTCTTTTCGGCTTTCGTTAATATAGTCAATCATCGCCGCAAGTGTTGTCGATTTACCTGAGCCGGTTGGGCCCGTGACCAAAACCACACCACGCTTAAAGTCTGAAACGCGTCTAAAGACATCGCCCATACCTAAGTCTTCCATCGTTAATACTTTAGAAGGAATGGTACGAAATACAGCGCCTGCACCGCGGTTTTGATTAAAAGCATTGACACGAAAACGTGCTAGATTAGGAATTTCAAAAGAAAAATCCGTTTCAAAAAACTCCTCAAAGTCAGCACGTTGCTTATCATTCATGATGTCATAAATAAGCTGATGCACGACCTGATGGGTCATCTCTGGCATATTGATACGGGTCATTTCACCATCAACACGTATCATTGCCGGCATACCCGCTGAAATATGTAAATCTGACGCCTTATGCTTAACGGTAAAGCGCAGTAAGTCTTCGATATTAAGATTGTTTTTTTCGGCCATAATTTAATATTCCTATTACTTAGTCTAGGTAAGACAAAACACTATAAAAGTACGTGGTAAACTATTTATCGATAGCCTTAGTATAATGAGAGATGATACGAAGCTCACCAGTACAGGTTTTTACCATCACTAGCATATTCAGCAGCATATGTTAAAGCATGTAACAATATCATAACAAGACTGTGAGTATTTAACCATCTACTAAATTAAGAAAAACCAGAACTGTATCGTTTTAAAATAATTTTCATAGAAGTTATTTCTAATTTACTTTTAAAAATCGGATAGTTATGTTTTTTATAATAAAAATTGCAGAAAAAAATTTCAAAAAATTAATCAAGCAATAAGGGCAAAATATGAAGGAAATGAATGGCAATATTGATGAAGTGACACTTATCGATAACTGGCAACAAGTTAGTAAGCAGATGAAGCAAGCGTGTGATCATGCTGACAGACAGGCTGATAATGTTATGCTGCTGGCTGTTTCGAAAACGAAACCTGCCGATATGATTGCAACTTTAGCGAAGCAGGGACAGCGTGATTTTGGTGAAAACTATCTACAAGAAGCCATCGAAAAAATTACTGAACTTAAAGCTCAACCTGTAGGCAAGAGTATCGTTTGGCATTATATCGGTAGTATTCAACGTAATAAGACACGTGACATTGCAGAGCACTTTGATTGGGTGCAAACGGTTGAGCGCGATATCATTGCCAGACGATTAAATGACCAACGACCAGCTGACCTACCACCGTTGAATGTATTGATCCAACTAAATATCGATAACGAAGACAGCAAGTCAGGATGTCTGCCAGCCCAGTTGCCAGAGCTGATAACAGCGATCAAAGGGTATGAGCGCTTACAACTGCGAGGTTTGATGATTATTCCTGCTAAAGCAAATACGGATGCCTTTGCACGAACTAAGCAGTTGTTTGAAGAGGTTAAAGTAGACTATCCAGAGCTAGATAACTGGGATACGCTTAGCATGGGTATGAGTGGTGATATGGCAGAAGCGATAGAAAACGGCACAACGATGGTACGTGTCGGCACCGCTATCTTTGGTCAGCGTGCTTAAAACGATATGAATAGGCTAGTTAAGCATTTTTTAACTAGCCATTAGGTTAAATGATATCTTCTAATTTAGTGACTAACATCTGCGTAATTTTAAGATTATCAGTCGCAATAATCTCAAATCGATAATTGGCATACTCAATCGTGTCAGTCTTTTTAGGGATTTTTCGAAGCATATACATCATAAATCCACTGATAGTCTCGTAATTTTGACTTCGTGGTAAGTCGACGATATCTAATGCACGAATTACATCTTCGATAGGGGTCATGCCATCGATTAGCCACGAGTTGTCAGTGCGCTGGACAATAGGTTGTTCTTCTAGCGTTACCAACTCACCCATCACAATACTCATCACGTCCTTTAAGGTGATAACACCAACGACTAGGGCATATTCATTCACGATGACTGCAAAGTCAGCGCCAGTAGATTTAAACATCTCTAATACTTCAAACAAAGACAACGTATCAGGCACGAAAAGTGCTGGTTTCAATAGAGTCTTGTTCGTTAAGCTAACTTCTTGTTGGTTCAAAACCAAAGCTAAAAAGCTACGAGATTCCACATAGCCAACGATATGTTCTAAATCATCATCATGGCAGACCAAAAATTTATTGTGTGGCTGCTCAATCATGATATTAACGACTTCTTCGGTACTTGTCTTGGTATCAAAGTAAACGATATTTTCGCGAGGGTTCATTACTGAGGTGACGGTACGCTCTTGCATATCAAAGATGTTTTCGATCAAGTGATGCTCTTGCTTCTTTAATACACCTGCTTCAGCACCTGCATCCATCACTGCATAAATATCTTCTGGTGTCATATCATCTTGACGGATGGTTGAGATGCCAAAAAGCTTAAACAGGATATTTGCAGCCCCATCGAACACCCATATAATGGGCTTTAGTATAAATATTAACAACATCATCGGGCGCACAAGCCGTACCGCTATCGTCTCTGCATTTGACATGGCCAAACGCCTAGGCATTAGATCAGCAAGTAGTGAAAAAAAACTCGTAATAAGTACAAACGATATGACTGATGCTATCGTTTCACTATTCAATAACTGCTCGAGATAAGGACTAATGGCCGACTCACCCACGGCACCAGCTGAAATAGCGACCGCATTTAGCACTATTTGTACTACGGTGATAAAGCTACCAGGATGCTCTTGCATATTGAGCACATCAAGTGCGCGAACATCGCCTTCTTTTGCCATAATTTGGAGCTTGATTTTGCGGCCTGCAGCGATGGCAATCTCAGCAGCAGAGACAAAGGTACTTAAGGCAAGCAGTAAAAGAAGAAAAACACTAGCGGTTAGCAAACTCATGACGTACTCGAAAAAGAAATAAAGATAATTAAGGCAAAATAGTTGGTGAAACTGTGTGGAAAAGAATCGGGTTAGATGTAAAAATTTTTGGTGGATAAAAACCAAAAAAGCTGGGCAAGCACCCAGCTAATAGTAAAAAATTCGATATCTTGTAAAACTGGTGAACTAGCACCTCTCAACTTATAGATAGTAAAAGTTGAGAGGTGTGTAGTAATTAGCCCTTGATTGACCACTTATTAACCAATGGATAACGGCGCTCACGTCCGAAAGCTTTGTGGCTAATCTTAGTACCGATAGGAGATTGCAAGCGTTTGTATTCGCTGTTGTCTACCATTTTGATGACTTTAGCGACCATCTCAGCATCAAAGCCTTTATCAATAATCTCTTGATAGCCCATATCTTCATCGATATATGACGTCAAGATACCATCTAACACATCGTAGTCAGGTAGGCTGTCTTGATCTTTTTGATCTGGACGTAATTCAGCCGATGGTGGACGAGTAATAACGCGCTCAGGAATAACCGGCGTATCTTCTAAACGGTTACGATAGCTCGCCAATTTATAGACTTGAGACTTGTATACGTCTTTTAGTACGTCAAAGCCGCCAGCCATGTCGCCATATAGCGTTGAGTAACCAACAGCCAATTCTGACTTGTTACCAGTCGTGATAACTAAATGACCGAATTTATTGGACAAGGCCATCAAAATAACACCGCGCGCGCGCGCTTGGATGTTTTCTTCGGTAGTGTCTGCTGGCGACTTATTGAATAACGGCGCTAGCGTATGACGGATGCCTTCGACAGCGTCAAAAATAGGGCAGACGGTGTAAGAAACATTTAAGCGACGTGCCTGTGCTTGAGCATCTTCTAGACTGATTTGAGAAGTATACTCGTATGGCATCATAACTGCATATACCTTGTCAGCGCCTAGAGCGTCAACAGCGATACAGAGTGTCAATGCTGAGTCAATACCACCTGACAACCCGACAATAATGCCAGAGAACCCTGAGTGATTAACATAGTCGCGTAGACCGACGACTAACGCCTGATACATTTCAGACTCACGGCTCAAAGTTAGAGGCGCTTTAGTCTGCTCGTTGAATTTAGCAGTTTTTACATCTAACGTAGCCAGTAGCAACTGGTTCATAAAGCGTGGCGCTTCATGAGCAATGCTACCGTCAGCTTGTACAGCCATAGAGCCACCATCAAACACTAGATCGTCTTGTCCGCCCACTGCGTTGACATAGACGATAGGTAGTTTGTTTTCACGGCTACGCTTGGCCAGCATGGTTTTGCGATTGTCTTGCTTTTCAATCTCAAAAGGCGAGGCATTTAAGCTTACGATTAAATCAGCACCTTGTTTTTTAAGCTCGGAGATAGGCCCTTTTTCCCACAAATCTTCACAGATAAGTAGACCAATAGTAATACCTTTATAGTCAAATAAAACTTGATTGCGACCTTTATCGAAATAGCGACGCTCATCAAACACGCCATAATTTGGCAAAATTTGCTTATGGTAAAAACCTTTTTGATGACCATTATGTAGGATGGCAGCAGAGTTAAAAGTTCCGTGATGATCGACATGCGGATAGCCGACAATCATGACGATATCATCGATATCACTCAAAGTAGACAAAGCGCTCTTGACGCGGCCAGACAAGCTTGGACGTAGCAATAAATCTTGTGGAGGGTAGCCCAAAAGAGCTAACTCTGGGAATACGATAACGTCAGCACCTTGTTCGCGTGCTTGTAATGCTAGGGTACGCATTTTTTCAACGTTGGTTGAGATATCACCGACCAAAAAATGTGATTGAGCTAAAGCAAAAGTGACAGTATCTTGTGGTTTATTGGTCTTACTGGCTTCGTTTGAGGTGTTAGAGTTGGGGTTATCAGTGTCTTTTGACATTGTTATTGTTCCTATCGATATATTATTAAAATTTGGTGTGTCTGCATTGATTTCAAATAAAATCAAAGTAAATCCGAAATTAACTCAAAACTGCGCTCTGGCATATCAGCTCAAATATTGAGCTGATATGCTGAGTCTAAATCTCGTATAAGCCTTTATAAAAGACTTATGATTTTGCTCAAGTAACTCACTCTAAGTGATAGCGACACCCTAAAATGAGAACTTATGATAGTCTAAAAGAAGACGGTATAAGCGGGTATTGAAATCTGGCTCAGAGGATTCGATGTCTGTACGATGATGTAAATAAACATGTGCAAATAAACTTAACTACACTGAAAAGCTTAAAATAATTGCTTTAGTATAACATCAATTGTCGCGACAAATAGAACGCACCAGTGGATTCCCTTATAAGATAACAGTTTAAAAGCTGTACATAAAAGCAGTTTTCAATACATCATTTTTACACACTAAATTCATGCATTATGCGCTAGTCATTATCGTCGTCATCTAGTAAGCTTGCATAGACAAAGTTGTAAGTAAAGATTACAACAACGCGTTATATAATTCACACGCTTTATTGCATAATAAAGTGTACTAACTGCATTTTTATTGTGTTGTCTACAATAATAAATGGCTATGAATTTGTAGTATGGAACTGAACATAGTCATACTATTTCATTGTCATATTACTTAATCCTCATATGACTTCATAAGTCCGACACAATGCTTTTTTGTACGACTCGCAACTCTCGCTAATGGATATGGCTTACAGACAGTGTCTAAGAGCTGATATTCATCACACATTTATAAACTCGCCAGCAAAATTATCGTTTGCTGTCCGCTTTTGGTTTATACGCTATGATTGAAAACTGGACAAAAGAATTTATTATTCAGCGCTTATTAGCAATTACGTTGCTAGTGGTGCTGTTCGTATTGTGTTTTCAAGTGGTACAGTTTTTTATTGTACCGGCGCTGTGGGCAGCGATTTTGGCCTATGTAACTTTTCCTATCTATAATTTCTTCCATGAAAAGGTAAAGCTAAGCCCAGACTTTAGCGCCGCTATTATGACGGTGAGCATCTCACTGATAATAGGCGTGCCAGTGGTCATCGGTGTGTTTATCTTGCAGCAAGAAGCTTTGAGTTTAATCAGTAATTTGATTTACCGTATCAAGGTAGGTTACTTAGATGTGCCTGACTCCCTCAAAGATTTGCCTATCATCGGTCAGCAAGTCAAAGACGTGCTGTGGCGTATTAACAAAAACCCAGAAGGGACGCTAGAAGCTTTTCGCATTTGGGTTCAGTCGCATTTATATTATGGCAAAATAGCATTCGATGTGGTGTTCAGTAGTTTGGCCAAACTCGGTATGGCGTTAATGACACTCTTCTTTTTTTATCGTGATGGCACTAGTCTGGTTCGGCAGATTCGTCAAGCGTTGCGTAACATCATCGGCAATCGCATCGACGGTTATATTGACTCTGTGGGTACAACTACGCGTGCCGTGGTATACGGTATCGGGCTGACGGCATTGGCTCAGGCTTTATTGGCTGGTATCGGCTATTACTTCGCTGGTGCACCAAGTCCTATTTTATTGACCATTGTTACTTTTATTATTGCCTTGATTCCGTTTGGCACGCCATTCGTTTGGGGCGGGGTATCGATTTGGCTGTTGAGCCAAGGACATACTGCAGAGGGTATTGGATTGGCACTATGGGGTGTACTGGTAATTAGCTGGGTGGATAATTTGATTCGTCCTATCGTCATTAGCGGCGCGACCAAAATCCCTTTTATCATTATTTTTATTGGTGTATTAGGTGGTCTAACAGCGTTTGGTTTTGTTGGTTTGTTTATTGGGCCTGTCGTATTGGCTATCGGGCTTGCAGTATGGCGCGAGTGGATATCGCAGCATAAGAATGAGATATTTGCTCAGCAAGAGGTGATGCTTTCTGACTCTCGTGCGATAGATCCTGTGCACGAACCAGAATAATGAGTCGCTAGCAAATACGATGTAAAAAATTATCGATAGAGATGATGAATAATGACAAATGAGAATATGGCAGATTCGACGAATAATAAGACCGATAAATTAAGTACAATTAAAAATATCACTATTTTAGCGGATAGCAACATCGCCAGTCTGAATGATTTTTTTAATGATGCTATGCTTGGTCAGCTGACTGAGCATACGGTTGAGATTATTACTGTCGCTGGTCGAGATATTGATGCAGCGCTACTTACCGAAGTACAGCCAGATGTGCTGCTGATACGCTCTGTGACGAAAGTAAATGAAGCGCTATTGGCTGACAATAACAGCGTGCAGTTTGTTGGGTCTGCGACTATTGGTACCGACCATGTAGACCAAGATTATCTAGCGTCTCGCAATATCACTTTCACCAATGCGGCTGGTTGTAGCAAGCATTCTGTGGCTCAATATGTATTGACGGCTGTTTTCACTTTGCGTCCGCAGTATTGGCAGCAATCGGCGTCATTAACATTAGGTATCATTGGTCTTGGTAATATCGGTAGTACACTTGCTCAATATGCCTATGATTTGGGTTGGCAGGTGCTAGGTTATGATCCCCTGTTACCATCCTCTAAAACTAACAATGCTAGCTTGGAGCAGGTACTTAGCCAAAGTGACGTAGTTAGTCTGCATGTGCCTTTGACTAATGAGAAGAATGCGACGAATCCTAAAGGTAGTGATTACCCAACACGTCATCTGATTAATGCAGCTGCATTGGCAATGATGCCTGCGGATACGATATTGATTAATAGTGCGCGCGGGCCTGTGATTGAGGAAAGCGCGCTTGAAGCAGATATTGAGTGTACTGGACGACAAGTGGTGCTAGATGTGTTTGAGCATGAGCCAGAAGTCGCAGTAAGCTTATTATCCAAACTCGCTATTGCCACACCGCATATCGCTGGCTATACACTAGAAGGTAAGCTACGTGGCACACAAATTATTTATGATGCCTTGTGTGAAAAATTAGCGATACCTCCAGCTCAATCTATGTCCAATCTGCTACCGCTAAATATGTTCTTATGGTCTGAATTAAAATCATATCCAGACAGACTGCCAAAGTTTTATGACATCATGCAAGATGATACCTCGTTACGAAATAAAGCAGTTGATGGGCAAGTAAGTGGTGCTGACTTCGACGGTCTGAGACGTGATTATAACTTGCGCCGTGAGTGGCAGTTTTAATTAAACAAGATACTGAGCAACCAATTATTCATCAGTCGCAGTAGAGCCCAATGACTCAAGCAAATAACATTTCTTCGCAGCTTATTACTTCTAAGCCTAGCTACGCACCAACCATGACACTTGCAATGGCACAACAGCGTGCGCAATTTATCAGCAATATTCGTCAGTTTTTTACCAGTCGACAAGTGCTGGAAGTGCAGACACCGCTATTATCCCAAGCAGGCAATACAGACACTTTTTTGCAGTCTGTAGCAGCTCATGTGACCTATCAAGACCGTCCGCGCACTTATTATCTGCATACCTCGCCTGAGTTTGCAATGAAGCGTTTATTAGCCAGCTGGCAAGTACCTATTTATCAGATTTGTCCTGTCTTTCGTGATAATGAAATAGGTACGCGTCATAATATTGAATTTACGATGCTTGAATGGTATCAACCGAATTATAGTCTGGACGAGATAGCAACTGAACTTAATGAGTTGTTAGAAGCGCTTTATGGTCATTCTGTTGTAATGAGTCATTATCGCTATGTCGATGCCTTTATGGATTATGTTGGTATACATCCGTTGACAGCGAGTTTAACTGCATTGCGAGCCGTGGCAGAAGATATGGGTTTGACAGGATTTAATTTTAATAATACTGATGATAGCGAAGAAAATCGTCGTCAGAGCTGGTTAGATTTGTTATTCAGTCACGCCGTAGAGCCAAACCTAGGTCATGATTTGCCGACATTGATTATAGAGTATCCACCTGCGACCGCTGCGTTAGCGAAAACCGCTATGGATAAAGACGGTAATAAAATTGCGAAACGTTTTGAGCTGTATATCAATGGCATTGAAATCGCTAATGCTTATGATGAGCTAGCAGATGGTCAAGCATTGCGTGACCGTTTTGAACAAGACAATCAATTACGTGCGCGTCATAATCTACCTAAAATGCCAATCGATGAGCATCTATTAGCTGCCTCCAATGATTTGATACCATGTAGCGGTATCGCAGTCGGTATGGATAGATTGCTAATGGTTGTAACAGGTGCAAGCAGCTTGGAAGAAGTCATCCCTTTTCCCAGTGGGCAAGCATGATTGAGCGTGCGTCTTTTAAATTAACTATAATCTAAATATATAATAAAAAGGTCGTTGTCTATTTACCAATTAGATATTGGTGAATAGACAACGACCTTTTGTATTGGCTGCTTCTAAAATCTAGCATCCACAACCAATTCTGCTAATACTAAACTTATTTATACCGTAGCAACTGCTTCATTGATATCGATATCACCATTATGTAGATTGAATACCTTACCTATGGTGTTATCTGCGGTTAGCACCGAGGCTAGCGTTGTCGCTACATCTTCGATTGCATTCTCACCAGAGCTAGTATCGTTGATAGTGATTTTGCCTGTACCAGCACGTTCTTTTAATGCGCCTGGCTGTACAATAGTGTAATCTAGCGAGCTGTTATTCACTAACCAGTGATCGGCGTAGTGTTTAGAGATGTAGTATTCTTTTAGATCTGCAATACCTGGGTTTTCATCCCATTTGTCAGTTTCTAATGAAAAGACCGAACTCAACATAATATAACGTTTAATACCTTTATCTTGTGCAGCCTGCATCGTTTTTACAGCACCATGCAAGTCAACTTCTAAGACGTTTTTGCCACCAGATCCTGCAACAAAGTAAATAGCCTCAATATCCTGATCCAATTGTTTTTCAATAGAGTCTTTACTTGCTGTAATGTCTAAATCTAGCTGGGTATAATTGTCATTATCAAATAACTTTTCTTTCTGACGAGTCGTGCCAATAACTTGATGATCATCAGCCAATAACTGCTTAACCAAATCACCGCCCACTCGACCACTTGCACCAACGACTAAAATTTTCATAATCATTCCTATTCTTATTTAAATGCTATTTTTTGAATTATTCAGTAAGTTTATTTATCTTAAAAACTGAATATAGAGTAACAAAGATAGGTAGCACGCTTCGTTATAAAGCGTGCTGATTGAATAGTGTTTGGTTATAGAGTGTATACAGTTTGCAAGGAAGCAAACGTTGGCTAGATAATGTTATTTAATAGAAGACAGGATGGGTAGGCGTCAGATAGAACGATAAAAGGCATTAACGAACCAAGCGATTAAGACCATCAGCAAAGGCTTTTTTATCTCGATCACCGTAGGGCTTTTGCCCGCTCATTTCCTGCAACTCTAGGACACCAGTACCGCGCATGGTATCCATAAAGTCGCGCATATTGAGCTTTTGCTTGATGTTGTTTTTGTCGTAGACCACGCCGCGCGTTGTCAGTACCATACCACCTTTATCCAAAATATCATTGGCTAAGGGGATATCGCTAGTGATAGCCAAGTCACCAACCTGTATCTGCTCAACGATATAATCATCAGCTTTGTCGAATCCTGACGGTACGACAGTCATAACAAGTAGAGGCGACTTGCGTAGCTTAATCGGCTGATTGGCCACAAATATGGCCATGGTCTTGGTACGTTCAGCCGTTTTAATAATCAAATCTTTAGCAATCAATGGTACCGAGTCTGCGTCCACCCAAATCTGCATTATTTTTTGGCCTTCTCAGATTTTGATGGAGTAGCAGTCAGGCTGTCTGTTTGGCTGTCTTTATTGTCTAGTTCATCAGCTGTGGCATCGTTTTGAACACTGTTCTGAGTACTGTTCTTAGCATTACTCTTAGCATCGACGTCTGCTTTACTAGGCTGAGTATCTACATTTGCATATTCTTTATCTAGACCAACCTTGTTTGGCAAGATAGCAACCAATTTTGCCATAGCAGGTTCTAAATCAGTCACATCATTAGGCATCAAGGTGATATGAGCAATCTTACGATCGTCACGCTCAGCCTTATGATAGCTATGATAATGAGCGCCATCAATATTTAGCACCGCACTGATATCAGGGTATTGACCCAGCACATTTACCATAATCGCAGGATGGACGTTATCTGTATCGCCTAATGGCAAGTTGACCACGGCACGGATATGATTCTCAAACTGGCTGGTAATAGCGCCTTCGATACTCCAGTGTCCAGAGTTGTGGACCCGTGGTGCGATCTCATTCGCCAATATCGCATTATGACCGCGAGCATCTTTGGTGACGAATAATTCAAGCGCCATAACGCCGACATAGTCCAAATGGTTCATGACTTTAGTAATAGCATCTGTTGCTTGCTGGAACAGGTGACTCGTGCCAACAGCAGGCGCTTGGGTTTTGGCCAAAATACCGTTGTGATGATGGTTTTCGACCAAATCGTAACAGCGTACCTGACCGTTTTGCGCTCTTGCTGCAATGATAGACACTTCACGGCTAAAGTTAATAAAGCCTTCAGCAATTAACGGCGCAGGTGTTGGCGTAAGTGAGCCTTTACCACTGACCGCGTCTTTAAGATCTAGCCAAGCAGCTTTAATATCACTGTCCTGCTTGATGACGAACTGTCCTTTGCCATCGTAACCACCTCGGCTGGTTTTTAGAACGATAGGCAGTCCTAACTCTTTACAAGCGTGCTTGAGCTCAGCTTCAGAATTTACTTCCATAAATGGCACGGTTGCGATATCAAGTGTGTTGAACATCTGTTTTTCTTTTAGACGATCTTGGGCGATATCAAGCGCAATCAGCGGTGGGAACATGCCTTGCTTGCTGCCAGACTTTGACAAGCTAACCAGCTGCTCGACTGTAGATGTTGGCGTGTTTTCAAACTCTAACGTAAAGACATCCGCTGCTGCGATAAAGTCTTCTAATTGATCGCTATGAAAGACACGACCGTATAAGCTGGCAGGGCATTCTGGATTGTCTTCTAAGAATACACATTGGTAACCCAGTGGCATGGCGGCTTCGGCAAGCATCATACCAAGCTGACCACCGCCTAAAATACCGATGGTACGAATGGTTTGGGTAACAGGATAAGCGTTTGCTGTAGTCATGGCAGGCTCTTTGAATAAAAGTGAATAAGGTGTTTGGGCTATGAAAATCTAAAACTCAATGGGTGAAAATAGGAAAAGGTGCACTGTATGCACCTTATCTCTACTCGAAATTGCTTAAAAATATACAGTGATAGCTTCAATCGTTAAGCTATAAATATAAAAGACGCTGCTATAAAAGCCGATCGACTTATATCTACCTAAGGATTGATAATACCTGGTGTTGGGCTAGCAAGAATAGTCTCAGTCTGAGACTGGCGCATCTGATCGAGCTTAGTAGCAATCGTATCATCATGCAATGCCAATACTTGAATTGCAAGTAAGGCAGCATTATAAGCACCAGCAGCACCAATCGCCAAAGTACCAACAGCGACACCTTTTGGCATTTGTACGATAGACAGTAGACTATCCCAACCGCTCAGCATAGATGATTTTACGGGGACACCAAAAACAGGTAGCGGCGTTTGACTGGCACACATACCCGGCAGATGAGCGGCACCGCCTGCACCAGCGATGATCACTTGTAGACCATTATCTTTTGCGCTTTTGGCATAATCAAATAATCTGTCAGGCGTACGGTGTGCAGAGACCACTTCACAATCAAACGCAATGTCAAAGTCTGCAAGCAATTGCGCAGCAGCACTCATAGTTGCCCAGTCAGACTGCGAACCCATGATAATGCCGACTTTCGGCTGACCAGCAGGGGAGGTGATTGGACCGTTCTGGTTAGCAGCAGTATTCGTGGTGCTCATGATTGGATATCCTCAAAAAGACCATCATACAAAAATTTTGCTATGGTCGTAAAGCCAAGTTTGACTTTTAGTACTGGTATGGCGCTAATTGCATTGATATCACGATTTTATATATGTTTTTCATCGTGATAATGCTGAACGAAGTGATTGGCTGTCAATGGTAATGGTTGTTCGGTATCCAGTTGATAGCATGTTAGATAGCCGCTATCCACTGCAGCAGAGTAGTCGGTACAGGCAACTTGTGGGCTGAGTGGCTCAGGTGTGCCAGTGAGCCAATAATGCCCGACGAACACAGGTTTATGAGTTTTTAGCGCAAAGTCAATATTTTCAGCCAACGCATCAGGCGGTATCTGTGCCAATGCGGACGATGGAGCACGAGACACTTCACGCAGGGTACGTGTATTTAACTCATCTAGCCACCAGCGTACTCGTACTCGTGTACGCTCGGTACCTTCTTTATCTACCATCACAATACCATCAGGTAAGCCCGTTTCAACCCCTTTTAACACTCGCTCTAAAGCGTCAAAGGCGACGGTAGCTTCTTTAGCTGTTTCGATTAAACCTGCTGGAGTCAGACAGTTATCGTCCGTCAGAATAGGCTTTAGTATTGCCATGCTATCTGTATCCCAACAAGCATGTACAAAGCAGGCGTAGTCGGTCTCAATCCATAATGGAATTTCGTATAGACGCTGCAACCAGTACTCATGTTGCTCTGAGCCAAATGGTATCTCTGCTAAAAACGCCTCGTGTTGGCGTCTATGGATATCATTGTGTGAACGTAAATACTGGCTAGTATTATCAGGATCGCGCGTGGCATATGCCAACGCATTATATTCATGGTTGCCCATCACTGCATCGGCCACATCGGCATCTAGCATTGCAAAGACAATCTCTAACGTGGCTAATTGCTGCGAACCACGATCGATCAAATCACCAATGAACAAAGCCCTGTGACCTGGTGGTGGCACGAAGTGCTGACCGTTATGTTCATAGCCCAACTGATGCAGTAGGCCGACCAGTTTGTCTGCATAACCATGTATATCACCGATAATATCTATAATCATAATGTATTACTAAATCTCAAATGTAGAAATATAACGTGCGCAAAATAGTATTTATAAAGTATAGCTGTGTTTAAAGTGATAGCTTTACTATACGTAAAAATGTCTAAAATCCTGGTGATAGCAAGGCATTGATAAAGTGCGGTAGTACTTTTGGTTCCAAAACAATCGTAGCGATAACACCAAACGTACCGCCCCACATATGAGCCATATGATTGATATTTGAGCCACCGCGTCGATCAGCATAGATACTATAAAATATATAAGCCACGGCAAATAGTATCGCCGGAATAGGGATCACGGCAAAGAGGTAAATTCTCTCCCATGGTGCTAGCAGGATAAAAGCAAACAGAACAGCTGATACACCGCCTGATGCGCCTAGACTCAAATAACTGGCGTTGTTCTTATTTTTCACGTAACTTGGAATCATGGCAACGATAATTGCCAACACATAAAAAACCACAAAACCGTAGCCGAATAAAAACGGCTGATATAGTCCTTCAATAGCACGCCCAAAGAAATACAAAGTAAACATGTTGAAGAGCAAATGCATACTATCAGCATGGATAAAGCCGTGGGTCACAAAGCGATCCCATTGCCCATTGTTGACTGCTGGCGGGTAAAAAATCAATCGATTAAATAGCGTCTTGTTTTGCCAAGCCAATAAGCTGACAATAACGGTAATAATGATAATAAGCGTCGTATGGTTTAACAAAGGAAAATCCTTAGGCCGTGCCTGATATGTGACAATGTTACAAATGACAAGCTACAAATGACAATATTCAAAGCCTAAGCGTTACGGCTGATTAAAAAGTAAGTTTGACGTCTGATCCGTATTAGGTACTAACCATTAGCAATAGACTAATACTAACAGCAGTTGCGATAACGCGAATACCTATTGTGTGACAAAACGATGCTTTTTTATGCGGTTATAGTGAATAATGTAGCAGTGTACCATGCAACATAAGTGAAACTTTTGGAGCAAGGTTAAAGACGAGAGTAGTGTTCATTCATCCGCGCTGCAATGAGTCTTTTAGACAAAGAAGCAAAATACACAAGTGACATGGACAAAAATAAAATAAGTGCTTAATTTTGCACATTTCAATAAGGCTGATAGAGGCAGTGAAATATGAACATTATTGACCAGCTAGAACAAACGGTAACCCCAGCTGTAATGGGTAATGATGACAGCAATAATGTCGCCTATGTCAGTTTACTTGAGCAGTTTTATGCCGTTTTGGCTGCGCGCCTAGCTGTGCCACAGGTTTATTCACAGCTGCTGCGTACTGACCAAGTAATTACTAGCAGCAACAATGAAAGTCCTTTATTTAAACAAATATGGCAAGATAAAAGCCTGCAAGAGACTATCGTCCAAGAATTGTCATCCACCCATCACATTGATGAACAGACAACTGAGCAATTACTAATTAGTGCTACCCCGTTGGCATATCGTGAGCTAAAAGTATTGGCCAATGGGCAGTTTTTGCCAGCATTTTTACAAGACAAACAGGCTGCTTTACGACCATATTTACCTATCTGGGCAACCGCTGTGATTACGGCTATTCAAAGCGTTAGTCAGCAAATACAAACAAGTTTCAATTCAGATGATGACTATGTGCCAGTACATATGCCAGTAAGTGACGACATATCGAATAGAATTGAGGACGCTACTTTAGCTACTGGCATAGCTGGCATAGACACACCAATAACGAACACTGATGCAGAAAGTATAGAGCAAATATCAACTGCTGAGCGCGCAAACACTGAAGCGTTAGATAACGATACGATTGCCAATAGTGATGCTATTCATGCCAATCCAGCAGCCTACCATTTGGCAGAAAACAGTAATTTAAAGCGTGCACAGGTGCGTACTCGTAATCAACGCAACGATCTACTAATACGTGTATTTTTATTAATAGTAGCTTTGGCCGCGCTTGCACTAGCAGCATGGGCATTATTAGTGAAACCCAATAATGAAATACCAGTAGAGCCTGTGGCCACGGCACCTGTTGAACCACCGCCAGCACCCGTGCCTCCTGTACCAACAACGACTCCTGTTGAGCTTATTGTCGGTGTTGATAACGGCGGCAACTTGTACACTTGTAGTGCGACCGTTGGCGATGCTGCGCTGCAAAGCACGTTGCAACAGGCGCTTAATACAAGCTTTGGTGAGCAGGCAAGTATTTGTGAGTTGAACATACAGGATGGGGTAGCAACCACAATCGCTAATATGCCTGCCGAAATACTGCCCAATGTCTTGACGATGCTTAGATCAACACCATTTGCACGTTTGCATGTGCAAAATGACCGTCTCACACTAGAGGCGCCAGACAATATGCTGCTACAAAGACTGGTCACAGAAGTACGCAACTTAGCACCAACGATGGTAGTCGAGAGTACAGCACCACTGCCATTGCCTGATAATAGTAATATTGGTGATGCTACGAACAATATGGCAAACGCAAATAACCAGTTTGTAGATGATGGGGCGGGGATTAATAACCAATTCAATAATAATGGGGTAAATAGTAACTCTGGCGAATACCAAGCATCGGATGATGATACTGGAGATCGTGTGATACCAACTCCTTTGCCTAACAATAATAGCTTTAATAATGCGCCCACCAATCTGCCTACTAATGGCGCGAGCAATATTCCCAACAACTTTCCTTCGAATAATCAAACGACTAGACCGCCAGGCCCTTTTTCACCTTCAGAAGTGGATGAGATGGCAAACACGGTTATCGTTGCTGAACCAGCTCAAGTTAGGTAGTTTTTTCTAAGGCACGCTGTGTCATAGGGTGTGTCTTTTTATACGGCCTATCTTTTCATGTAACTTGGCTACAGTTACGTGTGCCAACCGAAACATTACTTACTGTATCATTTGCACAACAACGTACAGACTGTGAATAGCAGCTTAAGAATTTTATAATAATCAAAACCAAATAAAGTAGTTTGATGGATTTATCGCCACCATGACTACTATGACGATTGAATACAAAAGAATGAAATAGCTGCTTTTTGAGCAAACGAATCATATAAATAAAAATTAAGGGGAGAGCCATATTATGGATATTATTAGCCACTTGACACGCACCGTCAGCCCAGCCGTATTGGAAGATGACCGTAGCCCAGCTAAGAAAAATCTACTAGAACAGTTTTATGCCATTTTTGCTGCTCGTCTTGCAGACAATGATACTTTTAGCCGCTTTGCCAATGAAAACATTGCCCGTGATGACAATGCTTTTTATGACCGTGTATGGACAGAAGGGGCACACCGCGACCAAATCTCTCGCGAATTAGCAGGCAAACATAATGTCGATGCAACGGCCTCACGTGGTTTGATTGCGATGGCAGCGCCACTGGCTTTTCATGAGATCAAAAGCTTGGCTGGTACCACGCCCGTTCCGCAATTTTTGAATGACAACCTGAACAGTTATCAGCATCATATCCCTGCATGGGCGGGTACTGTTTTGCCTGCTAGTGCGGTCGCTGCCACCTCTACGGCTGGTACACCTATTTCTGATACCACCAGTACAGCACCACTAGAAAAAGAAGAAGAGCCAAAAGAGAGCTTTATGAAAGCGCTGCTACCTATTATTGGTTTGATTATCTTGGGTGCACTGGCTTGGGCACTACTCAGAGGCTGTCAAGAAAACCCTGAGCCTGTAGCAACGCCAGCGGCTACAGTACAGCAAGGGGCGCAAGGTAATGAGGCATTAGCGGTTGCCGGCGCGATTGAGCCTGCATCACTAAGTATCTCAACTGGTGAAAATAGCGAGCTGTATGCTTGTCGTATGAGCGTGGGTGATGAGACACTACAAACCAATGTTATGAACGCTTTGACTGGTGCATTTGGTGATGAAGCCAATAAATGCCGTGCTGACGTTGATGATAATTTTGCAGTAGATATGCCAGCATCTGCTCAACTGGCTACGATATTACCAATTATCAAAAATGTACCGAACGCGAGCATGATTATCAAAGGCGATAACATTACTGTGAATGCTCCTGATAAAGCCGCGTTGGACAAGTTGGTTGCTGACCTACAAGCAGCTGCTCCTGCCATGACCGTGCAAGCTGAAGGCCCATTAGACTTGCAAGGCGAGATTGATGACAGTCTGGCTGCTGCAGATGTGGCGATGACCAATCTGGGTGATAACCCAGATCCACGTGACGTTGCTCGCGCTTTGAGTATTCAGGTGATTAACTTCCAAGTAGATGAAGCGGTTATACCTGAAGTCAATAAAGCGCTGTTAGACCGTGCTGCAGAAATCATCAACAACGTACCTGATATGAAGCTGATGATTGTCGGTCATACAGACAGTCAAGCCTCTGATACCTATAATATGGAGCTGTCTCAGGAGCGTGCTGAGTCAGTGAAAGCGTATCTAGTGTCTAAAGGGGTTGATGCCAGTAAACTAACGACCAAAGGTATGGGCGAATCAGAACCAATCGCAGATAATTCAACCGAACAAGGTCGCTTTCGCAATCGCCGTATTGAATTTATGGTCAATGACGAAGTGGTCAGCGCCAATGATGGCATGATGATAAACAGTGATTCGCTAGATCCAGATATGAACCCATTAGATAGTAACAACGATGATTTGTTACCAGATGGCGATGACGCTACCCAAGGTACTGCGGTAGACCCAACCAATTAATCTACATGTTCTTATTTTGTTTATAGCTACGCAGTAGTAGTTAAATGACAAAAACCGCATCTTATAAAGGTGCGGTTTTTTTGTATGCTACTTGTTGATAGTTAAGTAAGCTATTATTTATACAGCGTAGGATCTGTTGATTCCTTAGCCGTCTGACCATCAGCTTGCGCATCAAAAAAAGTCTGAGTAACATTTTGCTTGGCTTGCTGCCAGTATTCAAATTGCTGGCAAGTAGATTCAAGATCGCCTTGCCATGTTGGGATTTTGCCGCGCATGGTTTTGATACGCTGCTGGTTAGGGTAAGGCAGATCTTGCGCAGCTTTAGCCGCCTCATGAGCAGCCACACGGTCGTTGCATACGAGGGCAATATCACAACCTGCATCAATGGCCGCTTTTACGCGAGCGCTGACATCACCAGCCGCCTTTGCACCTGCCATCGATAAATCATCAGAGAATAGTACCCCATCAAATTTAAGCTCATCTCGAATGATATCTTGTAGCCAAATTTTAGAGAATCCTGCTGGCTTGTCGTCTACTTGCGAAAATATCACATGTGCTGGCATAAGAGCGTCCAGACTATGTAGCGTTTGAGCAAAAGGTTGCATGTCGCTATTAATGATTTCATCTAAGCTGCGCGTATCAATGGCTTCTGATACGTGAGAGTCAGGAGCGATGGCACCATGACCGGGGAAGTGTTTACCAGTGGTTGCCATACCAGCCGCTTTCATTCCACGCATAAACTGTGTTGCAAGCGCAGTGATGGCTTGCGGCTCATGATGAAAGCTGCGATCACCGATGACTTGGCTAATGCCATCTCTATCCAACACAGGCGCAAAGCTCAAATCGATTCCTACAGCTAATACTTCAGCTGCCATTAGATAACCGCAATCGTAGGCGCAGCTAAGTGCCTGGCTTGGGTCTTGATTGAATAGCTCACCCAATCGACCCATAGCAGGCAAGGGCGTGAATCCTTCACGTAGCCTCGCGACTCGTCCACCTTCTTGGTCCACACCGATAAGCATGTCTTGATTGTGATAACGTATATCGTCGCATAGTGCTCTGACTTGGGCCGCATCTGTGACGTTACGACCAAACAATATTACTCCACCGACCTGTGCTTGTTTAATCAAGCTGACATCCTCAGCGGTCAAAGCGGTACTATCGATATCTATCATTAAAACGCCGTACATCGCGTGATCCTTATTATTTTATATATGGTTATATTATGAGAGTGACTGATTATCTATCTATGGCTATCTTATCGCTTAGCAGTCATTGTTCAGATATCTTATTATGACAGCTATTATTAATTGAGCATAATGTGGCAGATTATTGGGGTCAAATCAATTTGCTAATAGCCTTAAGTTTAGTCATCAAATCAATGTTGATAGCCCTCAATTGCTATGTGTGATAAAAGTGATAGAAAGTTTGGTATGTACAAACGTAGCGTGTAAGATTGCTTATACAGTTTGAGACAGTTCAGTATTTATGCACGTGATAATATTGATTGATTTTTGACTATATATCAGTATTTAATGATGCATAAAGTATAAGAATAAAAAACACAGCATTTATAGGTCGTAACAGATTCGAGCATTTCTAATTCTGATGAATTACCCAATACTATTAACTTCAAATAACTAGGTACATATGATGAAAAAACAACCAGCACAGTGGTTACTCAGTGCAGCGTCAGTGGGCATCGCCGGTATTATCTTAACCCAAAGCTACGGTACTGCAGTCGCCGAGACCAATACGGGAAGTTTCGTTCAGACCCCTGAGCAAAAGGTCACCACCCGTCAAGTAGCCGCTTTGCTGGATCGCAGTCATTATCTTAATCAGCCTTTAGATAGTAAGACTGGTAGCGAAATCCTATCAATGTATATTGATAGCCTTGACCCAAACCATACGTTGTTTTTGCAATCCGATGTCGATGAGCTTAAGAAAAAACACGCTGAAGACTTTGGCGCTCGCCTAAAGCAAGGTGATCTGTCTGCAGGGGTAGAGGTGTTTGATCGTTATCGCAAACGCTCAAACGAGTACTTTGCGATGGCCACCAAAATGCTCAAAACAGATATTGATTTGACAGGTAACGACACAATCATTCTTGATCGCGAAAAACTCGGCCATTTTAAAACCAAAAAAGAGCAGCGTGATTACTGGGAACGTCAGTTAAAGTTTCAGTTGATGAGCATTACGCTCGGTCAAGAAGATGAAAAAGCCAAAGAGAAAGTATTTTTAAGCAACCCAGATATCACTCGTGGGCAAGACTTGGTACGTAACGATGAACGTACGCCAAATGAAATTTTGCAAAATCGTTTATCGCGTCAACAAGAGCAGTTTAAACGCCTCAAAGATGATGAAATCATGGAAACCATCTTAAATACGGCGATGCTCACTTATGATCCGCACAGTAATTACTATGCACCGATTCAAGCGACTGAACTGCAAATCCAGTCTAGTCTTCAGTTAGAAGGCATTGGTGTCTCTATTCGTCCAGATCGCAAAAATCCAGACTATACCCGTATTGTGACTCTGGTCGATGGTGGTCCAGCCGCCAAGTCGGGTCAAATCAAGCCTAATGATTTGATCGTCGGTATCGCAAAAGATGGCGAAACCATGACGGATGTGGTTGGCTGGTCAACGCGTGAAATTGTCAGCTTGATTCGCGGAAAACGCGGTACATCGGTCACCCTGAAACTACGTCAACCTAACACGCCAGATGCTAGCGCCCGTACGGTCACGGTAGTACGAGACATCATTCAGCAAGAAGAGTCAGGCGTCACTCAGCGAGTGGTAGAAGTGCAGCGTCCTAATATTGATAAGACACCAAAACGTATTGGCGTACTTGAGATACCGAGCTTTTATCTAAACTATCGTGCGCGTCGTAATGGTGAGGACTACCGTAGCGTCAGTATTGATACTGAAAAAGCGTTAAAAGAGTTGAATAAACAAAATATCGATGGCCTAGTGGTTGATTTGCGCAACAACCCTGGCGGCTCGTTGGATGAAGTTGCCAAAATGTTAGGTTTCTTTATCAAGAGCGGACCACTGGTACAGATTCGTGATAATCGCGGCAATATTCAGGTGTATCGCGACAATGATGGTGGCGAGCAGTTGTATGATGGCAAGATGGCAGTCATTACCAACTTAGCATCAGCCTCAGCCAGTGAAATCTTTGCCGCTGCTATTCAAGACTATGGTCGCGGATTAGTAGTTGGTAGTACGACAACTGGTAAAGGCTCTGCGCAGATCCAGCTTGATAGCTTAGCTTTAGGCTCTGCTACCTTAACTCAGCGTAAGTTTTATCGTGTCACTGGCGGTAGTACACAGAATAAAGGTGTCGTACCGGACGTTGAGCTAGTTAATATCTATGATGATGCAACCTTTGGCGAGCGTGCTCAGAAAAAAGCATTGCCTTGGGATACTATTAGAACGGCGCCGTATAAGCCTGAAGGGAAATTTACCAGTGATACATTGGCGACGCTCAATCAGCAGTCTAAGATTCGCCAACAGAAAGACCCGCAGTTTACTTATCTGTCGACGCTAAACGATATTCGTAACATGGATGATGAAAAGAAACCTGTTCGTTTAGATATCAATAGCCGCCGAGCCAAAATGCAACTAATTGAGAAACGCTCATTAGAAGCAGAAAACAAACGCCTTATCGCAACTGGTGAGCGTCCATACTCTAACTGGAATACTTATCAAGCAGCGATGGACGCAAAGTTTGAAGAACGTAGCCGTATGAAAGCAGCTGAACGTCCAGAATTACCAGAGGATGAAGCGTTTATCAATGAGGCAGCTTACCTGATGCTCAGCGCTGAACCTAAGACAATGCTTAGCCCTGAAGAGAAGCTATAATGTGAAGTTATTATAGCGTTACGTAATCTATGTAAGCATATGCTTACATAGATTGACGTTTAGACCTCTTACCAACGAAGGGTCAATCTGCGACTATAACTGTACGGCACGATTGAACGAAACGGTTCATTGATACTAGGGATTGGTATCTTAAAGGTCGCACTAGGGATAAGTAGTTTGCTGATTAAGGATGATAAGGCTGGATGCCTGTCAGTTATGAGATGCCCCGGGATTAGGTATCACGTAACGCTAACATGGATGGTTGGTAATAAAAGCCGCATGACGCTTGTCGTTATGCGGCTTTGTTACGTCTGGATATTAATAATGTTTATAGCGGATTCTTTAAATAGATAGTATTCAAGTTTAGGACATTTATATTAATTCAAAACTTACCATGAGATAAGCATAAAAAAGGCCAGTAACCTGATCAGCTACTGGCCTTTTAGATTAGATGATAAATCTAATAACTTACCATCTAACTATTTTCACTATACTCTAGAAGAGATTAGTGCTCAACGCCACCTGCACCATGTACATGGCCATGGTTTAGTTCGTCTTCAGTTGCTGCACGTACTTCTTGGATTTCAACATCAAATGTCAAACGCTTACCAGCCAATGGATGGTTTGCATCAACAGTCACTTCTTGATCGTTTACAGCAGTCACAGTAACCAACATTACTTGGCCACCAGCTTCTGACTGGAACTGCATACCAGGCTGAATGTCATCAACGCCTTGGAAGTTGTCACGTGGTACATGCTGTACTGCTTGCTCTTGGTATTCGCCGTAGCCATCAGCAGGTTCAACGACTGCATTAACTTTTTCGCCAGCAGACTTACCTTCTAATTGTGCTTCTAGGCCTGGGATAATGTTGCTGTGACCATGTAGATAAGCAAGTGGCTGACCTTCTGGTGACTGGTCAAGGATATTGCCTTCGTCGTCTTTTAGTGTGTAATTGAATTTGACGGCAGTGTCTTTTGCGATAGTAGTCATAAAATATCCTAAATATATCTATGTAAAAAATTAAATACGGTTGCAATAAACCTAAAAAAGCCAATCTGCAAGCCAAAAGGCCACGTCATTAGTCAATTATCATCAGTTTATTAAAGTAACTTTAGCAGTTAGCATCTTTAATTGAGATGGCCCACATAACTTTCAAGGCAAAAAACATAAAAAATGCCAATTAATGCCACAATTTACAATAATAACTGCTATTTTCTATAGTTAATGCATAGCTATTGGCTATTCATGGTTTAGGAGTTGCTTTTTTAGAGCAGGACTTCTAGCATAATTATAAAAATAAGGACGAGAGATACGATGACTGCATTTGCCAATACCACTACCAAACAACCAGCGAGCAATATTTCAACCAATCATGATGATACTAAGACCAAAACGATAGCTGATATAAGCTATCAATTTGACTTTGCCCGTTTCTACGAGCACTTGGTCGATGTATCACTGAGCTTTACAGCAGTATCCGATGCGCCGCAGCTCTGGTTACCAGCGTGGATACCAGGCAGTTATCTAATGCGTGAGTTTGCTCGAAACATCACGGCGGTCCATTATCAAGTACTAGAGGCTCAAACAGCGGATAGTAACGAGCAGTCAGAGACTTGTCGCGCGCAAAAAATTGACAAAAACACATGGCAGCTGCCAGCGGTGCAAGCAGGGCAGACGGTCATCGTCGAGTACGAAGTCTATTGCTATGACTTGTCTGTGCGTACGGCCTACGTCGATCAGCAACGACTTTATGGTAATTTCACCTCGCTTGCGCTTGCCATCGAAGGGCAAGAGCAAGCACCTGTCCAAGTTAGCTTAATCGTTCCTGAGACATTTTTTGCAGACAAAGAAAGTAGCAAAGTACTGTTGGCCTGTGGTTTGGATGCTACGTACCTGCATATTGATCAACAGCAAAAAGGCCGTCAGCAAGCGAGCCATCAGCACATTTACAAGTTACAGGCAACGAATTATCACGAGTTGATTGATTATCCATTTGAAATCGCTGAACAAGAAAATTTTGATTTTATTATTCATGATAATGAGCATCAGACGCTACATCATAGCTTTTACCTGTCAGGTAAGCAGAGTGCCAATCTAGGTCGATTGCAGCAGGATATTACTCAGATTTGTCAGACCTATGTAGATTGGTTAGGCGATGCGCCATTTGATGATTATACCTTTATGACCTTTGCCAGCGGTCAAGATTATGGTGGGCTTGAGCATATCAACTCTACTAGCCTTATTACCCCGCGCAATGACTTGCCAAATGCCAATGAACCAAAGTTACCAAGTACAGATTATCAGCGGTTTTTAGGCTTATGCAGTCATGAGTATTTTCATTCATGGTGGGTAAAGACGGTACGTCCTGATGTCATGATCGATGTCGATTTGCGCCGTGAAGCATTTACGCCATTACTTTGGGTGTTCGAAGGGTTTACGTCTTATATCGATGACTTTATGTTGCAAGCGTCAGGTGTGATTGATAAAGCCAATTATCTGCGTCTGCTAGCCGAGCAAATCAATCGCTATTATCAGACCCCAGGGCGTGGTAATCAAAGTGTAGCAGAATCAAGTTTTGATGCTTGGATTAAGCTGTATCGTACCGATGAAAATACAGGCAACGCAGGTATCAGCTACTATAATAAAGGCGCGTTGGTAGCTCTATGTCTGGATCTAATCTTACTCAAAAATAGTGATGGTCGTTATCGTTTGTTTGATGTGGTCAAAGCTTTTTATACTCAAGCCAAGCAGAACGACAGTAAGCGAATTGGTATCAGTAGTGCTGACATGGGCTCAGTCATTGAGCAGTTTATGCCGCTAGCAGAATGGGAAGATTTTGAACGCCGTTACGTCAATGGGGTGGAAGAGCTGCCAATTGAAGCGTTGCTAATGGCAAACGGTGTCAAAATACAGGCGAATACTAAAGAAACGGCAGACAAGCATGTGCCTTGGGGTATGCGATGTAATGAGACGCCAGCTGGACTCAAAGTCAATCGTGTGATGCGAGGTAGTATTGCCGCTAGAGCTGGTATTTCAGCGCATGATGTTATTATCGCGATTGACGGCATCAAAGCAGATACGAAACAACTTACCGCCTTGGTTAATATAGCGCACCCTGTTGAATGTTATTTATTCCGTCGCGATGAGCTGATGTGTGTTCAGGTTCAACCCGAAACGACAACTAAAGTGAAGCCGCGAGATGAGACAACTGGCATGACTGGAGCAGTACCTCCTCATAAAGTAAGCCTACGCTTAGCAAAAGAAGATAAGACTCTAGAGAATGATAATGAGCAATTAAAAAGTGAGGCAGGTTGGGAGACATGGCTTAATGTTATGAAGCGGTAGCCTCAATGCTATATAAAATACCTTTCCATACGAAAAACCCTCATCCAAGCAATACTGCTTAGAAGAGGGTTTTTTAAATCACTTTTAATATTGTAAATATATCCAAGCAACTTAAATGCTCGATAGATCAGAGGTTGGCAAGAAGATATACGTTTACTGCTCTTTAGCTTTAGTATCTGGGCTATCTAGGTTCTTATCATCGGTAAATTCGGGCTCAATATTTTCATCTACAGAACTATCGTCTTCGTTGCTACTTGCAGCCTCAAGCGCAGCAATCCAGTTTTTCATCACATCAATTTCAGTTTGCTGGTTATCAATGACGTCTTGCGCCAACTGACGCATCTCCTCATCTGTCCCATATTCGAGCTGAACTTTTGCCATATCAACAGCGGCAATATGATGCGGTAGCATGCCGCGTGCAAACGCCATATCAGGCACGGGATCAGCCACACCCAAAGTCATTTCGCCATGCATATTTTCCATGCTTTTAGCATATGCTTGCTGCATCGCCACAGTATTTGGCTTAGGTTTGGCAGCATCAGGATGGCTAGCCAGCCACTTGTTTAAGACATCGATTTCAGCTTGCTGTGCCGTGATGAGGTCTTGAGCAAGTTGGCGCATCGCTTCGTCAGTGCCATACTTGAGCTCTATTTTTGCCATATCTACCGCGCCGCGATGATGTCCCAACATGCCTTTAGCAAAAGCAGTATCAGGATCGTTATACCCCATCCCAATCATCATCTCGTCATGCATTCTAGTCATCGATCTCGTATAGTCTCTGAGCATATCGCTCATTTGAGACTCATCAATGACACTATTATCGCTGTCATTTGTTAGAGTATCATCTGCCATATCGTCATGCTCAGCATGTGGCATATCAGTCACTGGCGGTGAGGTTTCTTCCGCAGGATTTGATTGGCTGTCATCTGTCGTTGGCTGACAAGCACTCAATACAAGCGCCGCAGAAATACTAGTGATCAACGAAAGAAAACGACGAGAAGCAATCATGACATATCCCTATTGTGAAAAAACCAAACGATAAATGGATAATACTTATTATACATAATCAATTACGTGCTGAATGTTAGCAGATAAACCTTACCCATTCGAGACACTATGTTTAACAGGTCGTAATATATTAGTGTCAGAGCTTTATATTCGTGGCTAAACAGTCAAACAGTGTGAACTAACCAACAATACATAAACTTAAAACCATCTAAACTAGCTAGAAATACCTAGCTGACGACAGTGTTCGCTAGTTAGATGAACACGTACAAACTCCCCAACAGCTAACTCACCTAGCTCAAATCCTGCCACTGACCAACGTATTAAACGCAGACAAGGCAGACCGACGTGCGCTGTCATACGTCTGACTTGGCGGTTTTTACCTTCATATATTGTCAGCATTAGCCATGAGTCCGGTACGCTTTTACGCTCACGTATTGGTGGACTACGTTGCCAGAGTACCATCGGTAGCTCATCTTCACTGACGTGTTTGACCTCAGCAGGTAGCGTTTTACCATCTTTTAAAACCACGCCACGTTTGAGCTTATTGAGTTGCTCAGCAGTAGGCGTTCCTTCTACTTGTACTAAATAAGTTTTACCTTGTTTGCGCCCTGCATTGGCTTTTGGCGGATGAGTAATTGCTTTATTAACGCGACCATCATCAGTCAAAATCAGCAAGCCCTCTGAAGTGGCATCTAGCCTACCAGCAACTCGCAAAGCCTTGTCAGTAAAGTATTGCGATAGGGTGGTGTGGTCGTTATTACTATCATCTCTAAACTGACTTTGCACGCCATAAGGCTTGTTGAATAGAATGAGACTAGAAGTAGACATAAAAAGGTGTTTCCTAGTTTTTGAGGGACAATGAATCATTGTAGCGTATGTTTTGTGATGCAGAGCTAGTATTAAGCGACAAGACTACGGGCGATATATTTAACGTGCTGTATGCTACATGACCTGCTACAAAAGTAGGACAGCGCTTGTATAAATTTGCTTTTATCCTAAATCCGCATTCTGATAGTGGTATTTATATTTTTAATAGAGAAATATCTACTAGCTGCAAGCGATAATTATTGTTTGGGTCTTTATTTTAATTTTTTAGCTTCGAGCTATTTTTAACATTGTTTAAATCAATGCCGCAAGTGTCGTACTCATCAAAGCTTTGCTTAACCGATAAGCGCCCAGAGCGTTACAACTATAATAAAACGGTTAGCATAACAAAGTGTCTAGTTCGCTTGCGACGTCCAACATACAACCAAGGAGTATCATCGATGTCATATGATAAGGTTATCGTGCCAAGAGACGGCGAAAAAGTGACCGTAAACGCAGATTTAACATTAAATGTTCCCAACCATCCGATCATTCCGTTTGTGGAAGGTGATGGAATCGGTGTAGATATCACGCCTGTCATGATAAAAGTAGTCAATGCTGCGGTTGATAAAGCGTATCACGGCAAGAAGTCTATCATTTGGATGGAGACGTATCTTGGTGAAAAGGCAGCGAAAGTATATGACGGCGATTATTTGCCAAGCGAGACGCTAGAGATTCTAAAAGACTACGTCATTAGTATCAAGGGTCCATTGACCACGCCAGTGGGTGGTGGCTTTAGTTCGCTAAACGTCGCAGTGCGCCAAAACCTCGATCTGTATGTCTGTCAACGCCCCGTACGCTGGTTTGAGGGCGTACCAAGCCCAGTGCAGCATCCAGAGCTGACGAACATGGTTATTTTCCGTGAAAATACAGAAGATATCTACACGGGTATCGAGTGGAAAGCGGGCAGTGATGATGCCAAAAAAGTTATCAATTTCTTAAGAGATGAGATGGGGGTAACCAGTATTCGCTTCCCTGAAGACTACGGCATCGGTATCAAGCCTGTTTCAAAAGAAGGCTCACAGCGCTTAGTACGAAAAGCGATTCAGCATGCCATCGATAATGATTTGCCAAATGTGACCCTAGTGCACAAAGGCAATATCATGAAGTTTACAGAGGGTGCATTTAAGGATTGGGGTTATGAGCTAGCGGCAGAGCGTTTTGGTGCAGAGCTATTAGATGGTGGTCCATGGATGACCATGAAAAATCCAAAAATGGGTAACGATATTATTATTAAAGACGTCATCGCTGATGCGTTTTTGCAGCAGATTTTGATGCGTCCTGCAGACTATTCTGTAGTGGCGACACTCAATCTAAACGGTGACTATATCTCTGATGCATTGGCCGCTGAAGTAGGTGGTATTGGTATCGCACCAGGTGCAAACAAAGGCGGCGCGATTGCTGTTTATGAAGCGACGCACGGTACTGCGCCCAAGTACGCTGGTCAGAATAAAGTGAACCCAGGCTCATTGATATTGTCTGCTGAGATGATGCTTCGTGATATGGGCTGGATGGAAGCAGCTGACCTTGTTATCAGTGGTATCCAAGGGGCGATTGCCAATAAAACAGTCACGTATGATTTTGAGCGTCTGATGCCAGATGCTACCTTACTGAGTACTTCTGAGTTTGGTAAGGCGATTATTAAGCATATGGAAGCCTAAGACTACTTAAACTCTAATCATTCTATTTTATGACTATGTATCAAAAGCTGCCTATATAAATAGGTGGCTTTTTTTATTTCACTCTTTATAAAACTTTTAGAAAACATAAAAAAACACCTCAATGTTCTAAGACGGTTGAGGTGTTTTTTACCAAGACTTAAACTTGCTTAATCGCTTCTGGGTATAAAAACCAAAAGCGATTAGGCTTAATGGTCTAAGAGCAATCGCTTAAATTATAGCGATGCCAATGTCTCGTTAAACAGAGCGCTTGGACGCATTGCTTTCTTAGCCAATTCTTCATCAGCATAGTAGTAGCCTTTGATGTCTACTGGCTTGCCTTGAGCTTGGTTAAGTTCTTTAACGATGGCTTCTTCGTTCTCTTTTAGCTTTTGCGCGAATGGTGTAAATTGCGCTTTTAGCTCGCTATCTTGATCTTGCGCTGCAAGCTCTTCTGCCCAGTACATTGCTAGATAGAAATGGCTACCACGGTTGTCGAGCTCGCCAGTTTTACGTGATGGCGACTTATCGTTTAGTAGCAGTTTTTCTGTTGCTGTATCTAGCGTGTCTGCCAAGATTTGAGCCTTAGCATTGTTGTCGTTGTTTGCAAGATGCTCCAACGATACCGTCAAGGCCAAGAACTCACCAAGTGAATCCCAACGTAGATGGTTTTCTTCTGTCAGCTGCTCAACGTGCTTCGGTGCAGAACCACCAGCACCAGTTTCAAACAAACCGCCGCCTTTCATTAATGGTACAACTGATAGCATCTTGGCACTGGTACCTAGCTCTAGGATAGGGAACAAGTCAGTTAGGTAATCGCGTAGGATGTTACCGGTCGCAGAGATAGTATCTAGACCACGAGCAACGCGCTCTAGGGTATAACGCATCGCACGAACCTGAGACATAATCTCGATATGTAAGCCAGTAGTATCATGATCTTTTAGATAGGTTCTAACTTTTTTGATTAGCTCGTTTTCATGTGGACGGTATGGGTCTAACCAGAAGATAACAGGCGTATCTGATTCACGAGCACGGCGTACAGCAAGTTTTACCCAGTCTTGAATAGGCTCATCTTTAACCTGACACATGCGCCAGATATCACCTTTCTCAACACGTTTTTCAAGTAATACTTCATCAGTATCAATGTCGACGATACGTGCAATACCAGCATCGCTAGACTCAAAAGTCTTGTCGTGCGAGCCATATTCTTCAGCTTTTTGAGCCATTAGGCCAACGTTAGGAACGGTGCCCATTGTTTTTGGATCAAAGTTACCATGCCATTTGCAGAAGTTAATCATTTCTTGGTAAATACGCGCAAAGGTAGACTCTGGCATGACGGCTTTACAGTCATACATTTTGCCATCAGCACCCCACATTTTACCACCTGAACGAATCATCGCTGGCATAGAAGCATCAACGATTACATCACTTGGTGAATGGAAGTTGGTGATACCTTTTGAAGAGTCAACCATCGCCAGACGTGGGCGATGCTCTTGACACGCATGTAAATCACGCTCAATTTCTTCACGTTTTGAAGCTGGTAGCGTTGAGATCTTATCGTATAGATCTGCCATACCGTTGTTGACGTTAATACCTAACTCATCAAAGAATGCGCCATGTTTTTCAAAGGCTTCTTTGTAGTAGATTCTAACCGCATGACCAAAGACGATAGGATGCGAGACCTTCATCATGGTTGCTTTTACGTGCAATGAGAACAAGATACCAGCTTCGCGGCAATCTTCCATTTCACGCTCATAAAACTCTAATAGTGCTTTTTTGCTCATGACCATCAGATCGATGACTTCTTTATCAAGCAAAGCAATTTTAGGCTTTAATACTTTTTGAGTACCGTCATCAAGTAACAACTCCATACGTACCGTACGAGCTTTATCTAATGTCGTAGATTGCTCGCCATCGTAGAAGTCGCCGCCATGCATGTGTGATACGTGCGTGCTTGACCATTGCTTCCACTCACCCATAGAGTGTGGATGCTTGCGTGCATAGTTTTTGACGGCTTTAGGCGCGCGGCGATCTGAGTTACCTTCACGCAGTACTGGGTTCACTGAACTGCCTAAGCTTTTGCCATAGCGCTTGCGTAGCTCTTTTTCTTCATCAGTTTGTGGGTCTTCTGGGAAGTTAGGGATGGCATAGCCTTTGCTCTGTAGCTCTTTAATAGCAGCTTTTAACTGCTGTACAGAAGCACTGATGTTTGGCAGTTTGATGATATTGGTGTTTGGATCTTGAGTCAGACGACCTAGCTCAGCTAAGTTGTCCGGGACACGTTGCTCTTCGGTCAAGTATTCAGGAAATTCAGCCAATATACGCGCTGCAACAGAGATGTCGCTGGTTTCAACTTCAACGCCTGCTGTTTTAGTGAATGCTTCGACAATAGGTAAGAACGACAGAGTCGCCAGCGCTGGGGCTTCGTCAGTTTTTGTATAAATAATTTTTGACATTTTAGTTAGATCTTCCTTTAGGCTGTAGTTAATAATAAAGCTCAAATATAGTGTTGAATATGCGTCAATGATACTATGCAATAATCTATGATATGGTTAGAACAAGTACTTCATATGTAGCTTCTTAGAAATTTTTAAGACAGGTCAGACATTTTCTTTTAATAATATTCACGAAAAAAGCATTTAAAGGCAACACGTTAACGGTCGGTGCAAAACTGCCTAAAAGTGAATCACTGACGCTACATTATAATCAATCCACTATAAATCCGATAGGATGTCAATCGTATACCATGAACTAAGTATACTGTTTTAGCTCGTATCCTATGGTTTCGAATTATACTAAGCTAATAACAACCTTATTCTACCAGTCATCGGCTTCGATATCATCTTTTCCATACAACTACTGTTTTTTCATGACGTTTTATATTGATCTCACTGCCTATGAGCGCAGTCGTACAAACCACCCGCGTTATCGTTGGTGGTTTTTTATTAGGTGCAGATAAGTTTTTGCAAATTGTGACAGCAATGTCGTAAAAATTTGCTAGTCTAGGTCATCAATAGATTGGTTATCGATAAATATATCGCGATTATAATAGTGACGGTGAATATGAGTTTAGAGTATGCGCTGATTAATGATACCAGCTGGCAGAGCCAAACAGAGTGGCAGACGCCAGATACCCCTTTTATGTCATTTGCTTTTTGGCAAGCGTTGACTGACACCGGAGCAATTGGTGAGCAGGCAGGGTGGCTACCAATATTTATTTTGGTACATCGTGTCGCCGATGCTGCTAATAGTGCGGATAGTGAAGAGAGTACTGATACCTTAGTAGATAGCGCAGCAGAAAATGCATTGCAGCCTGTAGCTGTCATGCCAGTATTTATAAAAGGTCATCATCGCGGTGAGTTTGTATTTGATCATGCATGGGCTGAAGCTTATGCACGCTATGGCGTTGATTATTATCCGCGATTGGTCACTAGCGCACCATATACACCGATTACCGGTCAAAGAATTTGGTTGGCAAAAGGTGAAACCTTAAATGAAGATATTCTCAAAACAGCCATCGCAGGTATCGATGATATCGCTCAACAAGTGGGCGCCTCAAGCTGGCATGGACTGTTTGTGACACCTGAGCTTGCTTCTATCGCCACTACATCTATGCCAACTGAAATTGATGTAGAGCTTGCTATAGCGGCTCAAGAAAGCGGCGTAGAATCAGCTGCTATTGAGCTACCGATATTTGAGCGTCAAGGCTGCCAGTTCTTATGGCAAAACAAAGACTTACTTAATGACAGTAAGCCATTTGCAGATTTTGATGCGTTTTTGATGACCTTAAAAGCCAAAAAGCGTAAAACCATTCGGGCTGAGCGCCGTAAAGTTGCCGAGCAAGGCATTATTTGCCAGCGAAAATGCGGCGATGCTATTAGCGATGCTGATTGGAAGGCTTTTTATCACTGTTATGTGATGACCTATGCAGTACGCGGACAGCAGCCTTATTTGACGATAGATTTTTTTATGGCATTGGCAGTGAGCATGCCTGAGCATATAATGCTTGCACAAGCACTCGACGCCAGTGGTGAGATTATCGCGAGCAGTTTGTTCTTATATGACAGACCTGATAGCGACAATGTTGATGGTGATAAGGCTGATGGCGATAATAATGCCACCTTATATGGTCGTTACTGGGGCGCGTTAGGTGAGTATGACAGCTTGCATTTTGAGCTGTGCTACTACCAAGGTATTGAGTTTGCTATTGAGCAAGGGTTGATGTCTTTTGATCCAGGCACGCAAGGCGAGCATAAGCTAGTACGTGGTTTTATCCCAACCACAACACATTCCATCCACCGTATTTATGATCCGCGTTTTGTACCAGCGATTGGCGATTTTTGTGCTAGAGATCGTGAGCATATGGCGCAGTATCGTCAGCAGGCTTTTGAAGCTCTGCCTTTTAATGCAGACAATATGCCTAAATTTGATGGTAGTGCCTAATAGCAGTAATTTATAATAGCAATCAGCTGTGACTCACTCTGCTTTTATTCGTATGTACCTTTTAATTGTTAAACACCCTATAAAAAATAATAGCTATAAACTATGACCAGCAATTCTTTTAGTTCTACCAATGATTTACCTCCTACTGAACTCTTACCTTGGCTAAATGCTGAAGGCTCTCTCACTGCGATATTAGAAGAGAAGGCAGGGCAGCCGCTGCGCGTAAAACGCAGCTTTGAAGGCTATCGTTCGCTGACTTTAGCTCAAAAAAAGCAGCTGGGTGTACAAGGCATGATGCTAAATCGTCCAATGCTGGCATGGGTACGGGAAGTGCAGCTGTATGGTAATGATGAAATACCATGGGTCCAAGCACAGAGCATCTTTCCTTTAAACAGTTTAAAAGGTCAGTCTCGTCGTCTTCAGCATCTGAAAAACACACCTATCGGCTACGTGTTATTTAAGCGTCGCCGTACCTTGCCAAATGAGCGTTTTATCAGTCATACGAGTGACGGTTGGCAACGACAAACGCGTTATGATTGGTATGGTCGCACGCTTATGATTAGCGAAACGTTCCTACCGGCGTTCTTATAATCACTTCACTATAATAGTCACTCCACTATAAAAGTATTACTGGGTTAACCTCGCTTAAAGTATTTGATATACATCTACACTCGGTTTCCTTGTATCGAAATCATATTAAATTGACTATATCTAGCCACGCTTAAAAATATTTTAGGCCTAAATCAGCATAAAAAGGCATATTGGCGAAAACATTCAACGGGTAAATCCTTTATTTTATTGGCTATTTATCTGTGTTATATAGGCATTTAATTCGCTCATCTTAAGGTGAGGTTTTTTTGCGCTCACAGCACAAATTTTCATGTTACACTTAATCTTTCGCGATGATATCGATGCAAATGTACATCGATTTTATTGACGAATCAGTCAAGTTAATAACAGGTCAGTCGCCTGTATTTATTCTTATTTTAATCTTTGCTAATAGACTCCATTCACAATAATGGTCGTACCATAAAACAGACTGCAGAAAAACAGCGTGCAGAGGTATTAATAGTACTTCAGCGACGTTGACGCAGTAGTTGTTTTATTGTGGGCAGGCTATAAGCTTCTTTTCAATGACGTTTTTTAATGACAGTCACTACTTAGGACATCACTATGTTTAAAGATATTTCTATCAAAGATTTTGATCCAGTACTTGCTGAAGCGATGGCCGCAGAAAGCGTTCGTCAAGAAAACCACATCGAGCTTATCGCCTCTGAAAACTACTGCTCACAAGCAGTGATGGAAGCACAAGGTACTGACCTTACCAACAAATACGCAGAAGGCTATCCTGGCAAGCGTTATTATGGTGGTTGTGAGCATGTGGATGTAGTTGAGCAATTGGCTATTGACCGCGCTAAAGAATTGTTCGGTGCAGAGTATGTGAACGTTCAGCCGCATTCTGGTAGCCAAGCAAACTCAGCCGTATTTTTAGCATTGCTAGAAGCAAATGACACTGTACTAGGCATGAGCTTAGACGCTGGTGGTCACTTGACGCATGGCGCACATATCAACTTCTCAGGTTTGAACTACAATGCCGTACAGTACGGATTGGTAGATGGCACTGGCCTTATTGATTATGATCAAGTAGAGAGCTTGGCGCGTGAGCATAAGCCAAAAATGATCATCGCGGGTTTTTCAGCATACTCACAAGTAGTCGACTGGCAGCGTTTCCGTGACATCGCGGACGAAGTAGGCGCGTATCTATTGGTCGATATGGCTCACGTTGCAGGCCTAGTTGCTGGTGGTGTTTATCCAAACCCAGTACCTTTCGCTGATGTGGTTACAACGACGACGCACAAAACCCTACGTGGCCCACGCTCAGGTATGATTTTGTCGCGTGATGAAGTATTGGCTAAAAAGCTAAACTCAGCTGTATTCCCAGGCAACCAAGGTGGCCCGTTAATGCATGTCATCGCGGCAAAAGCGGTTTGCTTTAAAGAAGCGTTAGAAGATAACTTCAAAACGTATCAGCAGCAAGTAGTGAAAAACGCGCAAGCAATGGCAAAAGTAGTTCAAGAGCGCGGCTATGAAGTCATCTCTGGTGGTACTGAAAACCATCTAATGCTGATCAGTCTCGTTAAGCAAGAAATGACGGGTAAAGAAGCGGACAAATGGCTTGGTGAAGCACACATCACTGTCAACAAAAACGCTGTACCAAACGATCCAAAATCACCATTCGTGACTTCTGGTATCCGTATCGGTACACCAGCTATTACTACTCGCGGTTTCAACGAAGCACAAGCGGGCGAGTTGGCAGGTTGGATCTGTGACGTACTAGACAGCCGCGGTGATGAAGCGATTGCTACTGAAGTACGCGCTAAAGTAGAAGCTATCTGTGCAGAATTACCAGTCTATGCTAAAAATCAGTAAACTTTAGAATGGTAATAAAAAAAACCGCTAAGCTTTTGCTTAGCGGTTTTTTTGTTATTGCTCTCTATGAATATTATGTCATTTAACGCAAACCTATGTTGATATTGCCATTGAGCTCTTTTAATTATATTTAAGTCCGTTATTTAACCTGAAAATTACTACCGACATTTTTCGATAGATGTAGTGAGCTTGACTGAGTTCCGCTATTAGTTTTAAAGAGCTAAGTTGATGTTTAATTAAGAAAAATATGTAAATTTTTTTGTTTATATAAAACTATTAGTATATAGTTGGCATTGAACATTTAGTAATAATACTAATACAAATTATAATAAATAATTACACTTTGTAT